>NZ_JBHWFF010000003.1:270600-316127 GCF_042733785.1 Streptomyces sp. NPDC059695 | reverse complement strand
ACACACCCCCCGCGGCGGAGTTCCTTATCTAGTACGCCCCCGCCCCCCGCGGGCCCCCCCCCCCCCCCCCCCCGGCAGCAATGATCCAGACGATCCCCGGTTTCGGAAACCGGGGATCGTCTGCTATGTATCCGCCAGCGAATGCCACCCCACGCAGGCCGACAGGCAACTGGTCGGGGCTCAGGTGAGCTGCAAGCTGTAAAACACAGGGCCTACGACGGATGAATCCGACCTGGACCAAGCCTTTGGTGAAGAGTCACCGTCGGCGAGCGGAAGGGGATGCCTTCACCGGCGAAGAGGGAGGGGCGGAGCGGCTGCGGAACTGAGGGATTGGAGCGGGGCTGAACAGAGGTCCTCCTCGAATGGAATCCGGCCTTTCCGGGGCGCGAACGCCCAGGCCTGCCTTGATCAGGGGTGTTGTAGGTTGGCATGCATTTTCGATCTATTCCAGTCCTGGCCGGATGTTCCCTGTCTGCTGTGAGCAAACTCGAGGCCGAACCGTCTTCTTTCTTCTGGGCTCGGCCGGGTGCTCAAGTAGTTTGCAGCGCAGTCGCACAGGGCTTGATCGGAGGAGCGCGCCTTCCGAGTAGCAGCGGGATTTAGCACCGCCAAGGGCCTGTACCTAGGTGGAACTGGCACAGCCCCGATGCACGTCTGTCACATCGCGTACCTGGTCGACGACCACAGAAATCCCGTGGCCCATGAGCGGAGACATGGCGCTGACCTCTCGCGCGCCTTCCCAAACACCCGCCAGCGGCGAGCGAAACGGCACAACGATCACACCTTGCTCAGCAAACGGCTTGACTTCCAGATAGCGCATCCCGCCGGTGCCGCAGAGGTAGCCGCTCGCGCCGACAGCGGCGGCTAGGTCTGCGAGCCGCTGAGAGCGCCCGGGGCGCGCAGGAAGCGAGCTGCTGCGCACGATGTGACCTGTCCAGCCCAAAAGACGCAGCAAGGCCTTCGTCGATTCCTCTGCCACATCCGCGATGCCGGCCCGCTCATGAAAATGAGCAAGCACGGAGTCCAGTTCAGGGCGCAGCAGCGCCCAGTCGGGGCTTGCCGCGTAGTACTGGGGCAACATGGTAGCGACGCGTTGGCGGGACCGTTCGTGGTCTGTAAGAACCGCGTCTCTGATCAGGGTCGACCGCCCATGGGGCAGATGCGTGGGGAGCGAGAGCCACTGATGCCGCGCCGAGCCGGACATGGCTGCCAGCCGGGCGCGGTGCTGGAAGTCGCGGCGGGCGAACTGGACGTCGTCGAGGACGATCCAGCAGTCCGCCGCGAAGAGCTTCGCGAGGGTGCTGAGCCGGGGGAAGAGGTTGGGCTGGTGGATCGCTACCAGTCCCCCCGGGGCTGCTTCACGCGCCGATGAGCCTGCCGGTGAAGCCGGCGCGGATGAGGTCTTCGTACGCGGCATGCACGCTCTCCGGGACGTCCTGCTCGATCGCGAAGCCCTGCTTCGGATACTCGATGATGCGCTGGAGGTCGCCGACGAGCATGTCGATGACGAGCTTCTCGTTGCCGATGCTCTTCAGGTAATCGTCGAACTCCATCGGTTCGGAGGCGCACAGCACTTCGACCTCGGGCCACAGCTTGCGGGCGGTGGCGAAGGAGCGCCGCTCCATGTACGGCTTGGAGACGATGAGCACCGACTTCGGGGTGAGGCCGGCGGAGGCGAGGAGCTCTCGGGACAGCTCGATGTTCTGCCCCGTGTTGCCGGCGTTCGGTTCCACCAGGATCGCGCTGTCCGGCACGCCGAGGGTAAGAGCGTGCTCACGGAAGTGGACGGCTTCGCCACGAGGGAAGACCTTCGCGGTGGTGGGGCTGTTGCCGCCGGTGAACACCAGAGTGGGAAAAAGACCGGCCCGGTACAGCTCCGCGGAGAAGGCTGCGACACCGAGGTCGTGGCTGCCGAGGCCGATGGCGACGTCGACGGGGCGCAGCTCGTGACCCATTTGGTGGTAGTCCCAGACCAGCTTGGCATTGCGGATCTGCTCGTCGTTGATGGCCGGCTGCTTGTCGGTCACTCGCTCGTCTCCCTGGTCAACGTGGTGAAGGCCTGGCTGGCCCATCGGCCGTCCTCCGGATGTCCGTGATGCTGCGGAGCTGGTGGGTCAGGCCGTACTGGGCCGCCCGCTTGGCAGCGTCGTCGAGGACGCGTAACCCATCATCCAGGGTCGCGCGGTCGGACAGGAGGATGTGCCCGTACGCGGTGTCCAGCCGTACCCGCTGCATGGGCGCATCGGTGATGCCTGTACTGCGAGCCACGTCGATGAGGCGCAGGGCCGCGTCGAGATTGCCGGATCCACGGTGGGCCAGGGCGAGCTTCTGCTGAGCGACGGACCAGTCGTCCTGCTCGGCAAGACCCTCGAATTCGCGGATGGCTTCCTCCATCACCCGAACCGCGTAGTCGTGGTTGCCGTCCTTGCTGAGCGCAGTGCCCACCCAGAGTCGTGCGCGGGCACGGTCCCGCAGGGATAACCGTTCGTCGATCGCAAGGTCCTCGTACTGTCGGGCCGCGGCCTCTAGCGCACCGGACATCTCGGTGACGACCGCGAGCGACAGGTCGAGCTGCGCCACACGTCGTGGAATCGCCAACTCGGTATAGAGAGAGCGGGCATTGGCGTAGGACCGTTGGGCGGAAAGGGGGCCCACGACTGCCCCTTGGTCCCGTTTGAGATCGCCTTGCAGGGCGACGGAGCGGGCGAGGAGGTAGGTGCCTCGCTCGTCCAGCTCCGAGGGCCGGAAGCTGGACGACCATCGTCGAAGCAGGTCGTCGGCGAACGCGAAGTTCTGGTGGGACAGCGCGACGACTGCACGTTCGAGGTCGTCCGTCCAGGACTCGTACTCCCAGGCCCGAGGTCGAGGGATGGTGACTCGCGCTGTTTCGCCGGCGAGCCGTTCCCCTCTTCCTTCGGAGAGCTTCGCGAGCTCCGTCTCGAATCTCAGATGGGTTGCGGCATCGGACCGGGCGAGCGCTGTGTCGAGGATGGCCTGGCTCTCGGTGTTGGGCCGCCTCTTGTCGCGGTATTTCTCCCAATTGCTGATGGTATTGACCGCAATGCCCAGGTGCTCGGAGTAGCGGCGCACGCTCAGCCGTAGCGCCTTGCGCAGGGCAAGCGCCTCCAGGCCGGTCCATTCGTGAACGGTCGCCACGTGCCACTCCTTTCCGATGCCATCGAAGCACGTGGCGACCGCGCCGGGGGCGGTTGTGGGACAGAAGTGGGACGGACGTGGATTCCGCGATCGCAAGGTGGCGACCAGGCTCGGAGTGTCCCCCTTTCCCGATCCGATGGGTGGTCACGACCATGGAGCCCCTTACGGAACAGCGGAACGTCACGGGCCCGATCGTCTTCGGATTTCTGCGGCTCGTCGGGGTGTCCGCGAGCCGGCAGCAGGCTCTCGCCAAGACCATCACCGACTACTGCCGCCGTCACGAACTGACGCTGGGCGGTGTGTACATGGAGCAGTGCGCGGCGTCGTCGGGCGCCTTCGTGGGCATGCTCGACGCCGTCGCGGCCACTCGCCCGTACGGCGTCGTCTTCCCCGCCCCGTCCCACTTGGGCCCCAGGGCCATAGCGGCTGATCGCAGGCAGCGGCTGCACGAAGCCGGCACGAAAATTCTGCTCGTGCGAGGGGCCCGACCGGCGGTAGCAGACGAATCGACCTCGGGGAGCGCAACGTCATGAACCTCGACAAGGAACTCCTCCTGCTGGACAGCCGTCGCATCGACGGACTGGGCAGCGTCCTTGACGCCCCGCAGTACCAGAAGAGCCTGACGCTCTCCGCCGACGACACGGCCCCGGGCACAGCACGCTGCTTCGCCCGCGACGTGCTGACCGCCTGGCGCGCGGAGGACCTGCTGGATCCCGTGGTGCTCATCGTCAGCGAGCTCGCGACGAACGCCGAGCGTCACGGCTCTCGTCTCGCGCACCAGGACGGCGTTGAGGCAGCCAAACATGGCCGGCACCGGGACGAGATCACTCTGACCCTCGCCCTCCAGGCCAGCGTCGTGGGGATCGAGGTGGAGGACAACTCCCCTGAACCCCCCGCCCCGCGGATCGCCTCCCCCTACGCGACCAGTGGTCGTGGCCTGCTCCTGGTGTCCGCCGTGGCCGACGCCTGGACCGCCTGTCCCAAGCGGGACGGCAGCGGCAAGCGGGTGATCGCCTTCGTGAGGCGCCCCGAGACGTCCCTCACCCCCTGATCCCCTTCACCGGAGATACCTCATGACCACCCTGGTCCCGCCGTCGCCCTTACCTCCGAAGGCGCTGCTTCTCGACCTCGACGGCGTGCTCCTCGACACCCGCCCGGTGATGGAGCGCGCATGGCAGCAAGTCCAGAAGGGGCACGGTCTCGACGTTCCGTTCGAGGAGTACGAGCGCCACCTCGGCCGGCCGTTCGCCGACATCATGGAGCGGCTCGGATTCGCCGAGTCCGAGCCGTTTCACCGTACGTACGACGAGGCGTCGATCGCCGCGTCCCACCTCGCCCGCGAGTTCGACGGCACCGTGGAGGTCCTGCGCGCCTTCATCGCCGCCGGCTGGCTCCTCGGGGTCGTCACGTCCAAGCCGCTGGAGCGGGCGGCCCCGCTCCTGACCAACCTCGGCTGCCCGTTCTCCACGGTGCGCACGCCGAATGGTGGTGGGCGTGGAAAGCCCGCCCCGGACCCGGTCCTCCTCGCGCTGACCGACCTGGGTGTCGATCCCGCCGAGGCCGTGTACGTGGGCGACATGGCAGTCGACCAGGAAGCCGCCCGCCGCGCCGGAGTTCCGTATGTCCACGCCGGTTGGGGGTACGGCTGCCCGGATTCCCCCTTCCCCGTGGTCGCCGAGTCCCCCAAGGACCTGCTGAGGCTCCTTTCCTCGGGTCCCCTCCTCGAAGGGAGACTGTTGTGACCACACCCCCTCGCCATGTCCACGGTCTGGCGCGGACCGACGTCGGCGGACAGTCCGCGTGGGCACTGGTCGGAGAAGGCACGTTCGCGACTCTGACGTCCGCCCGGATCACGATCAGTGAGCTGGAGGCCATGCCTCTGGACAAGCACGAAGCGCTCGTCGAGCGCGTCATGGACGCACTCCAGTGGTACGGGGCCTATCTCAGGACGACGCCGGGCGGGGCCGGGTGGTTGTACGTGCAGCACGTACCGGGCCGGCGCCTGGTGGCGCACGTCGTACGCAAGCTGATGGCCCTCGGCGCCTGGGAGCCGTTCAGCGAGGCGCCCGGCCCGCTGAAGATCGCTCCGCACGAGGGACTCGTCGGGCTTCGCGAGAGCAGTTCCCGGGAGTACCGCGCCTACACCGTCACGTGGTCCGGCATCGCGTATCTGCTCGGGGCAACCGCGTTATACAACCCGTTCCGTACCGCGCAGCTGAGCAACCTGCAGCCTGCGCGCGCCGACACCCGAGTGCCGAGCCCTCCCCCGTCGGCGCTGCCGCGCACCGGCGTCGTCGCGCTCTCGTGGTCGTCCCGCCATGCGGCCACTCTGCTGCCGGTACTCGAAGACCTGGCGGGTGGTGGCCGGACGAGTCTCCTCGTCGATCTCGCCACGGACCCGGAGCAACGCTGCGACACTCCAGCCGTCGAGGGCATCAGGCTCGTTACGCCTCCCGCTGGCCTCTTCGCCCTGTCCGGAGCCGTGGAGCGCCTGCAGCTGTGGGACGACGAGCACGTCGTCCAGGTGGGGGAGCACGTCGTCCGGCTCTCGCGTCTGGTCCGTCTGCTGGCCGTCCTGCTGGAGACGAGCGGTGGATGTACCCAGCCGTCGTGGCGCTCCGTGGTCCGTCTGGAGACGTGGCTGAGCGGTGTCCTGGAGGCGTCTCGCCCGCACACGCTGCTCGTCAGCAACGACACCAGCCCCGTCGGCGCGCTCGCCGTCCACCTGGCCGACCTCAAGGGCGTGAACACGGTCCATGTGCAGCACGGGGCCTGGGCTGCGGAGTCCGTCGCGTGGCCCGCGCTGCACAGCCGGGCGTCGTCATGGGCGATCGCGATGCCCCGCTCGCCAAGGCGTGGGCGCGGCACCCGGACGCCGAGGTCCACGTGCTGGGGCAGCCCCGCTTCGACGTCCTCGCCGGCCTGGGACGGGAAGCCCGGAGGCGGTACCTGGAGAACCTGCTGGTCCCCGGATCCGGGCGGAGCCCGGACCGGATCATGGTCTGGGCCTGCCAGCCCTTCGGTCCCGACCGGCTCAAGGCCCACGCCGACCTCCTCCTGGACGGGATGTGGAAGGCTGAGGGCGAATGGGGACTGGTCATCGCCCCGCACCCGGCGCAGAGCCCGGACTTCCTCGCCTCGCTCAGGCAGCGGGACGGAAGGCCGCTCGTGGCCGTCGCCGATCCGCAGGTAGGGGCGCGGGGTTGTCTCGCCGGCGCCGACGTCGTGGCGAGCACCTATTCGACGTGCGGCATCGAGGCCGCCCTCTTGGGCGTGCCGGTCCTGGAGATCGGCACCGCCGACGAACACACACTCGGGCTTGCTGCTCACGGCCTCGCGCGACGCTGCACCACCGCCGAGGACGTCGCCGACGCGCTCTCCGCACTCCTCAGGCCGCTCACGGCCGCCGAACCCGCCTCGGCTGACGCGGTGTGCCGCTGGAGCGGCGACAGCGCCGCCCTGGTCGCACAACTCATCGTCAGCCGCGCCTCCGGCCATCAGCCCGAACACCTCCGAAACGAAGGAGTCCCCGCCCGATGACATCCCTGACCGCCGACAGCATCGCCGAGCTCTTCGTCGGTGCCGTCACCCTGGCCAAGTCCGGCGCGAGGGTCAGCCCGCGTGGCATGGCCACACGTGAGGTCCTCGACGTCCACATGCGGCTCACCCGTCCACGGGCCCGCCTGCTGTACGCGCCGCCAGCCAGGATCCTCAATCTCGCGTTCGCGGTGGCCGAGACCGTCTGGATCCTCTCCAGCTCCGACGAGCCCTGGATCTTCGACTACAACACGAAACTCCGGCAGTACGCGGACGACGGCGTCCTGCGCGGTGCCTACGGCCCGCGGATGCGGAAGTGGGCGGGCACAGTAGACCAGCTGTCCCGCGTCGTGGAGATCCTCAAGCAGGACCCGGACTCCCGCCGGGCCCTGATCCAGCTCTACGACCCGGCGCGGGACGCCGCCGGCCACAAGGACGTGCCCTGCACGCTCGGCTTCCGCTTCTACCTGCGCGACGGCCGCCTGCACATGTCGACGACGATGCGCGGCCAGGACGTATGGATCGGCATGCCGTACGACCTGTTCTTCTACACGGTCCTGCACGAACTGGTGGCCGGCTGGATCGGCGCCGAGCTAGGCGACTTCCACCACCACGTCGGGTCCCTGCACATCTATGAGAACCACCTCGACCAGGCCGATGCGTTGACCTCGATCGTCGCCAGCTCCGACATGCCGGACCTCACCACGTCATGGGAGGGCTTCGACGACCTCCTCCATCAGGTCAGGACGGGGGACGTAACCGGGCACGCCGGCTGGGACACCATGTCCGAGACCCTGCGCAGCTACCAGCTCTGGAAGGGCGACCGGCAGGATCAGGCGACGGATCTGGCCGGCAAGATCGACGGGCCGCTCGGCCAGGCCATGACCGCCTGGTACGACGAGCTGAACCGTCGCTCCACGACCTCGTCCGCGCATACCTCGGCCGGTGCGCGGTGACGGCGGCCGTGGACCAGGCGCCCTCGGTCATTCTCGGCCTGTGCTCGTACACTCACGACTCCGCCGCCGCGCTGCTCGTCGACGGGCAGCTCGTCGGCTTCGTCGAGGAGGAGCGGCTGTCGCAGAAGAAGCACACCAAGGACTACCCGCGCCACGCCGTCGAGTGGCTGCTCGGCGAGGCCGGGCTTTCCGCCACCGACGTCGACGCCGTGGCCTACAACTTCCGGCCCGCGCGCTACCTGATCGAATCCCCGGCCGCGCTGCGTCTGGCGCTGTCACCGACCACACGCGACCGGGCGGTGCCGCAAGCCCGTGGCTTCGCCAAGGTGGCGATGCGCACCCAGCTCCGTCTCCGCGACCTCGGCCGGCGGTTCCCCGCCGCACGCGTAACCCCCGTCCTGCACCACCGCGCCCACCAGCTGGCCGCCTTCGCCGCCTCCGGGTGGAACGAGTCCGCCGTGCTCGTCGTCGACAGCCTCGGTGAACGGCAGACCACGACCATCGCCCGGGGGCACGACGCACTCCGACCACGCACCCGCACCCTGGAGGCGATCAACGATCCCACCTCCCTCGGGTACGTGTACGGCGCGGTGACCGAACATCTGGGATGGCGTCGCGGTGACGAGGAGGGCACCGTGATGGCGCTCGCGGCGCTCGGCGACCCCGGGCGCGATTCCGGAAATTCTTCGCCAGAGCCGTCCGCCTCACCCCCACCGGCTTCGTCGTCGACCCGCTCTACTTCCCGCCGCGGGTGCTGACTTCGGGCTACCCGAGGACGAGTCGGCGCTTCATCGAAGAGACGTGCCCCGAACGCCACCCGAGCGAGCCGCTGAGCGACGTGCACCGGGACCTGGCCGCGGCTCTCCAGGAGCGCACCGAACAGGTGATGCTGCACCTCGCTCGTCGAGCGCGAGCCATCACCGGCTCCCGACGCCTGTGTGTCGGAGGCGGCGTCGCCACGAACTGCGTGAGCATCGGCCGCATCATCGAGGCCGGCGTCTTCGACGAGGTCTTCGTGCCGCCTGCCCCCGGCGACGCCGGCACGGCGATCGGCGCCGCCATCGCCGTACACCACGATGGCCACGCCCGACAGCCCCTGTCCGGCGTCACCCGGGCCTGCTACCTTGGCCCGTCCTTCGAAGGAACGGCCCTCGACCTCACGTTGTGGCCCGACCTCCGGCAGAAGACGCTGGGCGTCGAGACGGCCGAGTTCCTCGCCGAGCAGCTCGCCCACGGCATGATCGTCGGGCTCTTCCAGGGCCGGGTCGAGGCCGGCCCCCGCGCCCTCGGCAACCGCTCGATCCTCGCCTCCCCGCGGGAGCGGGGTGTCGTCGAGCGGCTGAACGCCACGGTGAAGTACCGGGAGCCGTTCCGTCCCTTCGCCCCCATGGTGCTGGCCGAGCGCGCCGCGGAGTTCTTCACTCTCGGCCAGGAGGCGCCCTACATGTCGATGGCGTCCGGAGTGACCGACGAGGCGCGGGAGATGGTGCCGGCCATCGTGCACGCCAACGGCGCCTCCCGTCTCCAGACCGTCACGCGCTCGCAGAACCCGTTCATGCACGAGGTCCTCAGCGCCTTCGCCCGGCGCACAGGCGTGCCGGTGCTGATCAACACCTCGCTCAACGTGAAGGGCAAGCCGATCTGCGGAACACCCGCGATGGCACTCGGCTGCCTGGCCGACTCGGGCCTGGACGCCCTCCTGCTGGAGGGACGGTGGATCACCAAGTGAAAATCGGATACAGCTTCTGGGGCTTCCTCGGCAACGGCATCACCGACACACCGGACGGGGGCCGCAGCCACCGCCGCCCCCTGATCGACGCCCTCCTCGACCGCGGCCACGAGATCGTCTTCCTCCAGGCCAACCGCGACCTGATCGAAGCCGGCGACGACCTGGGCAACGCCTACACCTTCCACAGCGGCAGCCCGGACATCGACGCCCTGTTCCTGGAGTGGCGCTGGCCGATCGACGGACGCAACACCACCCCGTGCGGCGCCGAAGGCCACACCTGCGAGCTCCACCGCCAGGCCGAACTGATCAGCCGCTACACCGTGCGCAGGAAGACACCGACCGTGATCTGGGACAAGGACCGCAAGCTCCGGTCCGAAAGCGTGTGGCGGCGCGTTCCCCAGGCCACTGTCTGCGAGGCCGCCCTCGCACCGACGCCTGGGGCTCACCGCCTGCTCTTCCCCGTCGACGACCGCCTGCTCGCCGGGGCGGATCCGGTCGCGCTCGCCAAGCAGCCCCGGGACCTCGTCCTCGGGTACCTCGGCAACCAGTACGACCGCGACGACCACTTCGACCGCTACTTCGCACCAGCCGCCGCACGCTTCGACCACCTCGTCGGAGGCAAGTGGACCAAGACAGGCCGCTGGCCGCACGTCCACTTCCTCGGCAGGGTCCCCTTCGAGGCGGTCCACGGCGTGTACGGCAGATCGCTGGCGACCGTGCTCATGCTGCCGGAGCGGTACGCCGCCGTCGGGCAGATGACGCAGCGGATCTTCGAAGCGGTGCTCGCCGGCTGCCTCCCGCTCGCCCCGGCCGACATCCTGCACGCCGACCGCTTCGTACCCGAGGAACTGATCGTCCGATCTGGTGACGAGGTGATCGAGCGGCTGAACCACCTCCAGCGGATCGCCGCCACCCAGCAGCACGCGGACCTGATCGCGGCCTGCCTGGACCGCCTGGACCTGTTCCGCCTGAGTCGGCAGGTCGACGCGCTGGAAGCGGCCCTGGACACGGCCGTCAGCCCCGTCGTCGCGCTGGAACGCGGAGCGGCCTGATGCAGCTGAGCAGCCAGGACACCGCATCTGGATCATCCGAACGTGCCCAGGCGGCCGGTCCGACCGGGCACCCGAACACCTCTACGCTGGAGCACCATGAAGAAGGTCGCCATCGTCGGCTGCGGAGGCAGCGGCAAGTCGTACCTGGCACGCGAGCTGGGCAGGATTCTCGACGCCCCGGTGACACACCTGGACGCCGCGTTCTACAACGACGAGTGGAACGCACTGCCCATGGAGAAGTTCGCCAACCTGCAGCGGGAGCTGGTCGCGCAACCGAGGTGGGTGATCGACGGGAACTACAACTCGACGCTGCAGATCCGGCTCGAAGCCTGCGACACGGTAGTCCTGATGGACGTCTCGACCGTAGCCGCGCTGTACGGGATGTTCTCCCGGCAGATCCGGCACGGGGCCGGGCACAAGGGCAACGGGGTGCACAACCGCATCCACTGGGGCGTGATCAAGTACGTGGCGACGTACCGCCGCAAGATGCGTCCGCGGGTCATAGCCAAGATCGGCGAGTTCGCCTCTGGCCGTGCCGACGTGCTGCTGCTGTCCAGCCGACGTCAGACGCGCCGCTGGCTGCGGAAGGTCGCCGCCGAGCACCGCTGAGCGCTCCGCTCCCCCGAGGGGAGCGTGCGACATGAGCGGCACCAACCCCTTCCTGGACCCAGCTCGGCAGGCGGATCTGTACGGGCACGCCTCTCGGCTGGCCGGCCGGTCCAGCGCCCTGATGCGGGCGAAGACCTCCGGGCGTCCGGTACCGAAAACGATCGTCGGGCTGGTGCGCGACCACCACGAGCGACCGAATCGTCTCGGCCTTGTCCTGGACCTCGGCTGCGGCCGCGGAACCAGCAGCCTGACCCTCGCCAGGGAACTCCGCCCCCGGCGCGTTATCGGCCTCGACGCCGCGCCGGCCCTGCTTGAGCAAGCTCGCCTGCGGGCCCGGCAACTGCACGGCCTCTCGGTGATCTTCCACCAGGGCGACTTCCACCGTCTCCCCGTGGCCGCCGGGTCGTGCGATGTCGTCGTCGCCGCGTTCTGCCTCTACCACTCGCCGCGCCCGCAGACTGTGGTCGCGGAGATCGGCCGGGCACTCGCTCCCGGCGGTCTGGCCGTGTTCGTCACGAAGTGCCTCGACAGCTACCGGGAGATGGAGCAGCTGGTGGCTGCCGCCGGCCTCGACCCGCGAGCCGAGCAACACGAGAGCCTCTACGTCTCGGCGCACAGCGGCAACCTCGCCGACCTGGCCGCCGTGTCACTCGACGTACTCGCCGTGGAGCACGAGGATCACAGCTTCACCTTCGACGGCCACGACCACGTCGCCGAGTACCTCGCCACCAACCCGAAGTACGACCTCGCCCCCGGCCTGTACGGCAACGCGGACGCGCTCGCGGCGACCCTGCACGAGCTCCTGCCGAACCGGCCCCTCACCACCACGTCCGTCGTCACCTTCGTGCTCGCCCGGTCACGGGGAGGACGGTAATGAGGCCCCGGTATTTCACCAAGCGCTACGAGGCTCCTGAACGGGTGGCGTCGGCAGCCCGCCATCACGCCTGGCTCGCCCAGCACGCCCGGCCGCTGCAGCTGCCGGTGCTGACCGTGATCGGGCCGATCAGCCTGACGTACGAGTGGGTCGACGGCCGCCCCGCCCGGCCCAAGGATCTGCTGGCCCTGGCCACGCTGCTGGGCAACGCCCACGGCGCCGCCTGGACTACCGACCTCCGACCGTCCTCCCTGAACACGCCGCACCGCTTCCGGGACGGCATCGCGTTCGGCGACTACACCGGTCCTCGGCAGGCCGCCCTGCGAAGACGACTGGAGCAGGGGTACCTGGCGGACCGGGGCGCCCTCCACGCGATGCTGACGTTGTTGGAGAAGACCGCCGAGGGGCCGACTGCCTTCTACAAGGACAGCAACCCCCGGAACTTCCTCATCACCGAGGCTGGCGACATCTACACGGTCGACACCGACGACCTCACGCTGGCGCCGATGGGGTACGACCTGGCGAAGCTGATTGCGACACTCATCCTGACGCACGGGCCTCTGCCGGCCCCAGCCATCGACTCCGCCCTGCGCGCCTACAACGAGGCGGCCGAGCGCCACGACTCCCGGCTCGGCACCACGGATCGCCGACGGCTCGACGACTTCCTCACCCTGCACGCCGTCCTGACCAGCCTCCGCCACGGAGGCGCCCCGGATGCGAGTTCGGCGCGCGAGACCGGCCGGGCACGCGCACAGCAGGGGGTTCCGCTGGCGGACACGCTGCATGCGTATCGCATCGGTGCCGAGCTCTTGTGGGCGGAGATCCTCGAGGAGGCACGCGCCGAGGTCTCCGCTGACGTTCTGCTCTCGGAGTCGACTCGGTTCTGGGCGTCGTTCGGCCTGTACGCGGAGGCCACCGCGGAGGCCTACCGAGAGAAGGCCGTGGAGCTGACCTCGAGGGGCAGGCGAGGCGTTCCACACTGGTCGAGGCCCTGTTCTCCGGAATCATCACGGATCGCACCTTGTGGGAAGCGGCTCGCGAACTGGGGCTGCCCGAGCACGGTCCCTACGCGGTCGCCGTGGCGGAGGCCGGCGCTCCGGGCGAAGAGCCTCTCTCCGGAGCGGGGACCGCTCTGCGTCAGGAAGAGCTGCCTTCCGTCTGGCGCTTGCTGCCCGACCAGCAACTCGCCTTGATCGCCCTGCCGACCGCAACGGCGGAGACCGCGTGTTTGCGCGTCCTGCGCCGCGCTCATGCCCGCGTCGGATTCAGCCCGCGCTTCCAAGCCCTGCAGGACACTCCGCAGGCACTGCGCTTCGCCCGTCTGGCTCTGGCGGGGCTGCGAAGTGGCCGTACTGGTGTCGCACGATTCGACGACAATCCGCTGGCCATGGTCGTCGCCGCGGCCCCGGCCGAGGCGGCGCACCTGGTGGAGGCAGTCCTCCAGCCGGTGATCGATCTGCCGGCTCCGGAGCGAAGCCGCCTCCTGACGACGCTGGAGCACTGGTTCACTGCCGCAGGCTCTGCCGGCGCTGCGGCTCAGAGCCTGTTCGTCCACCCCAATACGGTCCGCTACCGGCTGCGCCGCGTGGAAGAACTGACAGGCCGCTCCCTCACCGATCCGCGTACGGCGGCGGACATCGGCGCGGCGCTCCTGGCGGTCCGCGACTCCCGGGGCAGGCACAGGTGATGGGTTCCGTGGATGTTGTCACGGCACGGGTCCGTGGCGTCCCGACGCCCATCGCCTACCTGCGGGTGCGCGGAGCACGAAGAACACCCTGCACCTCCTTGTCCCAAGGGAGGTGCAGGGTGTGTGATCCGAGGCCGTCAAGCCCCCACGGCGTCGGCGACCTCGGAGATCGGGGGCGTCCAAGGGCTCCTGATCGTGATGGACCCTTGGCGCAGGTGTTCGGGAAATACTCGGAGCGTGCGGGCTACGCGGCGTTCTCGAACTTGGCAGCGAGCCGCTCCAGGGTTCTCCGCATGCCGCTCTCGAGGTGGGCGCGACGGTCGCGGGCGCCGGAGAGGTCCTGAAGGAAGACGACCGGGCGGATCTGCGGGGCATGCTTGCGCATCGTCTCCGTGACGCGGGTACCGTCCTCGACCGGCTCGAACGTGTACCGCCAGTGAGTCTCGGACGGTGAGTCGGTCAGGAACGCGAACGAGGCGCCTGGCACGTTCTCGGTCACCGTACCGCCCATCGACCATCGGTAGAACGGGCCGATCGCGTTGCGGCCGGTGAACCGTTTGCCTGGCTGTGTCCAGCGGGTGTTCTTGTTCTCCGGGCTGATCTCCCCCATCCGCGTGAGGTCACTGACGAAGGCGTGCAGTTCTTCGCGCGAGGCTTTGATCACTCGCGACACCGTGACCTCCAGCACCGGCTCTCGCAGCTCTGCGACGAGTCGTTCGGCGAGGCGCTCGGAGGACGGGGGGTTCTGCCCGGTGTACAGGTTGCGGTCGACGACCACATACGGACGCAACGGCAACCTGGCCTTGGAATACTCCGCGCCGCTCTCCCGCAGCCGGTCCTCCAACAGCCACACCGCCTTACGACCGAAACTGTTGAACTTCTCCTCCAGATTCGAAAGACCCGTCATCCGATACCCGGTGAACGGCCACGACCCGTCCTCGTTCTGCGCCGCGAACGCCGCAGCCGGCGCATGACACAACAACGCCAGAGGCTTCCCCGAACGCAACACCCGCGTGATCAACGCCCCCGAATCCGCATCGACGGACAGGTCCTCCATCGGACCGTGCCCACCCGGATAGAACACCACGTCGAAATCATCCGGATCCATCTCCGCCAGCACCCGCGGACTGTCCAACTCGGCCTGGATCGACTCCAGATAGGCCGCCACCTCACGCAACTTCGACGGCCACCCCGCCGTCCGCCCCATGCTCAGCTGGTCCAGCGTCGGAACCTTCCCACCCGGCGTCGCGATCGTGATCTCCCACCCGGCCTCGGTGAAGATCTTGTGCGGCATCGCCAGCTCCTCACCCCAGAACCCCGACGGATGCACCTCCCCACCCCGCAACGTCCAACGATCCGCCGCAGAGACAACGAACAACACCTTGGTCATGACGACCCTTCCTCCCGTGCGGCAGTCGGTTGCCTCCCCTTGGCCTGTGGGGGTGCCCCGGCTGCCGGATGTGCTCCGTTCCGTGCCCGCCGATCGGTGGGCCGCCGGGGAGGCCGGCCAAGGACCTGCCTCCCCATGAGCCTGCATCTTCGGGCGCTGACTCCATCGCGGCGGTGAAGTGCCGTGCGCGATGAGCGTGGCGTTCAGCAGCCTGCCGTCACGCGCTCTCGTCGTTGACGAGGAGGATCTTGCCCAGGTGGCCGCCGGCTTCCATGAGGCGGTGTCCTTCGGCGGCGTCGGCCATGGACAAGGTCTGATCGATGACCAGTTTCACGGTGCCGTTCTCGATCATGGGCCAGACGTTCTTCTGGACCTCGGCCACGATCTCGGCCTTGTGTGCCTTGGAGCGGGTCCGCAGGGTGGTGCCGTGCACGGAGGCCCTCTTGAACACGATCTCGGCGAGGTTGAGCTGGCCCTCGAGACCCTTCTGCAGGCCGATGACGACCAGGCGACCGTCGGCCGCCAGGGAGCGCACGTTGCGCTCCAGGTAATCGCCGCCGACGACATCGAGGATCACGTCGTAGGGACCGTGCTCCGTGAAGTCCTCGGTGCGGTAGTCGATCGCCACATCGGCGCCCAGCTCCCGGGCCTGAGCAGCCTTCTCCGCTCCGCCGACCGTCGTGACGACCCGGGCACCCAGGGCCTTGGCGACCTGGATCGCCATCGTGCCGACACCGCCGGCGCCGCCGTGCACGAGGATCGTCTCGCCGGCCTTCAGGCCCGCGGTCATGACGATGTTGGACCAGACCGTGGCGGTGACCTCGGGCAGACCCGCCGCCTCGGTCAGTCCGACCCCCTTGGGAATCGTCAGCAGCTGTCCGGCGGGAACCGCTACTTTCTGCGCGTAGCCGCCTCCGGTCAGCAGAGCGCAGACCTCATCGCCCACCTGCCAGCCGGTGACTCCTTCGCCGATGGCGCTGATGCGGCCGGAGACCTCCAGCCCGGGGTACGGCGACCAGCCCGGCTGCAGCGGGTAGAGCCCCCAGCGCTGCATGACGTCCGCCCGATTCAGAGCGCTGGCCACCACGTCGATGACCACCTCACCGGCAGCGGGTGTCGGGTCCTCGACCTCGACCCACTGCAGAACCTCAGGGCCACCGTTCTCCGTGATCGATACAGCCTTCACGACAACTCCGTTCTCACAACTGAGATGAAGGGCTCTTGCGGGGTGTTGAGTACAAGGCGTCCGCGGCATTTCCGCTAGTCGGCCGATGCCGAGCGCGCCGCGAGCACGATACCGAGAGGGGGCGATAATGCCCACTTCTGTCCCGATATACCCGAGAGCCGAATGTTTACATCGCATACATTACACGGCCGGAGTATGCAGTGTCAACATTCGGGAATCGCCAGGCATCCCGGGCGCTCACACAGCGATGCGGGCGACACGTTTGGCCGATCAAGCGGCACGTGGAACGCAAAAGAAGCACCCTGCACCTCCTTGTCCCAAGGGAGGTGCAGGGTGTTATCCGAGGCCGTCGGGCCCCCACGGCGTCGGCGGCCTCGGAGATCAGGGAGGTCAGACCCGGGTGGATGCCTTACGGCGCGGGGTCTTCTTCTCGGTTTGCGGGTGCGCGCCAGGTTCGGCCGCAGCCACGGCGGGCAGACGCGCGCCTTCGATGTCGACGTCCGGGAGCAGTCGGTCGAGCCAGCGGGGCATGCTCCATGCACGTCGTCCGAGCAAGGCCATGGCCGCGGGCACAAGCGTCATGCGGACGACGAAGGCGTCGATGAACACGCCGATGGCGAGCGCGAAGCCGATGGCCTTGACGATCGGGTCCTCGTTGAAGATGAAGCCGCCGAAGACCGCGACCATGATCAGTGCGGCGGCCACGATGACCCGTGCGCTGCTGGAGACGCCCTGGGCGATCGCCTCAGCCGGATTCTTGCTGTGTTCGTAGTGTTCGCGCATCCGGCTGACGAGGAACACCTCGTAGTCCATGGCGAGGCCGAACAGCACGCCGGTGAGCAGGATCGGGAGGAAGCTGGTGACCGGTCCAGTGGATGCCACGTCGAGCAGACCGTTCAGGTGGCCCTGCTGGAAGACCCAGACGGAGGCGCCCAGGCTTGCGCCGACCGAGAGCAGGAAGCCGAGTGCCGCCTTGAGGGGTACCAAGATCGACCGGAAGGCAATGGCCAGCAGGATCAGCGCCAGGATGACGATGACACCGATGAACAGAGGCAGCGCTTCGCCGAGCTTGCCGGCGACGTCGATGGCCATGGCCGTCTGGCCGGTGACGTAGAGGGCACCGCCCGTGTCGGCGATCTTGGGCGCCTGGTCACGCATGCGGTGGACCAGGTCGGTCGTGGCCTGGGCGTCGGGGCTCGACTTCGGGAACACTCCCATGACCACGACGCCGCCGGAGGGGCTGGCTATCGGGCGCGAGACGGCGGCCACGTTCTTGTCCGCGGCCAGCGTGCCACGCAGCTGGGTCACGGTGGCTTCCCGCTGGTTCTGCGGGATGTGTTCGGTGTCCAGCACGGTGATGAGGGTGGCGTTGAAGCCGGGCCCGAAGCCCTCGGTGAGCAGGTCGTAGCTCTTGTGCTGCGTGCTGGACTCAGGCTGTGAGGCGTAGCTGGGCAGCCCGAGACGCAGGTCGCGGGCGGGCAGGGCAAGCGCCAGCAGTCCGACGATGCCGGCAAGCAGGACGAGGGCCGGCTTGCGGGTGACCATGCGCGCCCAGGCCAGACCCCAGGCACCGGCGGCGCGGTCCTTGCGCTTGCTGTTCCGCTTGGGGCGGCGCGGGCGCATCCGCTCGCCGAACACTCCCAGTACCGCCGGAAGCAGGCTGACGGCGACCAGAACGGCGACCAAGACGGTGCCGGCACCGGCCAGGCCCATGATCGTGAGGAACGGGATACCGGTGATGGCGAGTGCCGCCAGTGCGATGACGACCGTGGCTCCAGCGAAGACGACCGCGCTGCCGGCTGTGGCGGTGGCGCGTGCGATCGACTCCTCCCAGTCCATCTCGGGGTCGGAGAGTTGCTCGCGGTGCCGGGAGATGACGAACAGCGCGTAGTCGATCCCGACCGCCAGGCCGATCATCAGTGCCAGCACGGTCGCGGTGCCCGTCATCTGCACGAAGCCGGAGACGAACAGGGTGCCGAGCACGCCGACGGCCACACCCAGGAGCGCGGTCACCAGCGGCAGTCCGGCCGCGACGAGGGAGCCGAGCGCGACGGCGAGGATCACGAAGGCGAGAACGACGCCGACCAGTTCGGCCGGGCCTCCTGCCTTGGACTCCGGCAGCATGGCCGAGCCGCCGAGCTCGACTTGCATCCCCGCATCCCGGAGGGGCTCCACCGCGGTGGCCAGTTCGTCCTTGGCGGACTGCTCGACCTTGGACGCTTCCTCGGCGAATCGGACATCGGAGTAGGCGATGGTCCGGTCGGCCGAGATCGTACCGGTCGAGGTCGGCTGGGTGACCGTGATGACGCCGGGCACCGACGCGGCCTTGCGGAGGACGGCGCCGAGCGCCTGCTGCTGTGCCGGGTCCGTGACGGTCTTTCCCTCGGGGGCGGCGACGACGATCCGTACGACGCCACCCGCAGCCGGGGGGAATTTCTCCTTCAGAAGGTCCTGCGCCTGCTGCGCTTCGACACCGGGGACCGAGAACTCCGTGGTCCTCTCTCCGTGAAGGGTCGCCGCCAGGCCTCCGATGACCGTGAGAAGGACGATCCAGGTGGCTATCACCCATCGGCGGCGGCGAATCATCCAGCGCGCCCAGGCGTATAGGCGTGAGGCCATCGAAGCATTCCTAACCGGTCGAAACTCTGATCAACGGGGGCGAAAGGTAGATAAGCGTGGTGGAGGAGTCAGAGCGGTCACCTCCACCACGCACTACACAGTAACGCATTTTTACAGTCGACTGTAAATTAGCTACCGATGGTAAGCTTCCGGCATGACGGGAGACAGCCTCAGGGAACGCAGCAAGGCTCGACGCAGGGAAGCGATCCTCACCGCCGCTTACGAGCTGTTCGCCGAGCGGGGCTTCGACGCCACGAGCATCGCCGACATCGCCGAAGCGGCAGAGGTCTCTCCGCGCACGGTCACCCTGTACTTCCCCACCAAGCTGGAACTGGCGATGGCGCACTTCAACGCGTTCGTCGACCAGCTGGCCGCGGCGCTGCACGCCAGGCCTGCCGGGCAGGGCATCCTCGACACCGTGGAGCAGTGGCTGCGCGAACAGGCGGAGTCCCCGGACAAGTTCGACGAGCTCCACGACCGGATGATCCAGTCCAACCCTCAGCTCAAAGGGCTCTGCCGTGGCCGGCTGACCGACGTCATCCAGGACGGTGCCCGACTCCTCGCCGAAGAGCAGGGCTGGCGCCCCGACGATTTCGCCCCGCGCATCCTGGCGGCCACGGTGGCGAGCGTGATCGGTGAGCTGACGCACCAGTCCGAGCCCGGTGACCTGGAGGTGGCCATGACCTTCATCCGCGCCGCGGCTGCCACCCTGCAGCCCGGCTGATCCGACCCGACTCCCCCACCCCTCCCCTACCGCAGACCAGGCCGGGGAGGGGACAGCGGCATGTCAGGAGCCGCTGAGCCACCAGCAGATTGCCCAGCGGCCACGGGTTCAGATCCACAGCCTCAGGGTTGTGGAAGCCGCCGATATTGATGTTTCTCCTCACCCCCAGCTCGCCGCGACCATGAGCCATCCGCGATGGGCCAAGGGGAGAGCGATGAACCTTACGAAAACCGTCGGCTCCGGTGACGATCAGGGCGATGCCGATGCCATTGCCGAGTTGCGTGCCGCGTTCGCCGCGCAGAGGACGGCTGTTCTGCGCGAGCCCGCACCGGGCATCGACCAGCGTCGCCTGAACCTGGGGGCGCTGGCAGGAGTGATCACCGGGTACCGGCACCGGATCCGGGACGCGCTGTCGGCGGACTTCGCGGTGCACCCCGAAGGGTTCGCCGATCTTGTCGAAGTCCTCGGCGTCGCCGGACGTGCCGTTTTCGCCGCCGAACACCTCGAAGCGTGGATGGAGCCGGACGTCCGCCCGGCTGAAGCCGGGCTTCTGGGAACAGCGCACGTCTCGATGAGCCATCAGCCCAAGGGCGTCATCGGTCTGATCTCGCCCTGGAACTTTCCGTTCGATCTCTCGCTCGGTCCCCTCGCCGACATGCTCGCGGCCGGGAACCGGGTGGTCATCAAGCCGTCGGAGTACACCCCGGCATGCTCGGCTCTGCTGCGCGAGATGATGACCGAGGCGTTCGACCCCGAGCAGGTCACCGTCGTCACCGGCGGGCTGGGACTGGCTCAGGAGTTCCCGACCCTGCCGTGGGACCACCTGCTGTACACGGGGAACCCCGAGGTCGGGCGCCTGGTCGCCCGCGCGGCCGCCGAGAACCTGGTGCCGACGACGCTCGAACTCGGAGGCAAGTGCCCCGCGATCGTGCACGAGGACAGCGTCACCACGGAGACAGTTGCGCAGATCGTCGGCACGAAGCTCGTGAAGAGCGGGCAGATGTGCATCACCGTCGACTACTGCCTGGTGCCGCGGGAGGGCATGACCCGGTTCACCGAGCTGGTGACGTCGCACATGCGGGAGCAGGTACCGGGTTTCGCCTCCTCGCCGGACTGTACGGGCATCATCACCGAACGCCACCTGAACCGGCTCGTCGGCCTGGTCGAGGAGGCCAGGGCCCGGGGAGTGGAGGTGGTGCAGATCGGCGACGTCGACCCGAACACGACCACCCGCCAGATGCCGCTGACACTCGTGGTCGACCCGCCCGACGACCTCGCCCTCATGCGCGAGGAGATCTTCGGCCCGATCCTGCCGATCAAGCCCTACGACCGGATCGAGGATGCCGTCTCCTACGTCAACGATGGCGATCGGCCTCTGGGGCTGTACGTCTTCGCGCAGGACGGCGATGCCGCGGAGCGGGTCTTGGCCACCACCGTTTCCGGCGGGGCGTGCGTCAACACCTGTGCGGTGCAGGGTGCCGTGCCGGCGCTCGGTTTCGGAGGGATCGGCCGCAGCGGCCATGGGCGCCACCACGGCGTGGACGGCTTCCGGGAGTTCTCCAACCCGCGCGGCATCGTCAGGCGCGGCAAGGACGATCTCATCGATGTGATGTTCCCGCCCTACGGGGACGTGCTCAACGGGGTCGTCGCGTACGCACTCGGTGCGGAGAGTGCCGAATGACCGGGCCAGGGCCGGAGGAGCCGACGGGAGACGAGAAGACGGTCAACGAGTTCGGGTACCGGCAGGAGCTCCGGCGGACGCTGAGCTGGTTCTCGCTGTTCTCCGTCTCGTTCTCCATCATGTCCATCGCCACCGGCGTGTTCCTCAACTTTACTTTCGGAATAACCCAGTTGGGCCCGGTCAGCATCTGGATCTGGCCCGCGGTGGGCGTCGGCCAGCTGCTGGTCGCCCTGGTGATATCCGAGCTGGGGACCCGGATCCCGCTGGCCGGCGCGGGCTATCAGTGGGGGTCGCGGCTGGTCGGGCCCGGCTACGGCTGGTTCATCGGCGCGCTGGGAATCCTGTATGCCGCCGTGGGCGTGCCGGGCATCGTCTATCTCGCGGTGGCGCCGCTGACCGAGTACGTCTTCGGCATCGACGACGCTTCGCCGCGCATGACGCTGTTCATCGCGCTGCTGGTGCTCACGGTCGCGTACCTCGTCAACATCATCAGCGTGCAGGTGGCGGCTCGGATCAACAACGTCGCCGTACTTGCGGAGATCCTGGGCACGGTCGTGCTGGCATTGCTGTTGTTCTTCCTCTGGGTCGCAGGGGCCAAGGACTCGGACCACGGGATCGGATATCTCACCGAGCACCACCATCTGCCCGGACACTCCTACGGGTACGCGATCGCGCTGGCGTCCCTGGTCGGCGTGTACACACTGGCCGGTTTCGAAGCCGCGGCGGACGTGGCCGAGGAGGCGGTCGACGCCAAGCGCTCCGTGCCTCGCGCGATCATCGGCAGCGTCGTGGTCTCGGTGGTCCTGGGCATGCTGGTGCTCATCGGCTTCACTGTGGCGATCCCCAGCTACGAGGTCCTCGCGGCCGGCGGCCTGCCCGCCGTGTTCCAGTACTGGCTCGGCGAGGGGCTCGCTCGTACCTTCGTGGGGGTGGTGGTCTTCGCGATGTTCGCGCTGATGGTGGTCTCTGCCGCGGTCATCGCACGCCTGATCTTCGCGATGGCACGCGACAACATGCTGCCCGGCTCCGCGCTGCTGATGCGGGTGAATCCCACGACGAAGACACCGGTCCCCGCGCTCGTTGTGGCGTACGCGCTCAACGTCGCTGTCGTGATCTTCGGCTACAACAGCTCGAACGTCTTCGGCACGCTCGTCGGCGCCACGGCGGTGCTGCCGTATCTCGTCTACCTGCTGATCGTGCTCGCCTACGGTTACAAGCGGCGGCAGCTGGAAGCCGTCGAGGATGCCTTCAACCTGGGCCGCTTCGCCGGTGCCGTCTTCGTCGCCTCCCTCGTCTATCTCATCGCCGTGATCCTGACGCTGACGCTTCCGGACGAGTTCCGCAGCGCGAACTACTACGTGCTCGGCGGGCTGGCGCTCGCCACGGTGTGGTGGCTCGCCGGACTGCGGCCCCGGTTCGCCAGAGGCGAGGCCGGAGTGCCGACATCGGACCGGCAGCACCCGAACCCCGAGGGCCTCCCGGCGCGGGCGGTGGAAGGATGAACCAGAACATGAGCCCGAGCGGCGCCTGGACCAACTGGGCCGGCGACGAGACCTGCAGGCCCAGCCGGATCCTGCAACCGCGGTCGGTCGACGAACTCGCCAGTGCCACAAGCAGTGCGGCCGCCGCGGGCCAGACCGTCCGTGTCGTAGGGGCCGGCCACTCGTTCAGCGACCAGGTCTGCACCGACGGCCTGCTGCTGAACCTGGACCGGCTGAGCGGCCTGCAGCACGTCGACACCGAGGCAGGGCTGGTCACCGTCGGCGCCGGCACCCGCCTGGCCGATCTGAACGTCCAGCTCGCCCAGCACGGACTCGCACTGCCCAACCTCGGCGACATCGACCGGCAGAGCATCGCGGGAGCCATGTCCACCGGCACTCACGGAACGGGCCGGATGCTGGGGAACCTCGCCACCCAGATCGAGGCCCTCGACCTCGTGCTGGCCGACGGCACCAAGCTGAGCTGTACGAACGCCGAGCCTGAGGTCCTGCGGGCGGCCCGCGTGAGCCTTGGCGCACTAGGCGTGATCACAAGCTATACCTTGCGCGTCGTACCGGCCTTCGCGCTGCGGGCCGAAAGCACGTCCATGAAGCTCACGGAGACGCTCGGGCGTCTGGACGAACTCGTCGACACCAACGATCACTTCGAGTTCTTCCTCTTTCCCCACACCGATGCCGCCTTGGTGAAGGTGAACAACCGCACCGACGAGGCAGTCCGGCCGCCCCGAGAGTTGGCACAGAAGATCGCGGAGTTCGCCGAGAACGGCATCCTCGAGGCGGTATGCCGTGCGGGGCGTCGCTTCCCGTCCCAGATCCCGCGTCTGAACCGGACCATCACCCGGCTCATGGCGCCGTCCGAGTACGTCGATCAGAGCCACCGTGTCTTCGCCAGCAGACGTTCGGTGCGGTTCACCGAGATGGAGTGGGCGGTGCCGCGCGCCGCGTGCGCCGAGGTTCTCCAGGAGATCCTGCGGGTGATCGACCGCGATCGCCTCGATGTGGGCTTCCCGATCGAGGTGCGGTTCGTGGCACCCGACGAACTGTCCCATCTGAGTCCGGCCTATGGCCGGGAGACTGCCTATCTCGCCGTTCACATGTATCAGGGCATGCCCTGGGAGCCCTACTTCCGGGCTGTTCAGGACATCGCCCTGGCTTTCGAGGGCCGGCCGCACTGGGGCAAGCGGCACCTGATGGAGGCGGACGGACTTGCCGCCCGCTACCCGGCGTGGGATCGATTCCAGACGGTCCGCTCGCAGCTCGATCCGCAGGGGACCTTCACCAACGCCCACCTGCGCCGAGTGCTCGGACCCGTGGCAGGCCCGGGCACCACACCGCCGGCCGACGGCTCCGTCCAGGCCGACATCCAGACTCGTAAGGGGCAGCAGGCATGCTGATCAGTGAACTGCAGACGCCCGCTCTCCTGGTCGACCAGGCGGCGCTACGGCACAACCTCGACACGATGAGTGCCGCCCTGCCCGGCGCGCGCCTCCGGCCGCACGTCAAGGCACACAAGTGCTCGAGTCTGGCCCGGCTCCAGTACGCCAACGGGCATCACGGCTTCACCTGCGCGACGATCCGCGAGGTGGAGACCATGGCCGCGGCCGGCCTCGGCGCGGACCTCCTGCTGGCCAACGAGGTGCTCGACGCCCGGCGCCTGGGACGTCTCGTCAAGGACGGGCACCGAGTGACCGTCGCCGTGGACTCGGCCGAGACGATCGAGGCCGCCGCTGCCGGCGGAGTCCGTGAGGTCGTCATCGACGTCAACGTCGGACTGCCACGCTGCGGCTGCGCGCCAGGCGAAGCGGGCCGGCTCGCCGACCTCGCCCGACAGGCCGGACTGGTCGTGCGTGGGGTCATGGGCTACGAGGGTCATCTCATGCTGGTGGAGTCGGAGGAGGAGCGCCGGGAACAGACGGAGCAAGCGATGAAACATCTGCTCGCCGCGAGCGCCGACGTCGGAGGCGAGTTGATCAGCGCGGGAGGAACCGGCACCTACACCGTCAACACGTGGGCCAACGAGATCCAGGCCGGCTCGTACGCCCTCATGGACACCGCCTACCAGCAGCTCGGCCAGCCCTTCCAGCAGGCGCTGTTCGTTCTCGGCCGGGTCATCTCGGTGTCGGACGGCTGGGCCGTCGTCGACGTCGGCCTGAAGGCGCTCAGTCTTGACCACGGGCTTCCGAGCATCGACGGCACCGAGGTCTGGTTCTGCTCCGACGAGCACACCACGTTCCGCACCGACGGCGTGCCGCGACCAGCCGTGGGAGACCTCATCCGGGTGCGCCCCGCCCATGTCGATCCCACCGTGGCGCTCCACGACACCCTGCACCTGGTCGACGGCACGCAGGTGCTCGAACAATGGCCGGTCGACATGCGGGGCTGGTGATGAGCGCGGGGCGGGGCACCTCCGTGTGTCCCGCTCCGCATGGGTCGAGCAGTGAGGCCGGCAGCGCCTGTCGGATGTCCTCCGATCGCGAAACCGCGGTCGGCCACGTCATACCCCGAGAGATACCTCCATCGATGCGAAGGCAGGAAACGTGGAAACGACAGCATTCACTCGCAGGCGAGGACTTCAGCTGATGGCTGCGGTCGCCGGCGGCATGGCGCTCGGCACCGGTCAGGCTGCCGCAGCGGACAAGCCCGTCCCGTCCCCGTACCTGGTCGGCCGCGGAATCGCCGACATCACCGGCGCCGCAGCCGAGAGCGGCATGATGGGCTATTCCATGATCGGTCAGCGGACCAGCGGCATCCACCAGCGGCTGAGGGCGCGGGCGTTCGTCATCGTCGACCCCGCGAGCGGCAACCGCATCGCCTGGTGCAACACCGACCAGGGTCTCCTCCCGTTCGCCGTCTTCCAGGCGGTGCTGGCCCGGCTCGCCGCCGCGCACGGCACCGCCTACACCGAGCAGAACGTCTCCCTCAGCGCGACCCACACTCACTCGGGACCGGGCGGGTGCGCCCACGATCTCGTCTACAACCTGTCGATCGGCGGCTTCCAGCAGCAGAACTTCGACGCCGTGGTCGCCGGCATCGTCGAGGCCATCAGTGCCGCCCACGCCGACCTCAAACCCGGCACCATCGCCCTCGGCCGCGGCGAGCTCACCGACGCGAGCGTCAACCGCTCCCGCCCCGCCTTCGAGCTCAACCCCCAGGCGGACAAGGACGTCTACCCCCTCGGCATCGACTCCACGATGACCGTGCTTCGCTTCCGCCAGGGCCACACAGATGTCGGCGCGATCAGCTGGTTCCCCACCCACGGCACTTCCATGACCAACACCAACACGCTGATCAGCGGCGACAACAAGGGCTACGCCGCCTACACGTGGGAGCACGACACAGCCGGGGTGCGCTACCTCGACGGCACGCCCGGCTTCGTGGCCGCCTTCCCTCAGACCAGCGCCGGCGACATGTCGCCCAACCTCCATCTCAGCCCCGGATCCGGCCCCACCGAGGACGAGTTCGAGAACACCCGGATCATCGGCCTGCGCCAGGCCACCGCCGCGCAGCACATCCACGCTCGTGCCACCACCCCCATCAGCGGGGGCATCGACTCCCGGCTGCGCTACGTCGACATGTCCCAGGTCCAGGTCGACGGCCGCTACACCCCCGACGGCCGCACCCACCACACCAGTTCGGGTGTCATCGGGCTGTCCACTCTGGCCGGCAGCATCGAGGACGGACCCGGCATCCCCGGTCTGTTCGAGGGCACGCCGTCTCCGCTCGCGCCGCTGATCGAGCAGATCAACTCCGCGGTTCCGCAATGGCTCGCCGACGAGCAGGCACCCAAGACCTCGGTCGTCCCCAGCGGACTGCTCCAGGCGACACCCGACGTCCTGCCCCTGCAGCTGCTCAAGATCGGCCAGCTCTACCTGATCGGCGGCCCCGCAGAGTTCACGATCGTCGCCGGACTCCGCATCCGCCGGGCCGTGGCAGAGGAACTCGGCGTCCCCCTGGAGAACGTGCTCATGCAGGGCTACACCAACGGCTACAGCCAGTACGTCACCACACCCGAAGAGTACGAGGGCCAGCAGTACGAGGGCGCCTCCACGCTGTTCGGCAAGTACACCACGCCCGCCTACCAGCAGGAGTTCACCAAGCTGGCCTCCGCGCTGCGCAACGGCATCACCCTCCCTCTCGGCGAGCTGCCGCCCGACCCGGCCATCGGCACGCTGAACATCCAGTCCGGCGTGATCATGGACAACCCCGGCCTGCTCCGCTCCTACGGCCAGGTCCTCACCGATGCGGCGGCCGCCTACCAGGCGGGCCAGGCCGTCGCCGTGGTCTTCGTCACCGGGCACCCCAAGAACAATCTGCGCCGGCGCGGTACCTTCCTGGAGGTCCAGCAGTTGAAGGACGGCAGCTGGACGCGGCATCTCGACGACGGCGACTGGCAGACCACGTACCGCTGGCAGCGCACCAGCACCCTGACCGGGGAGTCCACCGCGACCGTCACCTGGGACATCGCGCCCGGAACCCCGCCGGGCACGTACCGGATCGCCCACTACGGCGACGCGAAGCACGGCCTCACGGGTGCGATCACCGCGTTCACCGGCGTCTCGCGCCCGTTCACCGTCGCCTGACGGCACGGAGACCACGGTGGCTCGTCATGGTGGAGGCATGACGAGCCGGTCCGTCAGGGCCGAGGCGCGGCCAGTGCGCCCACCGTCATGCGGGTCATCTCGCGGTACCGCTCCGCGAGCTCCTGCGGAGAGTGCTCACCGTCGGCGCGGTACCACTGCGAGACGCCCGTGCACATGGTGACGATCGCCCTGCTGGCCTCGCGCGGGTACGGGGTGACGAAGTCCCCGTGCGCGACACCTTCCTCGATGACGAGGTCCATGAGGCGCTGCTGGCGGTCCCGGGCAGCGATGTAGGTGGTGCGGGCATCCCCGGTGAGGCTGCGGATCTCGCTGTAGGCGATGAACGCGAGGTCTCGTCGGTGGGCGTGGAACAGCACGAGGCATTCCACGAGCAGGTCCAGCCTCCGCTGTGTGTCGTCGCCGGCTTCTTCCAGGGCCGCGGTGCTGCGTTGCCACAGGTCGTCCATGGCGTAGGAGACGAGGGCGACGAGCAGCGCCTGCTTGGATTCGTAGTGGTAGTAGAGCCCTGGCACGGAGAGCTCCGCCCGGGAGGCCACCGTCCGGATCGTCGTCCCGTGGTAGCCGTGCTCCATGAAGCAGGCCAGTGCGGTCTCGAGGATGGGTGGCAGTCCACTGGCCGAGTACGTCCTCCAGGACGTACCGGCTTCGGTCTTGGTCACAGCGCTCCCCTCGCCCCGGATCTTCGTCGCTCAGTATGCAGCCCACGCGGACTCGCCTTGTCCGCGGCCCGGGGCCAACCTCTTGACATGGCGCTTCCGCCGCATCAATCCTTCACCGAGCGATCGCTCGGTAACCACAGTTTCGCATAAGTTTACCGAGCGAGCGCTCGGTAGCAATGGTTTGACGCGAGTCGTACCGAGCGAGCGCTCGGTAATCATGCCTGCGAAGGACGCAGGCAGGAGGGACGAGAAGTGACGGTTCCTGATGACCCACGGCGGGATTCCTTGCCTTCGACCGACGTCACAGCAGAGGTGACGGTCGTCCACAACTCTCTTGTCGCCGCGTGGAAAGCACGCGTGGCGAAGAATCCGGGCGCCACGGCGCTGCGCTACTTCGACGGCTCCCTCTCAGTACAGGACGTGGACGCGGCGTCGGACGCCCTCGCTGCCGCGTTCGAGGCCCGCGGGACCAGGAAGGGCGACCGCGTTGGCGTCTACCTGCAGAACATCCCTCAGTACGCGCTGGTGCTGTTGGCGCTGTGGAAGCTCGGTGCCACGGCGATGGGGCTCAATCCGATGTACCGGCGGCACGAGCTCCGCCGGATCGTCGACGATGCCGGGGCCGTCGGGATCGTGTGCGCGGACGCGGACGTCGAGGAGACGCGCGACACCCTGGCAGGCAGCACGGTCCAATGGCTGATCAGCGCGTCGGCGCTGGACTACCAGTCGCGCAATGACCCGCGGGTCTTCGCGACGACGCGACGCCCCGCCCCGGCACCGGACGGCGACGTCGTGGCGCTGATCGAGGAGTTCAGCGGTTCCCGGCCCACGCCGGTCCGGCTGGCCCGTGACGACGTCGCGTTCCTGACCTACACCTCCGGGACGACGGGGCCGCCGAAGGGTGCCATGAACACCCATGGCAACGTCCTGAGCGTGGTGACGACCTGCGCGTCGTGGACCGGTGTGAGCGACGGGGACGTCGTGCTTGCCATCGCCCCGCTGTTCCACATCACCGGCGCGGTGGCCAACGCGGCGATCTCCCTGCTCACCGACACCACGCTCGTCCTCACGGGCCGGTTCCACCCCGAGGTCGTCCTGGAGGCCTTCGCCGAACACGGGGTGACCTACACGATCGGTTCCATCACGGCGTTCAACGCGATCTACGAGCTCCCGCAGGCCGAACCGGGGCACTTCGCGTCGGTGAGGACCCTGTACTCCGGCGGTGCGCCGATCCCGCCGGCGACCGTCGAGCGGTTCCAGGAGCGGTTCGGCGTCTACATCTACAACGGCTACGGAATGACCGAGACGACGTCCGCCGTCATCGCCGTTCCTCCGGGGTGCAGGGCGCCGATCCATCTGCCGAGCGGGACGCTGTCCATCGGGATGCCGCTGCCGCACCTCACGACACGTGTCGTGGACCTGCACGGCAATCCGGTCCCCGACGGGGACCAGGGCGAGCTCGAGCTCAGCGGGCCGCAGGTGGTGCCCGGGTACTGGGGAAAGACCGAGGCGACCGAGCAGACGATGCCCGGCGGCCGGCTGCGCACCGGCGATGTCGCCATCATCGATGCGGAGGGCTGGGTCTACCTGGTGGATCGGCTCAAGGACCAGATCAACGTGTCCGGGTACAAGGTCTGGCCACGCGAGGTCGAGGACGCGCTGTACGAGCACCCGTCAGTGCTCGAGGCGGCCGTCATCGGCGAGCCCGACGACTACCGCGGCGAGACCGTCGTCGCCTACGTCTCGCTCAAGACGGGGCTGAGCGCCACGCAGGAGGAACTGATCGCCTTCTGCCGGGACCGTCTGGCGGCCTACAAGTGCCCGCGCCAGGTCCACTTCATCGCCGACCTGCCCAAGACCCAGAGCGGCAAGATCCGGCGCGCCGAACTCCGCAACTCCCAGCCGCCCCTCCCCTCGAAGGACTGAACGCGTTGAACCAGAGCGACACCGGAGTGGGCCGGTTCTCCGGCCGTACCGCCATCGTGACCGGTGCGAGCCGGGGAATAGGCTTCGCGATCGCCGAGCGGCTCGTGTCCGAGGGCGCGCGTGTCTGCCTCACCGCGCGCAAAGCCGGATCGCTGGAAGAAGCCGCAGCCACTCTCCCCCAGGGCAGCGTTATCACCGTCGCCGGCAGGGCGGACGACCCCGAGCACCGCCGTGAGGTCTTCGACACCGTCGCACGCGAGTTCGGCGCACTCGACATCCTCGTGAACAACGCGGGCATCAATCCGGCGTTCGGTCCCCTCGTCGAGCTGGACCTCGACGCGGCCCGCAAGGTTTTTGAGGTCAACGTCCTGGCCACCCTCGCCTGGGTGCAGGACGCGGTGGCTCACGAGAAGCTCCGGTTCTCCGAGGGCCGCGGCGCCGTCGTGAACCTCTCCTCGGTGACCGGTGAGACGCCGTCGCCGGGCATCGGTCTCTACGGGGTGAGCAAGGCCGCGGTGTCGCATCTGACCAGGACTCTCGCCGCCGAACTCGGCCCTGAGATCCGCGTCAACGCGGTGGCACCGGCCGTGGTGAAGACGCGGTTCGCCGAGGCCCTGTACGAGGGCAAGGAGGCCGAGGTGGCCATGGGCTATCCCATGCGGCGTCTGGGCGCGCCTTCGGACATCGCCTCCGCCGTGGCTTTCCTGGCCTCGGACGACTCCTCCTGGGTGACCGGTCAGGTCGTCGCCGTCGACGGCGGCCTCATGGTCGCCGGCGGCACCGCATGACGACCGCGTCGAAACCCGTCTCGATCCTTACCGCGTCACCAGACCCTGAAAGGACTGTCATGACCTTCACTCATCTCCCTCCCGAGGTGGCGGAGCTGCGTGAGCGCACGCGCCGGTTCATACGGGAGATCGTCGTCGACGAGGAACCCGCGCCGGGCGGGCGCCTCGACCAGGTCACGCGCGACCGGCTGCAGGCGGCGGCGAAGGACGCCGGTGTCTTCGCGCCGCACGTGCCGAAGGAGTACGGCGGGCAGGGGGTGCCCATAGAGCACTGGTCGCCGATCCTGCAGGAGGCCGGCTACTCGCCGATAGGCCCTAGCGCGCTCAACTGCATGGCCCCCGACGAGGGGAACATGCACATGCTCAACCTGATCGCGACGGAGGAACAGAAGCAGCGGTACCTCGTTCCTCTGGCCGCGGGCGAGATCCGGTCCTGCTTCGGCATGACCGAGCCCCACCCGGGAGCCGGCTCCGACCCGGCGGCCCTGCGGACCAAGGCCGTCCGCACCGCGGGCGGCTGGATCATCGACGGCCACAAGCGGTTCACCAGCGGCGCCGTCGGCGCCGGGTTCTGCATCGTCATGGCGCGCACCCCGGGCGTGGACGGTTCCCCTGAGGGGGCCACCATGTTCCTGGTCGACATGACGAACCCCGGCATCAGGGTCGGCGAGTCGATCCACACCGTCGACCGGTCCATCGACGGCGGCCATCCGCACCTGTACCTCGAGGACTGTTTCGTCTCCGACGATGCGGTGCTGGGTGAGGTGGGGCTCGGCTTCCGGTACGCGCAGGTGCGGCTCGGGCCGGCACGTCTCACCCACTGCATGCGGTGGCTGGGACTGGCGCGGCGGGCGCACGACATCGCGTTGGACCGGGCCGGGAGGCGGGAGCTGTTCGGCGGGCCGATCAGCTCCCTCGGCCTGGCGCAGCACCTGATCGCCGAGTCGGTGATCGACATCGAGACGTCCGACGCGATCATCACCAAGACGGCGGCGCTGCTCCACAGCGACCCCAAGGCGGGCTCGGCGATGTCCTCGGTCGCGAAGGTGCACTGCTCGGAGGCGATCTTCCGGGTCGTCGACCGTGCCATCCAGATCTGCGGCGGTGACGGGGTCTCCGACGGTCTGCCGCTGGCGCAGTACCTCAACGAGGTCCGCCCGTTCCGGATCTACGACGGCCCCAACGAGACCCACAAGTGGGCCATCGCCCGCCGGGCCTCGGCTGGCCGGAACGCGGCGGTCCAGGCCGGCGAGAGCTACCTGGGCGACGCCGTCGTCCGTCGGGGCGGGGGCGCGTGATGCACACCGTTCCCGACGGGGTGGAGGTCGTCGCGACCTGGGACGAGGCGCGCCACCTGGAAAGTCCTCCGCTTCTGGTCGTCGACGCGGTCACCGCCTTCCTCGACGCGCAGGGCGTCGGGCGTGGTCCGCTGGCGTGGCAGCGCATCGGCGACGGCCACTCCAACGTGACTTACCTGATCGAGCGCGGCGGTGATTGCGTCGTCCTGCGCCGTGGTCCGCGCCCGCCGCTGCCGAAGTCGACGCATGACATGGTGCGCGAGGCCCGCATCCAGAAGCTCCTCCACGCCCATGGCGTACCGGTGCCGGAGATCATCGCCGTCTGCGAGGACGAGGCGGTCCTGGGTGTGCCGTTCTACCTCATGTCCCGGCTCGACGGAACGGTCATCACCGACGCGATCCCGTCCCTCCTCTCCTCCGTCGAACAACGCAGGGCCACCAGCGAGGCGGTCGTGGACGCTCTCGTCGCGCTGCACAGCATCGACGTGACCCGAGGGGAGCTCGCGTCCCTGGGCTCCCCCGACGCGTATCTCCGGCGCCAGGTCGAACGGTTCCGGGGCCTGTGGGAGGTCAACACCACGCGCAACCTGCCCGCGGTGGAGTGGATCGCGGACTGGCTCGACCGCAATCTGCCGGCGAGCCAGGCGGCCTCGGTGGTCCACGGTGACTACCGCATGGGCAATCTCATGTTCGCTCCGCAGACACCCGCCAGGATCCTCGCGATCCTTGACTGGGAGATGGCGACGCTCGGCGACCCGCTGGCGGACCTCGGCTACTTCACCGCCACCTACTCCGAGGCCGGCATCCTGACCACTCCGCTCGAACTCACCCCGGTGACGCGGGCACCCGGCTACCTCACCAGGCAGCAGCTGGCCGAGCGCTACCGCTCCCGCATGGGCCTCGATCTCACCCCGCTCCCCTGGTACCAGGCGCTCGCGCTGTGGAAGGCAGCGATCTTCTGCGAGGCCATCTACACCCGCTGGCGGCGTGGCGAACGCCCCAACGACACGGTCTTCGGGCCGTCACTCGAGACGGGTGTCCCCCGCCTCCTGGAGATGGCCGCGCAGCACGCCGGCCTGGCCTCAACCCCCCGCATCTGACGCACGGCAGCGCCCCGCCATCACCTCACCACCGCGTGCCAGACCTCACTCCCCCCTGCCCGAAAACAGCGAAGGAGCCTCCCGTGAGCAACGCGCCAGCAAAGATCGGAACCGCGACCGGGGAGAGAACCCAGTCGAGTCCCACCCTGCGCTCGAAGCGCAAGTCGCTCGTCGCCAGCACGATCGGGAACGTCCTCGAGTGGTACGAGTGGAGCGCCTACGCCGTCTTCGCGCCCTTCATCGCCACCGCCATGTTCCACGCGTCCGACCAGGTGTCGGCGCTGCTGTCCACCCTGGCGGTCTTCGCGGTGGGCTTCCTCATGCGCCCGCTGGGCGGCATTGTCTTCGGGCGGGTCGCCGACCGGCGCGGCCGCAAGTTCGTGCTGGTCACCACCATGCTGATGATGGCCGGTGGCAGCCTCGTCATCGGGCTGATGCCCACCTACGCCTCCCTGGGGGCCTGGGCCTCGCTCCTGCTTCTCCTCGCCCGCATGACGCAAGGGTTCGCCCACGGCGGTGAGTCCGCGACGGCCAACACCTACATCGCGGAGATCGCTCCCAGCGAACGCCGCGGGCTGTGGGGAAGCATCGTGTTCGTCGCGATCTTCGGCGGCTCGGCCATCGCCTTCTCGGTGGGCGGAGTCGTGACCTCGGTCCTCTCCGACGACGAGGTCGCCCAGTGGGGCTGGCGCATCCCCTTCATTCTCGGCGCGTTCCTGGCCCTCGCAGCTCTGTATCTGCGCCGCAGCATGGACGAGAGCGAGGTGTTCTCCGCCGAGAAGTCCGGCGCCGAGGTCCGGCCGTCGTCCAAGGGACGGGTGGCCCGTTCCATCCTGCTCGTCATCCTGATGACCTCGGGGATCACCGCGTCTCACTACACCTGGACCTCGTACGTCTCGACCTACGCCATCACCCAGAAGGGCATGGACGCCGGCGTCGCCTACTGGTGCTCGGTCGGGGCGCAGTGCATCGCTCTGGTCACCCTGCCGTTGTGGGGCCGTCTCTCCGACCGGGTCGGTCGACGCCCGATGATGATCACGTTCGCGGTGCTGATGATCGCCCTGCAGATCCCGCTCACGCGACTGATCGGCTCGCCGGGGTGGACGCTCCTGGTGGCATCCTCGGTCGCTCTGACCGTCGTGGCCATCCCGGGAGCACTCCTGTCCGCCACGATGTCGGAGAACTTCCCGACACGGGTACGTACGCAGGCCATCGGCTTCGCCTACTCCGTTTCCGTCGCCGTGTTCGGTGGCAGCGCGCCGTACCTGAACCAGCTCTTCGTCGAGCTCGGCGTGGCCCGACTGTCCAGCTTCTACATCATGCTGCTGTGTGCCTTCACGGGTATCGCGTGCTACCTCATGCGGGAGACCAAGGGCATCCACCTGAAGGACGCCTGACCGAGCGGGCGTTGCCCGGGACTCCCCTGGCGCCGCCGCGATTCATGGCGCGGTGTGGGGAAGGGCGAAACGGAAGACGCCCGCTCCGCTGCCCATCTGGAGCCAGAGGTACTCGGGCTGCGTGACGACGCGCAGGGCGATGGCCGCACAGCCCGGGCAGCGGGCGGTCAGACCGGGCTCGGGGCCATAGACGTGCAACTGGGCCATGGTCGCCGGCAGTCGGCAGGAGGGGCACAACCGCCAGGCCGTGGTCGGGTCGATGGCGAAGACCTCCCCGAGCGGACCGGCCAGGGCGTTGCCGTCGAGATACAGGGGATGCTCGTTCATGGCGGGGATTCCTCACCGTGCGGCGCGGGTGGGTCAGCCGAAGCGTTCGGTACGAATCTGGTCGGGCGCGTACCCGGTGCTCAGGAGCAGGGCGCTGACGTGCTCGACGAATCCGGTGGGACCGCAGACGTAGCAGCGGGCACCCGCTGCGGGCGGCAGGCCGCGCAGGTCGGGTTCCGTCATGCGTCCCGCGGGGCGTTCGGAGCCGGCGGGTGCCGTGCGTGTGTAGAGGTACCGGACGCGGACGGGGTCTTCGGCTGCGTCGAGTTCCGCGGCGTACCAGACCTCGTCCCGTCCGCGCACGGAATAGAGAAGAGCGCAGGGCTCGTCCGACATCGAGAGCAGCCGTGCACGCAGCATCGCCATCAGGGGCACGACGCCGGATCCTCCGGCGATGAGCAGGAGCGGGCCGTGGTTCTGCGGTGTCCACACGAACCAGCCGCCGAGCGGTCCCTTGACCTCGACCTCGGCACCGACGGGCAGAATGTTCGCGAGGTACGGAGAGACCTCGCCGCCCGCCGCTGCCTGGACGCCCAGCTCGATGCCGTCGGTGTCGGCGGGCGCCGCGAGCGAGTAGCTCCGTACGGCCTGGTACCCGTCGTCGGCGGTCAGCCGTACGTCGACGTGCTGGCCGGCCAGGTGTCCCGGCCACTGCGGGACCTCGAACCGCAGCGTGCGGCCGGTCGCGGTCTGGTCCGTCCGCTCCGTGAGCCGGGCCCGTCGCCATCCGTGCATCAGTCGCTCCAATAGCGCTGCTCGCGCCACGGGTCGCCGTAGTCGTGGTAGCCGGCCGACTCCCAGAAGCCGGGCTCGTTGTCCGGCGTGAGGATGAGGCCCTTGACCCACTTGGCCGACTTCCAGAAGTACAGGTGGGGAATGACGAGACGGGCCGGTCCGCCGTGGTCCGGGGAGAGCGCGTAGCCGTCGAAGGAGTGCACCAGCCAGGCCTTGCCGTCGGTCACGTCCTCCAGCGGAAGGTTGGTGGTGTAGCCGTCGAAGGACTCGGCGACGACGAAGTCGGCGGCGGTCTCGACCTCGTCGAGCAGGACGTCGAGCGAGACGCCGCGCCAGGTGGTGTCGAACTTCGACCACCGGGTCACGCAGTGGATGTCGACCGTGGGCTCCTCCTGCGGGAGGGCCATCATCTCGCCCCACGTCCAGGTGCGGGTCTCCCCCGCTTCGGTGGTCACGGTGAACGACCACCGGTCGGTGGGAATGTGCGGGGTGGGCCCGGCGGACAGGACGGGAAACGACTCCGTCGGGTACTGCCCCGGCGGCAGCCGGCCCTCGAAGGCATGCGTCTTGCCGTGGAACCCTGGCGACAAGCTGTCCATCGGGCCGTTCCTCTCGCTCACAGTCGCCCTCCGCCTGTGCCTCGTCACGATCGGGGTGGGCCTGGGCGTACATGTCGTGCAGGAATGGGCGGCAGGGCGCAATGGCCGCATGCACTGCGGCTGCGGGATCGAGCCATGGGGACACGGTGCACCGCGTCCCTCCTCTTCTCCCATGGTCCGCTCCCGCTGTATACGCGCAACCCGGCGTACCCGAGTCCCTGTTGTGGGCAACAGCACACCTGCCCTCCGGTGCGGGCCGTCACGGAGTGCCGGGGTCCGTCTCCGGCCAACGGTGCCTTGAGTGAGGGGCCGGTCGTGTACGTTCCTGGCACGCAAGTGGAGGCATATGCCCACAACTCGTCGGTAAGGCCCGCGGTTCTACGGGCGTAGCCTCGCCGTATGAACTCGTACGGACCCTTTCCCGGGGCGCGCCCGCGGCGGCTGCGGACGACGCCTGCCATGCGACGGATGGTGGCCGAGACCCGGCTGCATCCCGCCGACCTGATCCTGCCCGCGTTCGTGCGCGAGGGCATCACCGAGCCGGTGCCCATCCAGGCCATGCCCGGCGTCGTCCAGCACACGCGGGACACCCTGCGGAAGGCCGCCGTGGAGGCGCTGGAGGCCGGGGTCTCCGGGATCATGCTCTTCGGCGTGCCCGAGGACGCGAAGAAGGACGCCGCCGGCAGCGCCGGGACCGACCCGGACGGGATCCTGCAGGTCGCCATCCGGGACGTGAAGGCCGAGGTCGGCGACGAGCTCGTCATCATGTCGGACCTGTGCCTCGACGAGTTCACCGACCACGGCCACTGCGGCGTTCTCACCGAGGACGGGCGGGTCGACAACGACGCCACGCTGGAACGTTACGCCGAGATGGCCCAGGTCCAGGCCGACGCCGGCGTCCACGTCGTCGCTCCGTCCGGGATGATGGACGGCCAAGTTCGGGTGATCCGGGACGCGCTGGACACGATCGGCAAGGAGGACGTGTCGATCCTCGCGTACACCGCGAAGTACTCCTCCGCCTTCTACGGGCCCTTCCGCGAGGCCGTGGGTTCGTCTCTCCAGGGCGACCGCAAGACCTATCAGCAGGACCCGGCCAACCTCCGCGAGTCGATGCGGGAGCTGGCGCTGGACCTGGAGGAGGGCGCGGACATGGTGATGGTGAAGCCGACGGGGCCTTACCTGGATGTGCTCGCCAAGGTCGCCGAGGCCGTTGACGTGCCCGTCGCCGCGTACCAGATCAGTGGTGAGTACGCGATGGTCGAGGCGGCGGCCGAGAAGGGCTGGATCGACCGTGACAAGGCGATCCTGGAGACACTGACCGGCATCCGCCGCGCCGGCGCGCAGATGATCCTGACGTACTGGGCGACCGAGGTCGCTCGGAATCTCTCCCGCACGGTCTGAGGCTGCCTGCGCCGGTCAGACCGTGACGAGCCCGAGCTCGGCGCAGCCCTGCTGGAGTGTGTCGAGCCCGAAGGCCGTCGTGGGTCCGACGACGCCGGGTGTGACGTCGGAGTGGGTGGCGAGGTGGTGGGCCGCCCATGCGATGAGTTCGCCGGTGAGGCTGTAGGGGTTGGGGCCTTCGAGGTGGACCTCGGCGAGCGGGGCACTGCCCTGAGTGCCTGTGGAGGCGACGGCGACGACGTGCGAGGGAATCCGCGCGCGCAGGGCTGCGTCGGGTCCGCCCGGCGGGCCGATGAGCAGGGGGCGGGTCAGCGCGTCGGTCAGCCTGCGGCTGCCGGGAAGGCGTGTGGTGGCGTTGGCGAGGGCCGAGTAGAGGGAGAGGAAGCGGCTGAGTTCGGGGAACCAGCCGTTGTAGACCGTGACGTCGTCGAGTTGCGGGAACTCCTGGGGCAGGAAGAGTACTTCCGTGCCGGAGACGAGGAAGGCCGACTTGCGGCGGCCTCGTACGGTGAAGCGGCGGACGCGGGAGGCGGTGCGTTCGTCGACGAGCAGGCGCCGGTGCCGGCGTGCCGAGGGCAGCGTCATGCCGTCGCGCATGGTGGTGCGCGTTCCCTGGCTGATGCCCCGCCAGATGGGGCCGGTGGCGAAGTAGCCGACGTCGATGCTGCGCGCGGCTTGTCCTGCCTTCTGGAGGGCGAGGGTCGCGGCGAGGACGCCGGGGACGTAGTCGTAGCCGAAGGCCGGCAGCATCACCGACCCGGTCTCACGGGCGCGGTGGTGGTGCCGGTTGTGAAGGGTGCAGACGAAGCCGACTTCGCCGCTGGAGTCGATGTAGTGGGCTCCCACGTCCGCGGCGGCCTGTGCGACGGGAAAGCCGAAGCGTTCGAAGGGGCCGACGGTGGTGATCAGTACGTCGCCGCGCTGCAGTTGTTGCCTCAGGCCGTCGGGGGTGGTGGCGTCGACAACCAGGTGGTCGAGTCCGCCGGAGCGTTCGGCCAGGGCCGCCAGTGCGGTGGGGTTGCGTCCGGCGACCGTCGGCCTGACACCCCTGCGTATCAGGGCGTTGAGGACGAGGTCGCCGGTGTAGCCGGTGGCGCCGAGCAGGATGATGCGGTTGTTCATCGCTTCCTTCCCAGGAGCGGGTGGGTCCTGGCCACTGCCTTGGCGATGAAGGCGAAGGAGCGTGAGGTGTGCGGCGCGTAGATGAGGCGCAGGGTGTCGGGCCGCGTGGGCTTGGACAGGACCGGCTTGCGGTGGCTGAAGGTGTCGAAGGACGTCTTGCCGTGGTAGGCGCCCATGCCGGATTCTCCGACGCCGCGGAACGGCAGGTTCGGGACGCTGAGGTGGATCATCGGTGCGTTGAAGACGAGTCCCCCGGAGGACGTCCTCTCCAGCAGGGCCTGGCGGGCTGTCCTGTCGCGGGTGAACGCGTACAAGGAGAGGGGCTTGTCCCTGGAGTTGATGAAGTCGATGGCGTCGTCGACGTCGCGGACGGTCAGGATCGGGAGGATCGGGCCGAAGATCTCTTCGGCCATGACTGCTGCGCCGGTGGGCACATCGGCCAGCACGGTCGGTGCGATGTAGCGCTCCCCCGCGTCGGACACGCCTCCGGTGAGGAGGTCACCCTCTCCCATGAGTCCGGTCAGGCGCCGGAAGTGGCGGTCGTTGACGATGCGCCCGTAGTCGGCGCTGGTCCGGGGGTTGTTGCCGAACATGTGCTGGATGGCTCTTGGCAGTGCGGCGACCAGGGAGTCCCGGGCGGTCTGGGTGACCAGGACGTAGTCGGGTGCGACGCAGGTCTGGCCGGCGTTGGTGAACTTGCCCCAGGCCAGGCGGCGCGCGGCGACGGCCATGTCGGCCGTCTCGTCGATGAAGACGGGTGATTTGCCGCCGAGTTCGAGGGTGACGGGGGTCAGGTTCTTGGCCGCGGCAGCCGCCACGATGCGGCCGACGGTGCCGTTGCCGGTGTAGAAGATGTGGTCGAAGCGCTGCGCGAGCAGCTGGGTGGTCTCCTCGACCGCTCCCTCGACGACGGCGACGGCCTCCAGGTACCGGGGCAGGAGGTCGGCGAGCAGAGCACTCGTGGCGGGGGCCAGTTCACTGGGCTTGACGACGGCCGCGTTGCCGGCGGCCAGTGCGCCGACCAGCGGGTTCAGCGTGAGCGTCAGCGGATAGTTCCAGGGCGCGATGATCAGGCATACGCCCAGGGGTTCGGGGTGGATCCGGGCTGTTGCCGGCTTTAGGTTCATGGGCACGGCGACCCGCCGCGGTCTCATCCAGCGATCCAGGTGACGCAGGGCGTGTTCGACCTCTGCCAGGACTCCACCGATCTCGGTGAGGTGGGACTCGGTCCGCCCCTTGCGTAGGTCGTCGTAGAGCGCTTCCTCGATGTCCGAGGTGTGATCCAGCAGAAGGCGCCGTAGGGCGCGGAGCTGGCGCCGACGCCAGTCGGCCGGCCGGGTGACACCCGAGTCGAAGGTGGCCCGGAGTCGTACGACGATCTCCGGGATGTCCCGGTCCTGCTGTACGACGGGTGCGGCGGTGCCGGTCATGGGATCGCGAACCTTCCAGGCGTGGGGCAGGGATGTGTTCGTGTCGGGTTGCGGCTAGCGTCCCGCCGCCGCGTTCACGTCGGCGACGAGTCGCTCGGCGAGGCGCTCGGAGGACGGGGGGTTCTGGCCGGTGTACAGGTTGCGGTCGACGACCACATACGGACGCAACGGCAGACGGGCCTTGGAGTACTCGGCCCCGCTCTCCCGCAGGCGGTCCTCCAGCAGCCACACCGCCTTACGACCGAAGCTGTTGAACTTCTCCTCCAGGTTCGAAAGACCCGTCATCCGATACCCGGTGAACGGCCACGACCCGTCCTCGTTCTGCGCCGCGAACGCCGCAGCCGGCGCATGGCACAACAACGCCAGAGGCTTGCCCGAACGCAACACCCGCGTGATCAACGCCCCCGAGTCGGCATCGACGGACAGGTCCTCCATCGGACCGTGCCCACCCGGATAGAACACCACGTCGAAATCGTCCGGATCCATCTCCGCCAGCACCCGCGGACTGTCCAGCTCGGCCTGGATCGACTCCAGATAGGCCGCCACCTCACGCAACTTCGACGGCCACCCCGCCGTCCGCCCCATGCTCAGCTGGTCCAGCGTCGGAACCTTCCCACCCGGCGTCGCGATCGTGATCTCCCACCCGGCCTCGGTGAAGATCTTGTGCGGCATCGCCAGCTCCTCACCCCAGAACCCCGACGGATGCACCTCCCCACCCCGCAACGTCCAACGATCCGCCGCAGAGACAACGAACAACACCTTGGTCATGACGACCCTTCCTCCTGCCGGAACGGCTCCACTGCCGACGCAGTGGGCGTATCAACCGAGATCTGGCGTGAGTGGCCCGAAATCATCATCTGCCCGGACTGGGGCCCGGGCGACTGGTCACCCGGCGGAGCTCACGCCTCCTACTCATGACACAGTACGCCATGTCTGGCACAGACTGCCAAGTTTGGCACTGATAACCTAGATGCATGAGGGAGACCACCACACCCGGCCTGCGCATCAAGACCCGCCAAGCCGTCACCGAAGCGCTGGCCGACACGGCCCTCGAACTCTTCGACACCAGCGGCTTCGACCAGGTCACCGTCGCCGACATCGTCGCGGCGGCGGGCATCTCCCAGCGCAGCTTCTTCCGCTACTTCAGCAACAAGGAGGACGTCGTCTTCGGCGACCGCATCCCCTCCGCCGAGGAGGTCCGGGGCGAATTGCTCCGACACCTCGACGAAGGCCCCGTGTGGGACGCGCTGCGGGCCACCTTCCGGGCGGCCGCCGTCCAGATGGACGACGACACGGGGCACTGGAAGCGGGCCACCCGCGTCATCTGCCACACCCCGGGCTTGCGCGCGCGTTACCTGGAGAAGCACTTGGCCTGGACCGACGCCCTCGTACCCGAGATCGCTTCCCGGATGGATTCCGGCGGTCCCGACGTCGAGCTCAAGGCTCAGACGATGATCAACACCGCACTGGGCTGCTTCGACGTCGCCCTCATGCGCTGGTCCGAGGGCAGCGCGGACCTCTCCCTCGCCGCTCTGGTCGACGACGTGTTCGGGTTCGTGCAGTTCTCCCGCTCCTGATCGGCCCCTTCGGCGGGGCGCTACGCCCCTGAGCCCGCGCGGTCCGCGGAACCACCTGCCGCTCCGGAGCCTGGTTCCGCGTCGCGGCGCTGCCGCAGCACTGCCGCCACCATGGCGATGAGGGCGCCGCCGACCGCCCAGGCCGACAGCACCAGCAGCGAGGACGTCATGTCGTTGCCGTCGAAGTAGGAAATCGAGCGGGCCGCCCATGTGCCCGCCCCTGGCGGGAGGGCCGGCCCGATCGCATGCCAGAACGGGGGCAGCATGGGCGGAGGCAGAGCGCCTCCGGCACTCGGATTTCCCGCGATCACGATCAGCAGGATCGCCAGGCCGACGCCCATGATGCCGAAGAGTTCCTGGAGGGCGAGCGTGGTGGCGCCGACCGCGAAGATGATCAGCGCGCCGAGTCCCCACAGCGCCCACACGCTGCCTGGCAGTGCGCCCAGGATCGGCCCGGCGATGAGCGCGCCGCCCAGTCCGCCGACGAGCGAAACCAATGTCATGGTGCCCAGGCGCGTCGCCGCGCGGGTCGGGTTGGCCGGCCGGGCACCGGCGCTGATGGCCAGGATCGAGGCACACAGGTAGGCGCCGACGCACCAACCGACGACGACGTAGAACGACGACAGACTGTTGAAGTCGTGGCGGGAGGACGGGGCCACGTCGACCGTGCGGATGCTTCGCCCCTGCGCCTCCTCCAAAGCGGCGGTCAGCGTCTCCAGTGCGGCCGGCAGGGTTCTGCCACCACCGGTTGCGACCAGGAGCGTGTCGGTGGTCCCGGCAGGGTGCACCACGAGCGCACCGTCGATGTCCCGGTTGATGATCTGCGCCCGTGCCGTGGCCTCATCGGGTAGCGCGCGGGGGTCCAGAGGCGAGCCGGGCAGCCCGTCCAGCCGGTTCACCGTCTGCTCTGCCAGGGCCGGCGGCGCCACGACGCCGAAGGCCGCATCCCTGAGGCGGGGTTCGTGGAGCGCACCCACGAAGGAAGCGACGAAGAGCAGCTGCAGGGCGATCACACCGATGACCAGCATCGTGGCACGTCGGGTGACCGCGTCCTTCACCTCGGACAGGGTGCTCTGTTTCATGACCCCAACAGTCCGGGGAGCTGAGCGCTCACGCAGGCTGGACACCCGAACGGATGCCGGCACACATCGTTCGGGGCCCCGGCCGTCCGGCAGGGAAGGGAGGAGCAAGACCACGTCACCGGGGCTGCCGACACCAGGACACCCGAGGCCGGGTTGCGGACGGTGAGTGGGACACGAACGATGGAATCGGGCAGTAACGCCTGGGACGGGGGGAACACCCATTGCGGCCGGCCGGGCCGCAGGAAACAGGGCACTTGTGTGCTCGTGACATGGAGTGAACATGACCGACCTTCCTCCTCCGATCACGCCTTACCTCGAGCCGGCTGCGAAGGAGCTGTGCGAAGCGACCGACCCGCACCCCCGGATCTACGAGGTTCCGCCCGAGAAGGGCCGTGACATCCTGCTCAGCCTGCAGTCCGACCCGAGCGTGCCCCGGCCCGAGGTCGACGAGGAGTGGGTCGACGTGGACGCCGGAGAATGGGGCACCGTCCGCACCCGCATCATCCGTTCCAAGGGAGCAACCGGACCGCTGCCGGTCGTCTTCTACATCCACGGCGCCGGCTGGGTCTTCGGCGACGACAAGACCCACGACCGCCTCTTCCGCGAACTGGCCGTCGGAGCCGGCGCCGCGGGCGTCTTCCCGGTATACGACCGGGCACCGGAAGCGAAGTACCCCACCCAGGTCGAGCAGAACTATGCCGTCGGCCAGTGGGTACTGGAGCACGGCGCCGAGCACGGCCTCGACACGTCACGCATCGCCGTCACCGGGGAATCGGTCGGTGGATGCATGTCCGCGGTGTTCGCGCTGATGAACAAGGAGCGCGGCGGCATCGACCTCAAGGCCCAGTGCCTCCTCTACCCGGTGGCCAACGCCGACTTCGACACCCCGTCCTACCTGCAGTTCGCCGAGGGCTACTACCTCACTCGCGACGGCATGAAGTGGTTCTGGGACGCCTACACCACCGACCCCGCCCAGCGCGCCGAGCACCACGCCTCCCCGCTGCAGGCCACCCTCGACCAGCTCAAGGGGCTCCCCACGACCCTGGTCATCACGGACGAGGCCGATGTCCTGCGGGACGAAGGCGAGCAGTACGCCAACAAGCTCCGCGAAGCCGGCGTCGACGTCACCTCCGTCCGCGTCGCCGGCATGGTCCACGACTTCCTTCTCCTGGACAGCCTCCGCGACACCCGCGCCGCCAACGTCGCACGCAAGCTCGCCGTCGACTTCCTCCGCACCGCGCTCCAAGACGACTGATCCACACCGGGCTCCACAGCGCACGAACCCGGGCCCGCCGGCGCCATCACGGCGTCGGCGGGCCCGGACTGCTGTCCAGCCGAGCCATCGCGCGCAGACACCACGGTCACGCGAATTGCCCCTCTGCGAGATACCCCACACCCTCGGATGTTTACGCTGATTACATTCTTGCCCTAATGTGAGTAGTGCACACATCGTAAGTGATCGAGATGGAAGAGAGACCGGGATGACCAGCGAGCTGTTCTCGCCATTGACCCTGCGCTCCGGGCAGGTCCTGAAGAACCGGATCGCGAAGGCGGCCATGGAGGAGAACATGGCCGGTGACGGCCAGCTGCCCGACTGGCAGCTGCTGTCGCTGTACAAGCACTGGGCCACCGGCGGCACGGGACTGCTGATCACCGGCAACGTGATGGTCCACGCCGAGGCACTGACCGGCCCCGCCGGCGTCGTACTCGACGAGAATGCGCCCCTGGAGCCGTTCATCGACTGGGCGAAGGCCGCCAAGGCGGGCGGTGCCGCGATCTGGATGCAGATCAACCACCCCGGCCGTCAGGTCGCCTCCGACATGCCCGGCGTCGTCTGGGGCCCGACCGACATCGGCGTCTCACTGGGCAAGCACAGCAGCCGCTTCGGCCGCCCCAGCTCCATGACCCCCCAGCAGATCAACGACACCGTGGCACGGTATGCGATGACCGCGCGACGCGCCGAGGAAGCCGGCTTCGACGGCGTCGAGATCCACGCCGCACACGGCTACCTCCTCTCGCAGTTCCTGTCTCCCCTGGTCAACAAGCGCACCGACCAGTGGGGCGGATCGCTGGAGAACCGGGCCCGGATGCTCCTGGACATCGTCCGCGCCGTCCGCGCCGCGGTTTCTCCCTCCTTCGCGGTCGCGGTGAAGCTCAACTCCGCCGACTTCCAGCGCGGAGGCTTCGACGCCGACGACGCCCGCCAGGTCATCGGGATGCTCGAACCGCTCGGCGTGGACCTGGTCGAACTCTCCGGCGGCAGCTACGAGAGCCCCGCGATGACCGGCCGCCCCGCCGACGACCGCACCCAGGCCCGCGAGGCCTACTTCCTCGACCTCGCCAAGGACCTGGTCGGGACCAGCCCCATCCCGCTGATGCTCACCGGCGGCATCACCAAGCGCGCGACCGCCGACAAGGTCCTCGACAGCGGCGTGGCCGTCGTCGGCATGGGCACCGCCCTCGCCGTCACCCCGGACCTTCCCTCACGTTGGCGCCAGGGCCGCGAGGCCGACCGTCACATGCGTCCGGTCACGTGGTCCGACAAGGCCCTCGCCTCGGCCGCCAGCATGGCGCAGGTCCGCCACCAGATGCGCCGCCTCGCCCGCGGCAGCAGCCCCAAGCCCGGCACCCACCCGGCTATCGCCCTGATCTCCGAACGCCGCAAGCAGCGAGTGGCCCTGCGCAACTACCGCTCCTGGCTGTCGAAGTACCAGGCAGCGGCCTGAGAACCGGGCCCTGGGCGGCCCCGGGGGGGCGCCCGCGCCCCCCCCCCGGCGGGCGCCCCG
>NZ_JBHWFF010000003.1:186204-270590 GCF_042733785.1 Streptomyces sp. NPDC059695 | reverse complement strand
GCCCCCCGCCCAACCCCCCACCCGTGCCTAATAACACCCCGCCGCCCGCAGCAACCCCCCCGCGCCCGCCCGGGGGGGCGCCCCCCCCCCCCGCCGCGCGAGGCGCCATCGGCTTCCCCTACCTGCCGATCCCCGACGATCGGCTCCTTCCGTACCAGCATGTCTCCTCTACGCCGAGATCCTCGGCGAACAGGTCAATCGAGGAACGCCCGCTCCACCACGTACGCATTGCCGACCGCTTCAGGCGGCGCGCCAGCAGGACCGACTGGACGACATCAGCTGCCCTGGAAGCGACAAGGAGGCAACTGCCGCGTGCGGCGCTTCGTCCGGGCCCCGAGGCGCACCCCGTAAGCACAGACGGGGCGTCCAAAGATCGCCCCACCCAGACAGAGGGAGCGCGAAGATGGCGGAACCGATCCACCTCGACGACCGGGACGATCCGGAAGATCCCGCAGCAGAGGGTCCTGCGCATGTACCCGACGGCCGCACCGTGCCGCACTGGCGCGACGTCCCACACCTCGGGGGGCTCCGCGCCACATCGCCGAGAGCATCTGCGTATGCGGCGCCGGTACGTCCAGATCATGACGATGCGTTCGATCCGGATGCGGAGGAGCAGCGGCCGGGTGTCAACGAGGCACCTGGTTCCACCGCCACGGCGGAGCCCGTCTCCGACACGCACGACGAAGAAGGCCCGTTCGAGCCGGCAGTCCTGCCCGGAGCTGTGGCCACCGTGTGGTCCAACATCCTCTCCACCGCGCTCCGTCGGCTCCAGAAGGGCCAATAGGCCGTGGACGGACGAGAGCGTCCGTACGCCACGTTGCCATCGCGGCCTTCTGGCGGCGGAGCTGCTCTCCGGCGGACCATCAGGACCGCCAGGTCACCCCAACTTGGGCCCGCATCGACGCTTCGGGCGGAGTAGTCGCCTGCCTGGACTCCCGGGTGTCGAGCGTGCCGAGATCGTCCGCCGACTCCTCCCCCTCCCGCAGGTGGGGGCTTCTCGCCATACCCCATCGGCGTCACGACGGACCAGCCCGGCCCGTAAGACGTTCAGGCCGCACGCGGTGTCCGCGCGCACGGCAACACGAGACACAGTGAAACTGCTCCCACGTGGAACAGTTCTCCTTCCCGACGTGCCCGCATTCCGAGGCAGGTCCACGGCGATCACGTCCTGCCCTGAACTGCATCCTTGGCGGCGTTGATCGAACGGTTGAGTCCTGACTTCTCAGTGGCCCCGTTGGACAGGACCCCGCCCGGCGTCCTGGGATCGGGCCTGAGCGTGGAAGCTCCAGTCATGTTGCGGATTCTGCGATCCTCGTCCGCGATCAAGTAGAGGCACCGCGCTGCCGCCACGCGATACGGCAAGCTCTCCGGTCGCCACGAGACGACCGACCCTGGCGCAGCCACTGCCGAATTCGATCGGAGATGGCGCTCCGTCGGCGTCCACCAGTCCCGGCCAGCGGTCAGCTCCTTCGCATCTGCGTCCGTGATTCCGCATGCCGATGCGGCGAAACAGAACTCGTTACAGATCCACTCGCGCGCAACCGTCTCAATCCCGCTTCCGGCCGCCGCGAACTGGCTGCCAGTAGGTTGAACTCCGCCGCCGCAGCCTGCGTGAGCGCATACAAGGTCCCCAGATTCGACAGCTGCTCGGCCTTAATCCATTCGCACAGCCGCAGCAGAATCGCCTTCCCCTGATCGACCTCGTGATCAGGACTCTCACCACAAACCCCAGCCGACGGCGCACCGGTGGGCCATCTAGGCCCGTTCCGACCACAGAGCCCGCCCCTCCCGCCCGCATCACGTGCACCTCAAGGCAACGCCGCAGGGGTGCGACAGCCCTGGCATTCCCCGCTCAGGACACCCCGGCACCGCAGGCACGGGAATGCCCAAGCCATCGACCGTCGAGAGTCATCTGCAGAATCCCCCCACCCCATTGTTGACAGTGCATACATCGCGCCCCTATAGTCATGTGTGCACCGCTTACATGACTAGTGAAGGAACCCCCGCCATGTCTTCAGCACAGAAGGACGCCGTCAAGGTCAACCTGGGCGGCCGTGAGGTCACGGTCCCGAAGGGCGGCCTGTACGACCGCTACCGGATGAACCCGAACCTCGACGAGATCGCCCGCGACCCCCGCGTCAGCGGCGTGGACTTCTTCCGCCGGCTGCCCAAGATCAAGGTCGACTCTCCGATCGGTTCCACGCTCACCCCGAACTTCTACTACACGATGTCCACCGCCCGGCTCACCATGGTTGCGCCGTCCCGGGCCATCCGCGCCCGTCTGCCCGAGGAGCTCTCGCCGCTGGAGATCGTGCCCGGCCTCGGCCTGATCTCGGTCATGTTCTTCCGCTACGACGTGTGCGACATCGACTTCTACACCGAAGCGGCCGTCGGCATCGCGGTCAAGCCCGCCCGGCACGGAAAGCTCGGCTTCTTCGACCTCGTCTCCGGCCTCAAGAACGAACACCTCGACTCCTACGTGCTGTCCCTTCCCGTGAATTCGGACATCGCCCAGGTCCGCGGCCACGACGGCTACGGCTTCCCCAAGTGGGTCACCGGGCTCGACGTGGACATCAACGACCACCGGACGACGGCCCGCGTGGCCAACGACGCCGGCGGAGTCGACCTGTCGCTCCTGGCGAACACCCCGACCCAGAGGGCCTACCCGAGCGGGGAGCGCGTCAGCTCGCTCACCTCGTACACGACGATCAACGGCGCCTGGCACTCCACTCTGAACCAGACCAACGTGCTGAACGCCGGCACGACGCGCAGCACCAACGGCATCGCCCTCCAGCTCGGTGAGGGCCGCATGTCCGACGACCTGCGGTCGCTCAAGCCGAAGCGGACCATCCAGTTCGACGTCATGACCGAAGGCCAGGCCGCCCTCCACATGCCGGTGCCCACCTCGGTCCAGAGCCGGAACAAGTAGCAGCAAGCGACAAGGAGTCCCTGCCATGGTCACCGACCACGCCAGCCGTACCAAGGCCGCCCGCGGCCTGGGTCTGCCCGCGTCCATCACCCCGGCCCTGCTCACGAAGCTGACCGCGCGGGTCTCGGCCGCACCGAATGCCGCACGGGTCACCACCAACGCCCCCTACACCGGCGTTCCCCTCGCTGACTTCCCCGTCTCCACCCCTGAGGACGTCGAAGCCGCGTTCGGGCGGGCACGGATCGCGCAGAAGTCCTGGGCGGCCACGCCGATCGCGGAGCGCAAGCGGATCCTGCTGCGTTACCACGACCTCGTCCTGGCGCGGCAGGACGAGGCGCTGGACCTGATGCAGGCCGAGAACGGCAAGACCCGCCGCGACGCCTACCTCGAGGTCGTCGACATCGGCATCGTCTCCCGCTACTACGCGCGCAACGCCGAGAAGTACCTCAGCCCCAGGCGCCGCCGCGGCGCGATCCCGCTGCTCACCCACACCACCGAGCTGCGTCACCCCAAGGGCGTCGTCACGGTGATCTCGCCGTGGAACTACCCGCTCAGCATGGCCGCCAGCGACACCATCGCGGCGCTCATGGCGGGCAACGCCGTCGTGCAGAAGCCCGACACCCAGACCGCGCTGACCGCCCTGTGGTCCATGAACCTCATGTACGAGGCGGGCCTTCCGGCCGATGTCTGGCAGATGGTGATCGGCCGCGGCAGCTCCATCGGCGGCGCGCTGATGGACAACGCCAACTACATGATGTTCACCGGCTCCACCGCCACCGGCCGCCAGATCGCGAGCGACGCCGGCAAGCGCCTCATCGGCGCCTCTCTGGAGCTCGGCGGCAAGAACGCCATGATCGTCCTGGACGACGCGGACATCGACAAGGCCGCCGAAGGTGCCGTCAACGCCTGCTTCCCCTCCGCCGGGCAGCTGTGCGTGTCCATCGAGCGCCTCTACGTGGCCGAGTCGATCCGCGACAAGTTCGTCGCCGCGTTCGTCGCCCGCACCAAGAAGCTCAAGATCGGCGCCGCCTACGACTACAGCATCGATGTGGGCAGCCTCACCACCCCCTCCCAGCTCAAGACCGTCACCGAACACGTCGGCGACGCCGTCTCCAAGGGCGCCACCGTCCTCGCCGGCGGCAAGGCACGACCCGATCTGGGGCCGCTGTTCCACGAGCCGACCATCCTCACCGACGTCACCCCCGACATGACGCTGTACGACCACGAGACCTTCGGCCCCGTCGTCTCCATCTACTCCTACCGCGACGTCGACGAGGCCGTCGCACGGGCCAACGCCACGGCCTACGGCCTCAACGCCAGCGTCTGGTCGGGCAACGGCGCCCGCGGCCGGGCCGTCGCCGCCCGCGTCCACGCCGGCACCGTCAACGTGAACGAAGCCTTCGCCGCGGCCTGGGGAAGCATCGACGCTCCCATGGGCGGCATGGGCGACTCCGGACTCGGCCGGCGTCACGGCGCCGACGGCATCCTCAAGTACACCGAAGCCCAGACCGTCGCCCACCAGCGCGTCCAGGGCTTCTACCCGCCGACCAGCATCTCCCCCGAGACCTGGGCCAGGCTCCTGACCGGCGCGCTGAAGGTCATGAAGGCAGCCGGCGTCCGCTGAACAGCGACTGGCACACAGCCGTGGCCCGATCGAGCCACGCCATGAAAAGAGGGCGGCTTGTCCACACGACAGGCTCGCCCTCTTCGTCTGCTCCGACGGGCGGCACCACCGCTTCTGAGGGTGGGAACACGTGCGCCTACCGCACACAGCCTCAAACGGTGCGGGGCATGTCAGAGGCGGCTGACAGTCTGGGCTCGTGCAGCGGCGCCCCCGGATGCAAAAGCGCCGGCGCCCCCGATCCGCTGGGGACACCGGCACCTTTCGGTGACATCGCGACAGGGCCTGCTTCACTGCCCGGCGGCGCGCCCTCCCTTGGACAGCCAGGCGCGGTAGCGGCGCAGGGCCCGTCGCTGCTTGCGGCGTTCGGAGATCAGGGCGAAGGCCGGGGAGGTGCCGGCCCTGGGCTTGCCGCCTTGCGCGAGGCGGCGCATCAGGTGGCGGACCCTGGCCATGCTGGCGGCCGAGGCGAGGGCCTTGTCGGACCAGGTCACGGGCTCCATCAGGCGGTCGGCCTCGCGGTGGTTCTTCCAGCGTTGTGGAAGGTCGGGTGTGAGAGTGAGGGCGGTGCCCATCCCTACGAGCGCGACGCCGCCGTTGAGGACTCTCTCCGCTGTGACACGCCGCGTGATGCCGCCGGTGAGCATCAGCGGTATGGGACTGGTCTTGACGAGGTCCTTGGCCAGGTCGAAGAAGTAGGCCTCGCGGGCCTGGGTGCTGTTGTCGGCGGGGCGCCCGGTCATCGCGGGACTCTCGTAGCTGCCGCCGGACAGCTCGACCAGGTCCACGCCGAGCGGTTCGAGCATCCCGATGACCTCTCGGGCGTCGTCGGCGTCGAAGCCTCCGCGCTGGAAGTCGGCGGAGTTGAGCTTCACCGCGACCACAAAGGACGGCGAGACCGCGGCGCGGATGGCCCACACGATGTCCAGCAGCATCCGTGCCCGGTTCTCCAGCGATCCGCCCCACTGGTCGGTGCGCTTGTTGACCAGCGGGGACAGGAACTGCGAGAGGAGGTAGCCGTGTGCGGCGTGGATCTCGACGCCGTCGAAACCCGCCTTCTCAGCACGGTGGGCCGTGACGGCGAACCGGGTCACGGTGTCGTCGATCTGCTGGGAGGTCATGGCGGTGGGGCGGCCGAAGCGGCTGCTGTGCCTGCCCATCGAGACGCCGACGTCGGAGGGACCCCAGACGACGCCGGGCATGTCGGAGGCGACCTGACGGCCGGGGTGGTTGATCTGCATCCAGATCGCGGCACCGCCGGACTTGGCTGCCTTCACCCAGTCGACGAAGGGCTTCAGGGGCGAGTGCTGGTCGAGTACGACGCCGGAGGGGGCGGTCAGCGCCTCGGCGTGGACCATCACGTTGCCGGTGATCAGGAGTCCGGTGCCGCCGGCGGCCCAGCGTCGGTACAGCGTGTACAGCTGTTCGCCGGGGAGCTGTCCGTCTGAGGCCATGTTCTCCTCCATGGCCGCCTTCGCGATCCGGTTCTTCAGTACCTGGCCGGAGCGCAGGAGCAGCGGCGAGAACAGCTCACTGGTCATCCCAGTTCCCTCTTCCATCTCAATCGCTTATGATGTATGCACCGTTCACATTAAAGGGGCTATGTAAGCGCCGTAAACATGAGGAAGTGTGACCTGTGTCTCAAGCCAGTGGATATCACCATGGGGATCTGCGAGCGGCCTGCCTGAGGGCCGCGAGAGAGCTCCTGGAGGAGGACGGCAGCGCCGCGCTCTCCCTGCGCGCGGTCGCCCGAAAGGCCGGCGTATCGGCCACCGCCCCCTACCGTCACTACGCGGACCGCGACGCCCTGGTGTCCGCGGTCGCCGCGGAGGGGTACCGCGAGCTCGCCCAGCACCTGGCCGCGGCGCACCCGGCGCCCTCCACGCCGGACGACCTGGCCGCTGTGGCCGTCGTGTACGTGCAGTTCGCCCTCGAGCACCCCGCCCTGTTCCGGGCGATGTTCGCCGAGCCGTGCGATCCGACCAGCGAGGAACGGGTTGCCGCGACCGCCGTCATCACGGAGTACGTCCAGAGCATCGTCCGCGACGCCTTCCCCGGCGCCGAGGACTCCGCCGCCCTGGCGACGACGGTGTGGGCCCTCGTCCACGGTCTGGCCTTCCTCCATCTCGACGGCAAGCTCGACACCTCCACCCCCGAGGCCGTCGCCGCACAGGTCAGCGCCTCCGTGTACGCGCTGTTCGCCGCCTCGCCGGCGCTGTCACAGGCGGTAGCAACGCCGGTCGGCAGGTGACGGTCCAGGCACGCGAAGCCCCGGCCATGTCCGCCGGACGCCGTCAGCGGTAGGTGAGCAGGTGGCGTTGATCGCCCGCGAAATGGGCGTGCTCATTGAAGGTCAGGAGGGTGGTCCCGGACGTCCCCACCGCGAGGGTGGTGACGGAGGCGTTGACGGCCACCCGGTTGAGGGCGACGACGCCCTCGGGCGGCAGAGAGAGCAGTGCGCCGCACAGGGCGGCGAGGATTCCGCCCGAGGTGACGACGACGGCGTCACTGCCTCGGCCGAGGGCGGCGGCCAGCTCGGCCAGTGCGGCGGCGGCACCTTCGGCGAAGGTGGTCCAGGTTTCTCCCCCGGGCGCACCGGGGTCCCGCATCCAGGCCATCAAGGCGTGATCGAGCAGGTCCTGCACGGACGCGGTCTGTGACGAGGGGGCATAACGGGCGACCAGGGCGAGGTGGTCGTACTCGTTCCAGCGCGGGTCCTGGTGGAGCGGGCGCTTGAATCCGGCGGTGTCCGCGATGAGGCGGGCCGTGTCGCGCTGGCGGCTCAGGGTGCCCGACACGAGGTGCGGGTCTCGCAGGCCTCGGCGGGCGAGTTCCTCGCCGACGGCGGCGGCCTGGGTGCGGCCGAGTCCGGACAGGACGTCGTAGTCCTCCGTGTCGAAGGAGCCCTGGCCGTGACGGACGAGACAGATGAGCGGCATGGCGTGGTGGTGTCCGTCCTGTCAGTTTCCGGTGCTGCGGCGGATGACCGAGCGGCAGCGGTGGTCGAGGTAGTTCACGGCGAGCCAGAGGTGGCGGAAGGCCGGGTTGCGGGTCTGCTTGTGGTGGTAGCGGTAGTAGATCTGCTGGGCGATCACGGCGAGCCGGAACAGTCCGAAGGCCTCGTAGAAAGGCCAGTTGTCGGCGGGCACGCCCATCCGGTCGCAGTACCGCTCGACGATCTCGGCGCGGGTGAGCATGCCGGGCAGGTAGCTGGGCTGGCGGCGGATGGCCTGGGCGATGCGGTCGTCGTCGGCCTGCACCCAGTAGGCGAGGGCGCTGCCGAGGTCCATCAGCGGATCGCCGAGGGTGGCCATCTCCCAGTCCAGGACGCCGGTGACGTGCAGGTCCGTGTCGTCGAGGACAAGGTTGTCCAGGCGCCAGTCGTTGTGGATGACGCAGGTGGCGATGTCGTCGGGCTGGTGGTCGGCAAGCCAGGCCGTCACGCGGCGGAAGCTGGGTGTGTTCCAAGTGCGGGCCTGGGCGTAGCGGCGGGTCCAACCCTCGACCTGGCGGCGGACGTAGCCGTCACCCTTGCCGAGGTCGGTCAGCCCCGCGGCAACGGGGTCGACCTGATGCAGGTCGGTGAGGGTGTCGACGAAGGCTTCCGAGAGGACCCTGGCTCCGTCGGGTGCCAGGTGCATGCCACGCGGGAGCCTGCCGCGGAGAATGAGTCCGGGCACCTTGTCCATGACGTAGAAGTCGGCGCCGATGACGTCCGGGTCCTGGCACAGTGCCCGGACCGTGGGGACAAGCGGAAAGACGGGGTTGAGTGCTTCCTGGACGTGGTACTCGCGAGCCATGTCGTGCGCGGAGCCGGCCTTCTTCCCGGCCGGCGGGCGGCGCAGGATCAGTTCCGTGCCGAGGTGCGGGTATCGCAGCAGGTAGGTGAGGTTGGACGCTCCGCCCGTGAACTGGACGACGTCGGGGGAAGGGCCTTCGAGTCCGTCCACGTGCTGTGTCAGCCAGTCGTGCACCCGCTCGACGTCGAAGGCGTCCTCGGTGCGGACCGGGCTCTGGTGGGTGTCGTTCATCAGCTCACCTTGGCCACGAGTCGCAGGGGCAGGTGCCGCATGAGGAAGCCGACCGGCACCCAGGGCCAGGCGGGGACCTTCGCTTCGGGGCGCTCGCGTTCGATGGCCTGCACCATGGTTCGTACTCCCTTCTCGGCGGAGGTCAGCAGCGGTGTCTTCGCTGCGCCGGCGCTCAGGTCGGTGGCGATGTAGCCAGGGTGGAGAGTGGTGACCGCGATCGGTGTGCCGGAGGCGGTCATCTCGGCCCGGATTCCTTCGGCGAGCGCCGAGACGCCCGCCTTGGTGGCCGCGTACGTGGTGAGGTGGCGGGGCAGTCCACGCATCGCGCTCATCGACGAGATGACCACGAGGTGCCCGGAGCGCTGTGAACGGAAGATCTCCATGGCCGCCTCGCACTGGGCGAGCGCGGCGGTGAAGTTGGTCTGCGCGGTCTGCAGATTGGCGGCGAACCCGCCGGTGCCGATCGGTCTCCCCTTGCCCAGGCCCGCGTTGACGATGACCCGGTCCAGGCCGCCGAGATCGTCACGCAGGGCGTGGAAGACGTCGAAGACCTGCGCGTGGTCGTTGACGTCCAGGCTGCGCACGGCGACGGTGACGCCTGGGTGCGCGGCGAGAATCTCTTCACGCAGCGTCTCGAGACGGTCGGTGCGGCGTGCGCAGAGCGCGAGGTCACGGCCGCGGGCGGCGAAGGTGCGGGCCATCTGCTCGCCGAGTCCTGAACTCGCCCCGGTGATGAGGATCTTGTTTCTCCTCGTCATGCCGCCCTCACCTGATCCAGTCGGTCGTGCGCTTCGAGCTTCCTGGCCGTACGCCGCCATCTCCTCGCGGCCTGTGCGTCGGCCACGCGCGGAAGGAGGCGCTTGAGGCACAGGGCACGCCGGTCCTCGAAGTGGGTGAAGACGAGGAACCGTCCTCGGGAGACCGCGTCGACGATCTGCTCGGCGACCTGTTCCGCCGTACGCCCGCCGCTCTGGATCCTCCGGTCGGCGAACTCCGCCAGTACCGGGTCGGGGCTGTGCAGATCGGCTCTCAGGCCGGTGCGGACATGGCCCGGGCAGACCACTGTGGTGCGGATGCCGAACGGCTCCAGTTCCTGACGGAGCGTCTCGGACAGGGAGATGACCGCGGCCTTCGAGGCGTTGTACGAGGCCATGCCGGGTGTGTTCAGCAGTCCCGCCGGTGAGGCGATGTTGACGATGTGCCCGCTGCCCTGCTGCTTGAACAGGGGTACAAAGGTGTGGCAGCCCTGGGCGACGCCCTTGAGGTTGATGTCGATGATCCAGTCCCAGTCGTCGCTCTGGAGGCGTTCGATGCGGCCGGCCGCCATCACTCCGGCGTTGTTGACCAGAACGTCCAGACCGTCCCAATGATCCAGGCACCAGCCCAGGGCGCGCAGCCAGTCGTCATGGACGCGGACGTCGAGGCGGAGAAATGAGACCGCTCCGGGCGGCAGTACGGCCGGCTCCTCGCGGTCCGCGATCAGGACGCGGTCTCCGGCGGCGGCGTGGCGTTCGGCGAGGGCGCGGCCGAGGCCGGAAGCTCCCCCGGTGATCAGGACGCGCCGGCTCATGCCGTCTCCCGGGTGCGGTACCGGCCCAGTTCGGTGCGGGCAACGACGCCGAGGTGGACCTCGTCGGGGCCGTCGGCCAGGCGCAGGGCGCGGGCGGCGGCCATGGCGGAGGCGAGCGGGAAGTCGTCGGAGAGGCCTGCGCCTCCGTGGAGCTGGATGGCCATGTCGATCACTTCGCAGGCCATCGTCGGGACGGCCGCCTTGACCTGGGACAGCTCGCCGATGGCACCGGCGGCGCCCACGGTGTCGAGCAGCCAGGCGGCGTGCAGGACGTGGAGCCTGGCCTGGTCGATGGCGATCCTGGCCTTCGCGATGCGTTCGCGGTTGCCGCCCAGGTTGGCGAGGGGCTTACCGAAGGCGGTGCGGGACGCGGCCCGACGGCAGGCCAGTTCGAGGGCGTTCTCGGCCAGTCCGATCAGCCGCATGCAGTGGTGGATGCGGCCGGGACCCAGCCTGCCCTGGGCGATCTCGAAGCCCCGGCCGGGCCCGGCGATCACGGCGTCGAGCGGGAGCCGGACGTCGCTGAAGGACACTTCGCCGTGGCCGTAGGGCTCGTCGAGGTAGCCGTACACCGGCAGCATGCGCTCAATGCGGACGCCCGGGGTGTCCAGGGGGACGAGCACCATGGAGTGCCGGGCGTGGCGCGGGGCGTCGGGGTCGGTCAGTCCCATGAAGATGACGAACCGACAGTCCGGGTGTCCGATCCCCGTACTCCACCACTTGTGGCCGTTCAGGACGATGCTGTCGCCGTCCACGACGGCGGTGGCGGCCATGTTGGCAGCGTCGGAAGAGGCCACGTCCGGCTCGGTCATGCAGAAGGCGGAGCGGATCTCGCCGCGCAGCAGCGGTTCCATCCAGCGCTTGCGCTGTTCGTCGCTGCCGTAGTGGAGCAGGACTTCGGCGTTGCCGGTGTCGGGTGCGTTGCAGTTGAAGATCTCGGGTGCGATGAGTGAGCGGCCCATGAGTTCGGCCAGGGGCGCGTACTCGGTGTTGGTGAGCCCGGCGCCGTAGACGGGGTCGGGGAGGAAGAGGTTCCACAGCCCGGCCGTCCTCGCCTTGGCCTTGAGTTCGTCGATCACCGACGGGATGGAGGCCCAGCGGTCCTGCTGGTCCCGTAGTGCGGTGATGTACCCGCGTTCACGCGGCAGGACGTGCGACGTCATGAATCCGCTGACGCGATCGACGTACTGGCGCGTCTTGGGCGAGTGTCCGAAGTCCATGTACTTCCCATCCTGTCGAGCATTGCTCAGTAATCGACCCGGCATGCAGACCGGACGTACGCACCCGGCCCGCGTCCGGACCCCGCCGCTCAGGGGAACGACAGCGGCCCTACCGGGGGCCTCCAGCACCAGTTCATGACATCTCGTAGATGGGCCGAGCGGTGAGCAGGCGTAGGCCGGCCCAGCCGGATATCGCTGGGGCGTTCTACCACCCCAGCCACATACCGACCGGTACGGACTTTGAAGTCATGGCCGCCGACCCTAGCTTGTTGAGCGATGCTCGACAAGCTGTCGCCCGACGCTCGGCGAGCTCCGGGCCCGCCGTCCATGCGCGGTGGAGCCAGGCGAGTCGACCAATGTTGACACCGCTCACTCCCGTGGTTAATGTACACGGCGCACACATCGAGCGCATCGGTGGCCGGCCTCCCGCCAGGCTTGCCCCAGCCCTGCCGGGAGGCCGACCACTGATGCGCTCGACCACCGCGCCTCTACCCATGCTGGTCAGAGACGCCGAGGCTGTGGGCTACAGCGGTAAGGGGACAGCGGTCATGCTCCCGCACCACCACGGGGCCGCCGTCGCGATGCGAAAGACGACGGCATCGGCGCGCATGCATGCCCCTGCCTGGGTGGCCGACAGGACTGAGGAGCGCCCCACATGATTCCCGCCGAACTGAGGCAGGCCCGGTACCTCAGCCTGACCACGCACCGCAAAGACGGGACGCCGGTCGCCACACCGGTGTGGTTCGCCACCGAGGGCGACGAGCTGTACGTGTGGACCCGGATCAACTCCTGGAAAGTGAAGCGGCTCCGCCGCGACCCTCATGTCGTCGTCGCCGCGTGCGGCATGCGCGGCCGGATCGAGGACGGCGCGACACGCTTGGAGGGCACCGGCCGGCTGCTCGACGCCGACGGGCTCAAGGCCGTACGGAGGCGACTGGCCCGCAAGTACACCTGGCAGTGGTGGCTGGCCGACTGGCCCGCGACCGTCGCCCGGCGGGGCAAGCGGCCGCACGCGGGCATCGCCGTACGGATCTGACCCGCCCTGATCCGTCAGGAGCGGCAGGCAGACCGTCGAGCCAGCTTCCCCGGCGGCACCTCAATCTCGCGATGGCGGCCAGAGATCGACATCCGAGCCCGCGCCTTCCGCACCCCCCGCCACTTGCCGTCCTACGCCCCCATCAGCCCAAGGCCGTGCACGCGGCCGTCCTGCAGCGCTTCGCCCACGAGAGCGGGCCTGTCTCAGCGTGCGCGATTCGGCGCAGCTGCGGGGTGCCCGATTGCCGGCGGGCACCGAAGCCTCTGGCCAGCGCCCTTCGGAGGCCGGCCGCGCGAGTCGATGCGGCAGAAGGTGAGCCAGAGCGCCCGTTCTCGTGGACAAAGCCATACCGAGCAGCGGCGGGTCCGCCGACATATGCCATTCGCGGGCTCGCCACGACCGACGCGGCCGCGCCCAGAGTTCCACTCCCCCGAGGGCGGACGAGGACACGCGCCCAGCCGACGTCAGCCGGTGTCAGTGACGGCCTTCGGCAAACTTTTCCATGGCCTGTTCCAGACTGCTCACGAGGAGGTCGACCAGACCGTCCTTGTCGATGACATCGGCGGTCGAACTGATGGCCATCTCCTCCATCATGGCCAGCCAGCCACGCGCGGCCAGGCGGTGGAGCGGGGTGGGGGCATGGATTTCCGCGGCCTGCAGCACTCGGTCGGTCAGGGTGCGGCGATTGTCCTCGAAGACTTCCAGCACCTTTTCGTCCCCGCCGGCCGCCGCGCGCACCACGGCTACGTAGTTGTCCTTTCGGCGCTGCACGAACGACACAAAGCCGTCGACGATGCCGCGTACCCGGTCTGTGGGGGTGCCTTCTTCGGGGGCTGTTGCGTGAAGAAGCAGCCGGCGTCCGCCCGCCTGGACGACGGCGACGTAGTAGTCCCGCTTGGTGGGGAAGTAGTGGAAAAGCAGCCCTCGGGAGATTTCCGCTTCGGCAGCCACCTCGTCGATGGACATCTCATGGATGGGCCGAGTGGTGAGCAGTCGCAGGCCGATGTCGATCAGCTGCGCCCTTCGCTCCTCCGGCTTCAGCCGTGCACGGGTGGGCGCGGACTTGGTGGTCATGTCTGCGGAGACTAGCTTTTTGAGCATTGCTCGACAAACCGGCCGGGGAACGACGCCGGGGTGACCGCATGGCTGCTGGACACTTTCCGGACCGCCAATGTTGACACCGCACACCTCCCTCCTCTAATGTTTGCAATGCTCACATCGGTTCTCTCTGGTGGTCTTCGTGAAGGCTGGATCCCCGCGTCGTGAAGCACGGCACCAGCCTTCCCCTCCTGTCTCCCCGCGCGGACCTCCAGCGCCTGAAAGGAGGCGGAGCCATGGCCTACTACGAGGTCAACGTCCCCATGCGAAGTGTTGTCGGGGACAGCGGAATACACGTCTTCACCGGCACGGCCGCCGACGCCGGCGCCGCCCTGCGGATCGCACAGCAGACGTACCGTGCCGCGCAGGAAGCGCAGCACGCCGGCCGCGCCATCCCCGGCAAACGCCCCGACGGCTGGGCAGCCCGCGGCTACCGGCCCGGCTGGCAACTCGACTGGCGCGCCGCAACCGCAGCCCTCTGGAGGGACATGCACGGATGGCCCCGCAGCGGTGCCATCCGCACCGCATGGTGACTTCCACCTCCCCCGGCCTGAAGGCCGGGGACTCCCCACCTTGGCCGGCTGCCGCCTCGCCGGGTTCCTGATTCGGCACGCTGCGCCGATGAAAGCACCGGCCACGCCGACGCGGCGCGGGAAGGCGAGGGGACACAGCGCTCACTGCGCCGCCTTACACCCAAGACCTGCCCGCCTCAGGCTTTCCGCGGATCCGTCTCGTGATCGCCACGGCACAAAGGCCGACGACCTTAGCCCTTCCCCGCTGACCGCCCCTCCCCCTGGGCAAGGTCGCCGCTAGTCATCGCTCGCGAACCGAGACTGGAGCACACCCCATCATGGATGTACCGGACGTCTCGAGCAGGGTCGGCGTCCTCGACAAGGCCGCGACGATTCTAGGCACGCTGACCTCGGGCCCGTTCGCTCTGGCAGAACTGGCCGCCATCACCGGATTTCCACGGGCCACGGCCTACCGGCTCACCATCGCACTCGAACACCATCGCCTTGTCGCCAGGGACGCACGGGGCCGCTTCGTTCTCGGCCCTCGACTCGCCGAACTCTCGGCCGCCGCAGGCGAGGACCACCTGCTGGCCGCAGCCGGCCCGGTCCTCAACTCCCTGCGGGACACCACTGGCGAAACCACCCAGCTCTACCGCCGCCACGGGGAGATGCGCCTCTGCATCGCCACGGCCGAGCGGACCACCGGCCTGCGCGACATCGTGCCGGTCGGATCCGCACTCTCCATGAAGGCCGGCTCCGCCGCCCAGATCCTTCTCGCCTGGGAGGAACCCGAACGCTTCCACCAGGGCCTGCAGGGCGCTCGCTTCACAGCCGCCACCCTCAGCGGCGTGCGGCGCCGAGGCTGGGCCCAGTCGATCGGCGAGGGCGAACCCGGCACAGCCTCCGTTTCGGCGCCCGTTCGCGACCCGTCCGACCGGGTCGTCGCCGCCGTCACGGTCACCGGCCCGATCCAACGCCTCACCCGGCACCCCGGCGCGCAGCTCGCACAGGCCGCCGTCGACGCGGCCGACCGACTCACCGAAGTCGTCTCCCGCTGAAGCGCGCCGCGCTGGCTGTGCCACCGAGAGAAGGTGCGAAACCATCCCTCCCGGTAGCACGCCGAAAGTCGGAGGCACGGCCGAGCGAGCCTGCTGCGGACATCGGCCGCGAGGAGAAAACCCCAGGTCAGCGCACGCGCCCCCGGGCCTTCTGCGTCGGCGGGACCTCGGGGGCGTCCAGGCGGGCGCCGTCGTAGCCCTTGACCTCGCCGAAGCGGTCGGAGGTCATCCAGTCCTCCCGTGCCTGGCGGATCTCCTCGTCCGTGCGGCCCACGAAGTTCCACCACAACCCGAGCGGGCATCGCATCACCGCAGGTCAACCCCCCTTACCTCAGGCATGGGTCAGCAAAAGGTCAGCATCGGCGCCCGGGGAGGCCGCAGGCGTCCGGCCTGCGCGTGACGGGGTGCGGTCATCCCTCGATCCCGGCCAAGGAGACCGGCTGGGCGCGTGCCGATCCAGGCTTGCCACCGGAGGACGCCCCGGACCCGTACGCGCTCCGCCCAGCGGGCCCGACACAGCTCGGTAACATCGGGTCGAGCCCTCGCCGAGGACGACCCTGCCGGTATCGTCCGGCGCTATATTGCGAGGGTGGATTCCGGATGGCCGCGGCCGAGCCGACGTACTGCCGAACTGATGCGGGACGTCGCCGAATCCCTCCTGGCTTCGACGAGCGTGGCGGTCGACGGGGTCGTGGCCGCCGCCCACCGGGAGGCCGAGTACCGCGCCCTGTTGGACGACCCGCAGTTCGCGGCGGCCGACCGTCACATGGGTAAGGCATATTTCAGGCATTGGCTGTCGGCCACCCTGCAGGACCCCGGTATGCGGGTCGGGCCGTGTGTCGACCCCGAGGTTCTGCAGTTCGCTCGCGACCTGGTGCGACGCGGCCTGGACACGCACGACCTCGGTTCGTGGCGGGGCGCCCAGCACGGGGCGTGGGAGCTGTGGGTCGACGCCTGTTTCGCCGCGACCACCGTCGTCGACGAGCTCCGTGACGTGATGAAGGTGTCCGAGCGGTCGATGGCGACCTTCGTCGACGACTCGATCGCGGCGCTCGACGAGTACACCGAAAAGGAGCGTGCGGACCTCGCGCGGGGCGCCAGCGCCGAGCGGCACGCCACCGTCCAACTCTTGCTCGAAGGTGCGCCGATCGGCCGGGCGCTGGCCGAATCGCGGCTCGGGTACGCGCTGGCGGGCAGTCACCTCGCCGCGATCATCTGGAGCGACTCCGTCGACGAGGCCGCGGGTCTCGACGCGGCCGCCGAGGCGGTGATGAGGATGTGTGGAGCCTCGTGCCGGCTCACCCTGAACGCGAGCACGACCGCGCTGTGGGTGTGGGTTCCGGCGGACACGGTCCCGCCGGCCGAGACGGCGGTGGCCGCCCTGGCCGGCCACCCGGGAACCCACGTCGCGTTCGGACGTTGCGGGCGGGATGTCGACGGTTTCCGCCGGAGTCACCTGGACGCCTCCGCCGCGCAACGACTCCTGGCGCGCATGGGCTCGGCACGCCAGGTCGTCCGGTACGAGGACGTCGCGCTGGTGTCGGTGCTCACGGCCGACATGGCGCAGGCCGATCAGTTCGTGACCGATACGCTGGGCGACCTCGCGACTGCCGACCCGGTGCTGCGGCAGACCGTGCTGACCTATGTCCGAGAGCGGTTCAACGGTTCAGCCGCCGCGGAGCGGATGTTCACGCACCGCAACACCATCGAGCGACGGCTGGCCCGCGCCGACCAGCTGCTGCCGGTGCCGCTTGCCGACAACGCCGCGAGCGTGGTCGCAGCGCTCATGCTCGTGGAGTTGCGGCACTGAACCCCTCACGTCCGGCGGCGCTCGTGAGGGGCTCGGTCTCCTTCCGGGCCGGTCACAAGGGCAGATCCGGCGAATCGACCCCGACGACCCGGTCTCCGCAGAACACCCGCACCGACTCCGCGGGCCCGTGGCCGCCGATGCCGGACGGGCCCCAGAAACTCTGGGCGGAGTCGTCGCCGAGATCGGCGAGCTTGGCGCCGTTGACCCGCACCTCGCCGGACACGATCCGGGCACCGATCGCGATCGCGCGGTCGGTGTCGGTGCCGAACACGTAGGCGTCCAGGCCCGACGGGTGCGCGTTGGCGGCGCGCAGCGCGTCCTCGTCCGAGTCGACGCCGTGCAAGGAGACGACGGGCCCGAACAGCTCGGCGGTCGTACGTTCCGGGTCGGACCCGGTGGCGAGCGTGGGAGACAGGAAGAAGCCCGCCAGGCCGGGCAGCTTCCCGGGCTGGTCGATCTCGGCACCGAGCGCGCGCAGGCCCTCGATGCGCTGGAGCAGGTTCCGGTGGTGCGGTTCGTTGGCGATGGGTCCGATGTCGGACTCCTCGTCGAGCGAGTGCCCGATCCGCAGCCGCGCGATGCGCTCCGCGAGGGCCTCCCGCAGGGGCTGCACCAGCCGGTGCGGTGCCAGGACTTTGCCCGGCCCCTCGCACCACTGGCCGTTCAGGTTCGTCATGCCGGTCAGGATGCCGTCGGCGGTCACGTCGAGGTCGGCGTCGTCGAGCACAAGCACGGGGTTGTTGCCACCGAGTTCGAGCTGGAGGACCTTGAAGTCCTCGGCGGCGGCGCGGGCGATGACCCGCCCGGCGCCCGGGCCGCCGGTGAAGGACACCACCTTCACCCGGCGGTCGCCCGTGAGTGCGGCGCCGATGTCGCCCGTGCCGTGGACGAGCTGCAGCGCGCCCTCGGGCAGGCCGGCGTCGACGAAGCACTCGACGATCACCTGCGCGCTGGCGGGGGCGTGCTCGGACGGCTTGAGCAGCACCGGGCAGCCCGAAGCCACCGCGCTGGCGACCTTCGCCGCCGGGATGAAGCTGGGGCCGTTCCACGGCGTGAGGATCGCGGCGGGCCCCCAGGGCACCCGGTGCAGCCGGACGTCGCGCCCGCCGGCGGCGAGCGCGGTGACGCGGGGGATCCCACGGGCCTCGTCGGCGGCCGCCCGGATCCGGGCCGGGAGGAACGCGGCGAGCTTGCGGGTGGCGGTGATCGCCGTGCCGCTCGTGATCGCGTCGGTGCGGGCGATTTCCTCGAGCCGCTCCTCGACGTTCGCCGCGGCCCGTTCGAGCGCCTCGGCCCGCATGAGCCGGAAGTCGTCACCGGCCCAGTCCAGCGCATCGTAGGCGCGCTGCGCGTGCTGCAGCGCTCGCTCCAGGTCGGTGGGCGATGTGGTCACCGTGCGGTGGACCGGCTCCCCCGTGTTCGGGTCGACGTTCCACGCGTCGAGCTCTCGGCATCGCACCCACTCACCGGCGATGTAGCTCACCGGCTGCGCGAGAGACGTTGTTGGTGTCGTGGTCTTCATCGGGTCTCCTCCGCGGCGGGGTTGCCGGAACGGATCGGCATGGCGACGACGATGCGGGTCACCTCGCCGGACTTCATCGCCTCGAAGCCCTCGTTGATCCGGTCGAAGTCGATGACCTCGCTGACCATCTCGTCGAGCAGCAGCCGGCCCTGCTGGTACAGCCGGGCGAACTGGGCGATGTCCTCCCTCGCCTGCCCCGACCCCATGTACGAGCCGATCAGGCGCTTCTCGCCGAAGAAGAAGTCGGACGCGGGCAGGGTCAGCTCGGTGCCTTCGGGAGCGATGCCGACGAGGCAGGCCGTGCCGGTGGGGCGCACCACGTCGAGGGCGGTTGCCGCGGTGCGGGCGGACCCGACGGCCTCGAAGGAGTAGTCGACGCCGTCGCCCAGCAGGGCGCGCACCGCAGCGGCCACGTCGTCGACGCCGCCGTTCAGGGTGTGGGTCGCGCCGTAGCCGCGGGCGGCTCGCAGCCGCTGCTCGTCGACGTCGATCGCGACGATCGCGGACGCGCCCGCGAGCCGCGCGCCCTGGATGATGGCCGAGCCGACGCCTCCGCAGCCGATCACGGCCACGGTGGAGCCGGGCCGTACCCGCGCCCCGCGGAACACGGCGCCGACACCGGTGACGACGCAGCACGACAGCAGGCAGCCGACCCGGGTGGACACGCCGTCGGGCAGCTTCACGGCGGCGTTCGCGCGCAGCAGCATGTGCTCGGAGAACGCGCCCAGGTCGCCGAGCCGGGCGACCGCTGTCCCGTCGGGCAGGGTGTACGCGGGCCGCGGGCGGCGCCGGATCTCGTCGAGCCGCCGGCACTGTGTCGAACGGGCCGCGTTGCAGTTCGCGCACTGGCCGCACGACGGGGTGAGCGCGCCGGTGACGTGGTCGCCGGGGCACAGGTCCGTGACGGCCGAGCCGACGGATTCGACGACGCCGGCCACCTCGTGACCGACCACCACCGGCAGGTCGGTGGAGACGGTGCCGGTGACGTAGTGCAGGTCGCTGTGGCAGAGCCCGACGTGCGTGACGGCGATCCGCACCTCGTGCGGCTCGGGCTCGTCGACGTGGATGTCGGTCAGGTGCAGGGGTTCGCCCACCTTCGTGAGCACGGCCGCGCGGGTGGTGATCATTCGTTCTCTCCGGTCGTGGTGGCGGGCTTCTTCGCGTTCCAGAAGCCCGCGATGCCCGCGGTCAGCGCGCCGCTGTTCCACGACGCGTCGGCCGCGGCGTCCTCCAGCACGAAGGCGCGTTCGATCTCTTCGGACGAGGGACGCAGCAGCGCGAGGTGCAGGGCGGTGTTGTTGCCGCCCTCCGGTGTCCAGGCGTGGACGAGGTCGATCGCGCGGTCCAGCAGGTCGTCCTGTTCGACGATCTGATCGATGAGACCGATCCGCAGTGCTTCCTCGGCGCCGATGCGCTCCGAGCCCAGGACGATCCGCATCGCGTGATTGCTGACGATGCGGGTGAGGAGCACGCTGGACGCGTTGGAGATCGTGAGGCCGCGGGCGTTCTCCGGCTGGAAGAACGTGGTCTGCGGCGTGCCGAGCCGCGCGTCGCAGCACAGCGTGATCTCCGAGGCGCCCCCCACCGCGATCCCGTTGATCGCCGCGACCACGGGGACCCGGGTCTCGATCACCGCCCGGGTGACGTCGTGGAAGGTCTCGAAGGTCTCGCGCATCTCGGCGAACGTGGTCGGCGGAGCGCTGAGGTCCTCGCCCGCGCTGAACGCGCGGCCCGTTCCCGTGATCACGATTCCCCGGGCCCGCTCACCGGTGCCGTGTTCGCGGATGAGCGCGGCGAGGCGCAGGCGCATTCCGACGGTGAGCGCGTTGAGCTTCGACGGGCGCCGCAGGGTGATCACGGCGACCTCGCGGATCACGTCGACGAGCACGTGTTCAACCGCCGTGTCCGACAGGGCCGCGTCCGACGACGCCGCGGAGGCCGATGAGGTCCGGTCGCGCAGGTCGAAGGTGGTGCCGGGGGCCTCGGCCGCCCGGGCCCTGAGCGCGGGCTTCGACACACGCTCCGACGGGGTCCGGGGGAAGTCCGCGACGAATTCGACGTAGCGCGGCACTTTGAACCGCGCGAGCCGCTCCGCGACCCGGGCGATGATGGCCTCGGCCGTCGCCCGGTCGCCGGTGCCGCCCGCCGCGAGCTGGACGAAGGCCTTGAGCTCCTCCCCGAGCACCTCGTCGGGCTCGGGGACGACCGCGGCCGCGACGACGCGGTCGTCGGTTTCGAGCGCTGCCTCCACCTCGGCGCTGGCGACGTTCTCGCCGCCGCGCCGCACCATGTCCTTGATGCGGCCCACCAGGCGGATCTCGCCCCGGTCGTCGGCGACCGCGAGATCACCGGTGTGCAGCCATCCGTCTCGCAGCGCCCGCGCGGTCTCCTCGGGACGGTTCCAGTAGCCGAGCATCATCGGCGCTCCGGACACGGTCAGTTCGCCGGGTGTGCCGACGGGGACCTCGGCGCCGTCGGCGTCCACGATCCTGACGCGCTTGGTGGGCACGGGCCGCCCGATGCCGCCGCTCCCGACGACCGCGGGATCGGCGAGTGGGCTGATCAGGTCGATCCCGCTCTCGGTCATGCCGTACAGCTCTCGCCACGGTGCGCCCCAGCGGTCCTCCAGCTGGGCGTGCAGCGCCGCGGGGATCGCGGAGCAGAACACCGCGCGCAGGTGGTTGTCCCGGTCGTCGGCGGTGGGCGGCTGCTTGAACAGCAGGGTGGGCATCGCTCCGAGGACGTAGCAGAAGGTCACGCGGTGGCGCCGTACGTCGGCCATGAACCCCGACGCGGAGAACCGCGGGAGCACCACCAGCGGGGCGCCGGCGGTCAGGGCGAGGACCGTGTTCCACTGCGGGTCCATGTACGAGAAGGGCTGCGCCGTGAGCAGCACGTCGTCGCCGCCGAGGCCGGCGGCCGCGGCGCAGTCCCGAGCGATGCGGGTCCAGTAGTCGTGGGTCAGCATGCACGCCTTCGGGAATCCGGTGGTGCCCGAGGTGTACTGAAGGTTGGCCAGCGTGTCCGGGGTGATCGGGACATCCGGGGCGGTGGCCGGGACACCCGTGAGGGGGATGTCGGCGCCGTCGACGATGCGGAGGCCCGCGAGGGCGTCGTCGCCGGATGCCACCTCGCGCACCAGCGAGAGGTGCTCGGTGTCGGTGACGATCACTTTCGCGCCGGAGTCGCGCAGCACGAACGCCAGGTCGGCCGCTCGGTATGCCGAGTTGACGGGCACGGCGACGGCGCCGGCCTTGAGCACCGCGAACCAGGTGAGCGGCCACTGCGGGACGTTCGGCAGCATGATCGCGACGCGGTCGCCCGGCGCCACGCCGTCGGCCTCGATGAGGCGGTGTGCCAGCCGCGACGACGATGCGTCGGCCTGCTCGTAGGTCCACGAGGCGTCGCCGAACCGCAGCAGCTCGGCGCCGGGAGTGCGGGCGGCGCCATCCGCCAGCAGGCCGGTGACGGTACGTACCTGGGGCGTCTCCCCCATCAGGTCGAGGGCGACGGCGGGACGCCCCGGTGTTCCGTCCCTGGGCGTGGTCACGGTTATCGGGTCAGCCGGCATGCTCCGGCCTCCTGTCGTTGTCTCGATTCGTCGACGATCCAGGCCATGGCCGGGTCGTCCCGTTCCATCCACTCGGGGTGCCACTGCACCCCGAGGATCGGCGCGCCGGGCGCCTCCACGGCCTCCGCAACCCCGTCGCGCGTGCGGCCCGTGACGACGAGCCCCGCGCCGCACCGGTCGACGGCCTGGTGGTGCCACGAGTTGGTGACGGCGCTGTCGCCGAAGAGCCGCGCGGCCGTCGAGCCGGGCTCGAAGGTCACGAGGTGCTCGGCGTCACCGTCGGTGGGCGCGGCCAGCGGCGACAAGTGCGGCACGGGGCCGGGCGGCAGGTCCGCGACGAGCGTTCCGCCCAGCGCCACGTTGAGCAGCTGCATCCCGCGGCACACCCCCAGCACGGGGATGCCGCGGTCGATGGCGGCGCGGGTCAGGGTGAACTCGTATTCGTCGCGTTCCGGATCGTGCGCATGGGGATCGAGCCGAGGGTCGACATCGCGGACCACGGAGGTGTCGCCGCCCCACCGGGCCGGGTGCACGTCCTGCCCGCCGGTGATCACCACCCCGGACACCCACGCGCAGACGTCCAGCGGATCGGCGTCGTAGGGCAGGAGCACGGGCACCCCGCCGGCCTGCGCCACCCGCGTCGCGAAGGCGGACATGAACGAGTCCACGCACGCCGTGGCGTAGCGGTCGTCCGTTCCGGCGATCAGGCTCAGCTGGAACCGGCGGCCGGTGATACCGACCAGTGGCTTGCCGCTCACGGGAACTCGAAGTAGCGACGGGTCTCCCACGCGGAGAGCTCGGCGTACGGGTCACCACCCTTGGTGTGGAACTCCATCCATTCCCACCGGCGCGACGCCACCCAGAAGTCGACGAACTCCTCGCCCAGGTACTCGCGAAGGATCTCGTCGCCTTCCAGCGCGGCGATGGCCTTCGTGATCGTGTCCGGGATCCGCTCGACCCCGCTGTCGTCCGGCAGGCTCCACGCCATGTCGTCGACCTGTGGCGGTGCATGCATCCGCCGTTCGATGCCGGCCACGACCCCGGCCAGCACGCCGGCCAGCGCGTAGTACGGGTTGACGTCCGAGCCGGGCAGCCGGTACTCGAGCCGCGAGTACGTGGGGTGTCCGACGATGGCCCGCACCGCCGCGGTCTTGTTGTTGACGCCCCAGCTGATGGTGGTCGGTGGGCCGCTGATGTCGACCAGGCGCCGGTACGAGGTGATCTGCGGCAGCGCCAGCAGGGTGTTTCCCGCCATCGTGGCCATCAGCCCACCGACGGCCCGCAGCATCACCTCGGACGGTCCTTCGGGTGCGAAGAACTGGTTCTCGCCGTCCCGGTGCAGCGAGAGGTTGATGTGCGCGCCCTGCCCGAATCCGGCGGTCGGCTTGACCATGAAGGTCACCGACCGGCCCTGCTCGAACGCGACTTCGCGCATCACCTGCTTGGTGCGCACCCAGGAGTCCCCGAGCGACACCGGATCACTGGGCGCGAGGTTCAACTCGGTCTGGCCGGGGGCGGCCTCGTCGGTCCACGCCTCCCAGGTGATGCCGAGCTCGTCGAGCCGGTCGGTGACCGCGTCCATGTAGTCGACCCAGTCCTTCGACCTCGCCAGGTGGTATGTGGCGCCGGTGTCTCCGCCGAGCGGGGTGAGATCGCGGTACCCACGGGCCCGCGCCTCCTGGACGGACTCCGCGAACAGCGTCGTTTCGATCTCCACCGCGACCTTGGCGGTGTAGCCGAGGGCCTGGAGGCGCTCGACCAGCCTGCGCACCATGTTCCGCGGACAGATCGGCACCGGCCGCCCGTCCCGTAGCCAGTAGTCACCGATGACGGCTTCGAGGCCGGGCTTCCACTGCACCAGCGTGGCCATGTCGGGGATCATCGAGATGTCGTAGAGGTTGCCGCGCCAGTCCGGGAACGCGTCGCCGTACACGAACGCGTTACCCAGGTCGATCGCGAACAGGATGTCGGCGAAGGCGAAGCCCGACTCCTTGCCGGACGCGAACTTCGCCGGCGTGATGGTCTTTCCCAGGAAGCTCCCGTCGTGGCCGGTGGCCTCCAAGCGGATGGCCCTCGTGGGTGCTGTCCGAGCGGACCTGGTGGATGCCGACCGGGTGAGTTCAGACATCGAATCGAACCTTCCACGAGGCAGCCGTCATGACCGACAACTGCGAGAGCGTCCCCTGGACCCGCAGGCCGGACTCCAGGGAGGTGAGCAGGTAGTCGGCGCCGGTGAACACGCCTGCCAGCGCCTCGGGCGTGCCGACCATGCGGTACGTGCTGGGGCCCGCACCGAATCTGGCCTCCTGGGGGCCCTCCGGTTCGCTCGCCACCGCGACGAGGACGTCGGGGATGCCGCGGATGCCGCGGGTCACGTCCCAGAAGTGCTCGGCGGCCTCGCGCCACGGAGGCAACGGGGGCCGTAGGGCGCGGAGCATCCCGCCGGCCAGTTCCGCGTCACCGTCCGGGTCCTGCGTGGACGCGAAACGGGATTCGAGGTCGACGACCAGCGTGGCGTCGGCCGGCGCGAAGACGCCGCCGGTCACGGTGACGGCGCCGCCGTGCAGCGTGACGGTGGCGGCCTGCGGGGTGTTGTGCGAGCGGACGGCGACCGTCCCTGTGCCTCGGCCGAGTACCTCGGGGGCGTGACCGGTCCGGACCGCGTCGCACAGGGTCCGGCCGAGCAGCCGGACGACGGGCGTGGCATCGTCGTCGATCTCTATCCGGACCGGCGCACGCTGAGCCACGAGACTCCTCGGGACCGTAGGGGTTTCCGTCACTCTCGTACCTTTCGATGGTGTATATGGTGCTGTGGGACCGTGGGGGCGGCGGTCATTCCAGGGCGGCGTAGATGTCCGGTCGGCGCCGGTACAGCAGCGCCGCCCACACGAGGCCGCCGACGAACGCCGCGATGATGACCGCGAGGAAGACGTTCGCTCCGGTGCTCGACCCGATCAGGAGCTCGAAGTTGCCGATGACGAGCACGAGGATCGATCCGAGCGCGCCGAGCGCCAGGGCGGGGGCGACGGTGCCCGTCCATGCGGTCGCCGTGCGGACCCTGCGGAAGTGCACGACGACCGCCGCGGAGGTCAGAGCGAGCAGCACAATGAGCCCGAGGGTCCCGGCACCGCCGAACCAGGCGTAGACCTCGACGACCGGATCGAGGCCGGCGATCGCCGTGGCCGCGAGCAGGGGGCCGATCAGTCCGGAGGTCAGCAGCGAGGCCACGTGCGGCGACCGGTGCGCGGGGTGCACGGAACCGAGCGAGACCGGGAGCGCGCCCTGGCGGCCGAGGGCGAAGAGGTAGCGGGCCACCACGTTGTGCGCGGTGAGCACGCAGGCGAAGAAGCTGGTGACGAGGAGAACCTGCATGACGTCGTGGGCGGCTTGAGACAGATAGCGGGTGGCGAGCCCGGGTGCGAGTCCTTCGGGGTCGCGCGCCGCGAGATCGGCGGCACGCGCGATGCCGAGGCCGTTGATCATGGCCCAGGACGAGAGGGCGTAGATCACGGCGATCAGGACGACCGCGACGTAGGTGGCCCTCGGGATGGTCCGGTCGGGGTCCTCGGCCTCGGCCCGGAACACGGCGGTGGCCTCGAAGCCGACGAACCCGAAGACGGCGAACATGATCCCGGTGCCGGTGGCGCCGCTGGTGAACGCGTCCCAGGTCAGCGGGGCCGCGGAGAGACCGTGGTCGCCGCCGCGCAGCACGATGGCGAGGTCGACGAGGGCGACGATCCCGACCTCCGCGATGAGCAGCGCGCCGAGTACTCGCGCGCTGACCTCGACGTTGCGGTATCCCAGGTAAGCGATGGCCGCGAGGCCGGCGCCCGCGAGGCACCACCACGGCACCGAGACGCCGAAGAAGGTCTCGATCACACTGCGCGCGGCGGCCCCGAGGTACGCCGAGACGGCGACGATGAGGAGGGTGTACGTGACCAGGGCGAGCATGGCGGCGCCCAGCCCGGTGCCGGTGCCGAGGCCGCGTTGGACATAGGAGTAGAAGGCCCCCGCGTTACGTACCTCCGGGGTCATCGCCGAGTACCCGATCGTGAACAGTACGAGCACGACTCCGACGATCGCGAAGTCGACCGGCGTTCCGATGCCGTTCCCCGAACCGAGCATCAACGGGATGAGTCCGGCGAACACCGTCAGCGGCGCGGCCATCGCCACGACCATGAAGACGATCTGCGGGACGCCCAGTGTCCGGTCCAGGCCGGTGGTGAGCTCTTGCGCCCGCTCTTCGCGCTGCTGACTCATCACAACTCCTCCATTCGGTGGGGCTCTTCGTGTAGGCGTCTCCAACGCGGCAGCTTTCGACGACGAGATCCCGCGCTCTTCTCGCCGTGCTCGGGCGTGAGCGAGTGGTACCGGCCTGCAGGCGACGGCGCGTCGATCTCCCACGGATGTGCCCGCATAGGCGTTGCCGGGGGGCGCGCATCGCGACGGCGGTGAGATATCCAGGTGGGCGTCCGCGCGGCCCGCTTCATGCCTACGCAGCGGGTCGGCTGGAAACCCTGACGGGATCGAAGTCCAGCACCTCCTGGACGGCGCGCTCGGCGGCGCGGACCGCGCCGTCGAAATAGCCCTGGTTGACCGTCGCGGTCTCTGTGCCGGCCCAGTGGATCCGACCGACCGGCCGGCGATCCGCATCCGTGTACTGGGTCAGCGTGCCCGGGGCGCGGGAGCCGACGCAGCCGTTGATCCACGGCTCGTGCGTCCAGTCCTTCTCGAGGTACGCGGTCGGATGGGCCGCTTGCGGCCCGAACAGCACAGCCAGGTCGGCGAGGAAGGCAGAGCGTCGCACCGCGGGGTCGTCGAGGACCGCGTCGGTCCAGTGCTGGCCGTACCCGGCCCCGGCAGTGCCGAGGAAGGTCAGCAGGATCCCGACGCTGCCGTCCGGCGGGGAGTTGTCGACGACGTACCGGGCCACTGGCAGGTCCGTGACCGCCTGGCCGCTCAGGCCCTGGTCCCGCCAGAACGGGCGGTCGTAGACGGCGAAGAGCTTGCTCTCCGCGCCGCTGCTCCAGCGACGCTGCAGCATCACGCGGCGGGTGGGCAGGCCGGGCGTGACGCGGATCCCGGCGGCATCCGCCGGCGACATCGCGACGATCACCCGGTCCGCGCGGACGTCGACCCGCGCCGACCGGACCGAGACTCCGTCGGCGTCCTGCGCGATCTCGACGACGGGCGAGTCGAGCACCACGGCGTCCCCCAGATCCTCGGCCAGACGCTCCGCGATCCGGACCGTGCCGCCGACCACCCGTGACTCCTGCGCCCCACCGGTGATGTTGAGGGCGTGTTCGATTCCGCCGGAGCCCCGGATCCGCGCGAGCTGCACCAGCAGCGACGTGGAGTGCGGGTCCTCGGCGTTGGTCACCGAGAAGCCGACCGTGAACATCTCCCTGGCCTCCGCGGTCGTCGCGTTCGCCTCGAGCCAGTGCCCGAAGGTCCTGGCGTCCCAGGAGCGGGCGCGGCGCGCGGTCCACGGGGCGTCGAGCGGCACGGTCCTCGCCATCCGCTCCAGCCGCAGCTGCAACTGGGCGAAGTCGGCGAGCGCGAGCGGGCTCAGCGGCGGGACGAGGCCGTCGTACCGCTTCGAGCGGCCACGCCGGCGGTAGATCGACTTGCCGGCGACGTGGGTCTTGAAGGTTTCCAGCCCCAGCTCGTCCAGGAGCGAGAGGACCCGGTCCTGGCCTGGTCCGACCCACTGTCCACCGCCTTCGGTGATCACGCCGTCGGCGACGTCGAGGTTCATCGTGCGGCCGCCGACCCGGTCACCGGCCTCGATCACCACGACCGACCGGCCGGCCTGCGCCAGCCGCCGCGCCGCGGTCAACCCGGAGACCCCGGCACCGATGACGACGACGTCCGTGGTGCGTGTCTCGGTCATGCTGATGCCCTTTCGAGGTGTCCGACGACGTGGTCGGTGACGAGGAGCGCGAGCGCGTCGGGCAGGTGGTGCCCCATCCCGGGAATCACCACGTGCCGCGCATCCGGGATCGCGGCCGCGGTGGCGTCGCCCCCGGACGGCGCGACGATGAGGTCGCGATCGCCGTTGATCACCAGGGTGGGAGCCGTGATGCGGGCGATCTCCGCCGTCCGATCGCCCGAGGCATGGATCGCCTGGACCTGGCGCGCGGTCCCCGCCGCACCGTCGCCGGCCGTGCGGCTCCACGTCTGAACGGCGTGGCCCGCTTCTTCGACCTCGTCGATCGGGAACCCGGTGCCCGCGAGATGCGCCGTCATGCGAAGGTGCGCACGCACGGCCTGCACCCGGTTCCGCGGCGGCGGGGCGGCGAGCAGCGCCATGGTCGACGCGGCCGGCTGCCCGACCTTCGGATTGCCCGTGGTGGAGTACAAAGAGGTGAGCGACGTGGTGAGTTCGGGGTACCGCGCCGCGACGGTCTGCGCGATCATCCCGCCCAACGAGCGCCCGACGAGGTGCACCGGCCCCAGACCGAGGTACTCGATCAGCTGCGCGGCATCGGCCGCCATGTCGGCCAGCGTGTACGCGTCCCGACGGGGCCGGGCGAGCAGTTGCCGGAGCGTGCTCGGTGGTGGAGTGGTCGCGTAGGTGGAGCGGCCGCAGTCCCGGTTGTCCATCCGGATCACCTGGAGGCCGGTCGCGGCGAGGGCGGAGACGAACCGCTCGGACCACGTCGTCAAGTCCTCCGCGAGGCCGGCGATGAGCAGGATCGGCGGGGCACCGGACTCTCCGTCGATTCGGTAGCAGACACGCGTGCCCCCCGGAAGGGTGCAGAAGCGGTCCTCGGTGTCGTCAGGCACGCATGGCCTCCCGTGCTGTCGAGGGTGCACTTTCGTCAGTGGTGGAGCCGAACTTGAGCGCGTCGTCCAGCAGGGGGCCGCGCAGCAGCTTGGCGTCCTGCGGGTACGACATCGACATCTGCCACGTGCCCGTGCCCTGCTTCGGGGTGGTCTCGCGGGCCCGTTGCGCGTAACCCGCGCTGAGGTCCATGACCGGCCGCGTCTCCATGGCGGGATCGGCCTCGACGACGACGCTGTCGTAGCCGAAGGCGTCCATGTGTCCGACCAGCTTGCAGAAGTAGCGGCACAAGATGCCGATCTTCAGCGTCCACGACGAGGTCGTGTAGCCGATGGCGATGGCGAGGTTGGGAACCCCCGAGAGCAGGGTGCCGCGGTAGACGACGCAGTCGGCGAGGTTCACCGGCGCACCGTCGACCACCAGGTCGATGCCGCCGAGCAGGCGCACGTTGAGGCCGGTCGCGGTGACGATCACGTCGGCTTCGAGGTGCTCGCCCGACTCGAGCCGGATCCCCGACTCGGTGAAACGCGTGATCCGGTCGGTGACGATCGAGGCGCTGCCGTCGCGCAGTACGGCGAAGAAGTCGCCGTCGGGGGAAAGACACAGGCGCTGGTCCCACGGGTCGTAGGGCGGGTTGAAGTGGGTGTCCACGTCGTAGCCCTTGGGCAGCGACTTCTTGTTGATGCGCCGGATGAGTGCGCGGCCCAGGCGTGGGAACGTGCGGAGCGACTTGACCACGCCCCGATCGATCCAGATGTTGTTGAACCGGGTCATCGCGTAACCGCGGCGTTCGCCGAAGAGCCGGGTGAGCAGGAGCGCGAGGGAATCGACCTTCGGCCAGGGCATCACGTACGTGGGGGTGCGCTGGAGCATGGTCACGTGGGCGGCGGCGCCCTCGCCGGTCAGCAGAGACGGGATCAGCGTCACGGCGGTCGCGCCGCTTCCGATCACGACGACCTTCTTGTCCGCGTAGTCGTAGCCCTCGGGCCAGTGCTGCGGGTGAATGATGTCGCCGGCGAAGTCCTCGCGGCCCTCGAAATGCGGGGTGTAGCCCTCGTCGTAGCGGTAGTACCCGGTGCCTGCGAAGATCCAGTTGGCGGTGACACGCTTGTCGCCGTCGGCGGTGTGCACGTCGATCGTCCAGCGCGCGTCGGCGCTCGACCATTCCGCGCGCCGCACGCTGTGCCCGAGGCGGATGAGACCGCCCAGATCGTTCTCATCGATCGTCTCGCGCAGGTAGTTCAGGATCTTGGGGGCTTCCGCGATGGCGGCGCGGTCCCTCCAGGGCTTGAACTCGTAGCCGAAGGTGTGCAGGTCGGAATCGGATCGGATGCCGGGGTACTTGAAAAGGTCCCAGGTGCCGCCGATGTTGTCGCGCCCTTCGAACACGACGACGCGTTTGCCGGGAAACGCCTCGGCGAAGTACCGCGCGGCGCCGATGCCGGAGATGCCGGCACCGATGATGACGATGTCGAATTCCTCGGGTCGGTGCTTCGATGCGTTCATCGCGCCGCCTTTCCGTCTTTGCGTGGTGATCACGTCGGTGTGTGATTCCACGGTGCCCGCCGCGGCGGCCGTGGCTCTACACCGCAATGCCCCGTCCTGCGTGACGGCGTGGTGCACAGTGCACTGCCCGAGTCATTGCGGTGCCGCACCTATGGCGTAGTCGTGGTGCAGTGTGCTGCGGCAGTCGCGACACATCGGTGCACGTCGGCGTAGCGGGCGTCCTCGCAGGCACGCCACTGTGGAAGCCGCACCAGATCACGGTCACCCGCAAGGAGGCGCTGCCATGCGCGACGTACTGTTCGCCGCGTCGGACATCTGGATGGTCGCCGTCGGATTCATCTGCGGTGTGAAGTTCATCAGAGGCCATCACAACTATTTGATCGGCCTCGAATGGATAATCATGGGCGTATCCGGGACAAATTTCCTGATCTATGGGGTGACCAAGGCCGGTCCCCATTCCCCGATGCACCACATCGCCTTCTTCCTGGACGCGTTCTCGCGCTCGATCGGGTTCACGCTGATCCTGATCCTCGGATTGCTGGCCGTCACCCACAGGTACAAGCCCACAGCCCGAGTCGAGGTAGGCGCCTTCGCCCTGGCCGCGATCCTCGGGGTCCTGCTCTCCGAGTTCGCCGAGGAGATCGGAACGCCGGGCAAGGTGTTCTTCCTGATCACCGCACTCGCGGCCTCTGGCTTCCTGTGCTATTTCGCGTGGCGTCTCTGGAAGTTCGGCGAGCGCGCCCACGCCGCGTGGGTGGCCGGCGCCACCGCGCTGAACGTGGTCGTCGCGTCGGTCTACGACTTCTGGCGAATCCCCGGCGACGACGCCGACCACACCCGGTTCTACATCCTCGCGCTGTTCACCTGGGGCCTGGCGATGCTCGTCATCTACCGGGCGTATGCCGCCTTCGCTGCTCACGACGAGCGGATCGACGCAGGCCTCGTCCCGGTCGCCCCGACCACCGTCACAGGAGTTGACATCGCATGAGCGCCACCGCGAACACGACCTACACCACGTTCACAGGATGGGTCGATCCGCCCACCGACGCCCGCCCGTCGTTGACGGAGAGCCTCACCTGCTCTGTCGCGGTCATCGGCGGCGGACTCGCGGGCATGGCGACCGTGCTCCGCCTCGCGGAGCACGGCGTCGACGCCGTCCTGCTGGAATCGGAGTTCTGCGGATACGGCGCGGGCTCCCGCAACGCCGGCCAGCTGGCAAGTGCGCCCGGCGGCGACATCCAGCTGCTGAACCTGCTCTACCGCAAACGTATGCCAGCGATCATCCGCCTCACCGAAAACGCCGCCGTCCACGTCGAGGGCCTGATCGGGAGGCTCGGCATCGACTGTGACTACGAGGCCACCGGCAACGTTTTCGCGGCCGTCTCTCGTGGCCAGCTGGGGCGAACGCGTCGTATCGCGAAGATCCTCCGCCGTGCCGGGGCCCACGTCGAGGAGGGCACCCCTCGCGAACTGGGCATCCCGCACGGCTTCCTCGGCGGCATGCGCGAGATCCATGGCGGAATCATGAACCCCGGGAAGTTCCTGCGTGGCCTGCGGAGCGCGGTGCTCGCCTCGCCGGTGCGGCTCTTCGAGCAGTCGAAGGTCGTCGATATCGTCCGCGGCAACGGCTGCGTCACCGTCGAGACGCCCAGCGGCATCGTCCGGGCGGATAAGGTGGTGCTGGCCACGAGCGCCTATGCGGGCGAGTGGGATATCACGCCGAAACGCCTGTCGTCGCCCACGTGGGTGACCGAGGTGGAGACCGAGCCGATCGCCAGGGAGCGTCTCGCCGCTCTCGGTTGGACCAGCCGGTCCGGGCTCATCACCCAGCACAACATCATGGAGAACTACCGGCTCACGTCGCGCAACACCATCGTGTTCGGCGTCCGGCGGATCGAGCGTGCCGCGGACTATCCGCTTCCGGAGCGCAGCCCCGACCCGGCAGTGGTCGCCGACCTCGCGAGTGCGTTCGCGCGGCGCTTCCCGACGCTGGCGGACGTGGCGATCGCCCGCGCGTGGGGCGGCTGGATCGGAATCACCTCGACCTGGCTGCCGATCGCCGGGACGATCGGCGGCGACATCGACTACGCCCTCGCGTGCAACGGCCACGGGCTCGCTCAGGCCACGTACATCGGGGTCCCTCATCGCCGATCGAATCGCCACCGGCATCACCCCGGACGATCTGCGCACCATCTGGGTCGATGAACCGAAGTTCGGCCGTGCGGTTCCGATGATCATGGGGCGTCTCGGGTTGCGCGCGGCGTGGACCGTGGACAGGTTCAACGACATGACCAACGGCAGCAAGCGAAACGCGCGCAAGGGATTCGCCGCTGTTCAGGGTGTCCAAGTCGGCCGCTGACCACATCATCGACCACCTCGGGCCCTCGCTCGCGCTCCAGCAGCGCAGCGGTTCCGTTCTCCGCCCGCATCAAGACAAGCCCCTGGGGCGTGCACGCTCGAGATCCCTCGGCCCGATCAGCCGACTGTGAGAGTGGTCGCCTCCCCCGCAGCCGTGTAACGCCTGAGGAGGCCCCGGACACTCTCGGCCTGCGATTGCCGCCGGGCTCCCAGAGGTACGCCTCTCTCCCCCCCCTCACGTGTCCTCATGCCCCGCCGCCCACCCTCACTTCCGGAGGTTTCCGTGCGTTTCCCCTCCACCCCGGCCCCACCAGGCCGTCCGCCCGCGGCGCGGCGCGGTGCCGGTCCCGACGGGACGGGCAGACAGATCCGGCGAACTTTCCTGACCCTCAACGCGGTTCCTCTCGCCGTCGGCGTCGTGTTGTCCTGCTCCACCGCGCTGACGGGGACCCGTGCGTACGGGCACCTCACGCTCGGCGTCGTATGGGGCGCCCTGCAACTCGGCGTCTTCCTCGTCAGCGTGTGGTGGTATGAGGCCCGGTCTGCACGTTCGGACGGCCCCGACGAGTGTCACCCGGTCCCTGGGCTTCCGTCGACCAGGACCGCGGGCGTCTCCTCGCGAGAGGGCGGGGGGTGAAACGGTGACGACTCCGTTCCTCCTGAGCGCGGGCACACTCGACCCGGTCGGCTCGGCCGCGCGTTCCTCCGTGATCACGACCTTCCTGGCCTTCATCGGCCTATGCCTGCTGTGGGTCTTCACCCTCGCGAGCAAGGACGAACACCCCGAAAGCCTCCACACCGCCGACCGGTCGCTCCCGCCGGTCTTCAACGGCTTCGCTCTGGCGGGCGAGTACGTCACCGTCGTCACCCTGTTCGCAGCATCGGGAGCCGTCGCCCTCTTCGGCTACGACGGGTTCGCCTCCGCCGTCGACGGCGTCCTCGCGCTCGGAGTGCTCCTCCTCCTCGCCCAGCGGATCCGCGACAGCGGCCAGTACACGCTCGGCGGCCTCTTCTCGCTGCGCGCGCCGGGCCGGGGACCGCGCACGGCAGCGGCTGTGGTGACGCTCACCATCACGGTTCCCGTGCTCATGGTCCAGTTGCGGGCTGCCGGCATCAGCACGGCGCTCCTGATCGGTATGTCGAGCGACGCGGCCCAGGTGCTCTGCACGGTGCTGATGGGCTGCCTCATCGCCTGCTTCGCGGCGGTCACGGACCTGCGGGGCAACAGCTTCGTCCAGGTCGTCAAGGTGCCCATCACACTGGTGACGCTCGCGGTGATCACCCTGCTCGCCGTGCGGAGGTTCTCATGGAACCCCGGCGGCCTGCTCGACGCCGCGGTGGAGCAGAGCACCGCACCCGACGGCTACCTGAGCCGGGGGCTGTGGGTGCACACGTCGGGCCTCGGCCCGCTGAACACGATCAGCGACCACATCGTCATGGTCCTCGGCATGGCGATGATGCCGCACCTGGTCCTCCGAGTCGCCGCCTCGCGGAGCGGACGATCGGCACGGCGGTCCACGAGCATCGCCGCGGGTCTGACCGCGGTCTTCTACCTGCTCCTGATCACGACCGGCTTCGCGGCGGCCGCCGTGGTCGGCAGCGGACAGATCGGCGCGGTCGACGCGAACGGCCAAGCGGCCCCGATCCTGCTCGCCTCCGGCCTCTTCGGAAACGGATCGACCGCACGCGTCGTGATCATCACCGTTGTGGCCTGTGTCGCCTTCCTCGCCGTGTTGACGGTGGTGACCAGCATGACTTTCGCAGCCGCGGTCTCCCTCACACACGGTGCCCTCGCCCGGGCGGGGCGCCCCCTTACCGACACCCAACAGGTGTGGGCGCTTCGCTCCGCTGTCGTGGTCCTGTGCGTCGCAGGGCTGTCGCTCTCCACCGCCTTCCACCGCTATCCCGTCGAGTTCCTGATCACGTTCTCGCTGGGCGTCACGGCGACCTGCGTCTTCCCTGTGCTGATCTACTCCTTCTTCTGGCCGGGGTTCAACCGCCGGGGGCTGCTGTGGTGCGTGTACGGGGGTCTGTCCCTGTGCACCGTCCTCACCCTCTTCTCGCCCACCGTCTCCGGCAGCGCATACGCGCTGTGGCCAGACGTGTCCTTCAACTGGTACCCGTTCCACACCACCGGCCTGATCTCGGTCCCGGCGGCGTTCCTCCTCGGCTGGCTGGGCAGCACGAGGCCGCCGGCCCGCACCGGACAGAGTTCCCGGCGGGCCGCGTACGAGCAGGCGAAGAGGTAGTGCGCGGCCGGCCTGCAGGGTCGTTCCCTTCATCCCGCCCGGCAGACCTGTCCTCACCAGGCCAGTAAGCCCGATCCGACCAGCACGAGACCCGCACCAGAAGGAGCACCGACCATGACGAAACCGGGGTACACGGAAGAGAAGTACGACGGGGTCACCGTGCTCGTCGGAGCCGAGCGGGGCGCCTACCCGTACGCGAATTCCGTCCTCGTACGCGGCACTGCCGAGACGCTGGTCATCGACCCGTCGCTGTCGCTCGTCGGAGCGGCGCCGCCGGCGGACACGGTCCTGGTGAGCCACGCCCACGAGGACCACGTCGCGGGCCTCGGCGGCTACGAGGTGCCCGTCCGCATCCACGACGGCGACCTCGCCGCACTGTGCTCCCGCGAGGTCATGGCCACCGGTTACGGTCTCCCGCCGGACGCCACCGCGCACACCGACGCGATACTGCGCGACCGATTCCACGTACGGGACCGGACCGACGCGACGGGGTTCGCCGACGGAACCGTGTTCGACCTCGGCGGCCGCACCGTGACCGTCGTCCACCTGCCCGGTCACACGGCGGGCCACTGCGGTTTCCTCATCGAACCGGACGGCTTCCTGTACGTGGCGGACATCGACCTGACGTCGTTCGGCCCCTACTACGGAGACACCGGCAGCAGCCTCGCGGACTTCGAGGCTTCCATGCGCCGCTGCCGGGAGATCGACGTCCGGTGGTACGGCACGGCCCACCAGAGGGGCGTGATCGAGGGCGCGAGCGAGTTCTCCGCACGGCTCGAGGCCTTCGCCCGAGTGGTGGAGAGGCGGGACGCGGCACTCTTGGCGTTCCTCGACGAGCCGCGCACCGTCGAGGAGATCGCCGGACACCGCCTCGTCTACCGTCCCGACGTCGAGGGCTCCCACGTGGGAGCGGTCGAGCGACGGACCGCGGTGCAGCACTTGGAGCGGCTGATCGGTGCGGGACTGGTCATGGAGGTCGAGCGGGAGCGGTTCCGCACCACATAGCGCTCGCACGCCCGCACGGGCCACCGGAACAGTCCGTCGTCGGTGCTCCGCGGTCGGTCAAGTGACTGCGAGCGCTGACGAACTGGCGTGTGACGGCAGCTGAGATCTCCCCGCCGGTGGTTACGAGTTGGTGCGTGATTGCGGTGGGGACGCGCTGGCCTGGGCTGGGGCCTGGTTCATGTGGAGGCGCGGTCGGAGACAAGGCCGGCGATGGCGAGGTAGGCGTCTGGGAGGGTTCCGCCGGGCGGGGCAATCCCGCCGGAAGCCCAAATACCCTTCAGCAAGTAGAACTTGAACGTCGAAAAACTGGCGGAAGCGGCCGCCGACGCCTTCGCCGCGGATGGCGGTGGCGTCCTGCATGCGTCCCGGGCGGAGGTTGCCGGCCCACAGGGTACGGCCGTGTCCGTCCGCGACGACGGTGGCCTTCATAGTGTTCCGCTTCCTCTTGCCGGACACGAAGGCCCGCCGCCAGCCCCGGTGACCGACCGGACGACGGACTGGAAATCGGTGGCATCCAGCCGCAAGGCCGCGCCTTCGGCCTGCGCGTAAGCGAAGACGTCTGCGAGGGTGCGCAGCCGTATGCCCGGACGGTCCGTCATCGCAAAACCGCGGCGCGCGAGCAGAGCACGCATCTCCGCCACCACCCGGGTGATCGTGGAGCGGTCGATCCCGAACAGCGGACCCAGAACGACTTGCGGGAGATCGCATCGCAGATGGGTCAGTGTCGCGACCACCCGATCGGTGAATACCAGCCGGTGCTTGGCGCCCGCACCCGCGGCCCGGCGACGCACGCGAGGCGCCCGCGAACGGGGCCCCGGAAAGCGTTGTGGAGCAGGAAAGTACGACACCTACGGCAAGGAGGACCGTGTTGACGACCAGAAACATTCGCCGGACGCGCCGTGCAGCACCGTCGGGGCCGTCGTCACGTGTTGGTGCGGGCGGACCTCTGGGCGGAGCCGGGATGAGAGGGACGGAGCGAGAGTGCCCGGAAGCCTCTGGGCAGCGAGGGTACGGATGGGGTGACAGCACCGGTCCCACCGTGGCCCGCGTAAGGCTCTGCTGGTCCCGGGTGGCTCCCGCAGCCGGCCTGTGGGGCCGGGGCGTCGGAGAGGTGGGCACGACAGACGGTGCGAACAAAGCCAACGTGGAATCAATTTCGAACTTACGCACGATTGGTCACCTACCGCAATCGCCCCGGGGGTCGGAGCCTGCCCCTCCCTCACCCGGTGGCAGATGCCCGCTGGCTTCCGGACAATGCCCGTATGAGGACCGATGTCGACGCCTTCTTCCGCCGTCTGGCTCTGGAGCTCAGGCCTCGGACGGACGAGGCGGTCGACGTCATGTTGCGGTTCACCCGCAGCGAGCTCCCCGAGCTGTGGCGGTACGAGGACATCGCCGCTTTCGCGTCCGAGGAGACGGCCGGGCACGTCACCGTCCTCCTGGCAGTGCTCGAGCACGGCCCGGAAGCGGTAGCGGTCGCGCCCCCGCCCCAGTCCGTCGAGCTCGCTCGGAGGTTCGCCCGCAACGGGGTGCGGGATCACGTCGTACCAGTCGCCGCCCACGCCGGCGCGGGATCCACTGGGCAGGTAGCGGGAGGCCGCGACGACGGCGGACTGTTCCACCGCGTGCCGCGGCAGCAGGCTCCGCTACGACGGGATGTTGCTCTCCCTGGGGTGGTCATGGCCATCGTGCTGCTGGCGCTCCTGTCCTCGGAGCCACCAGAAAATGGCCGGCCTCCTCCAGCACCGCCTGGACGAGGCCCACACCTGCTACGCCAACGGCGCCCATGTGGACGCCATCGTCATGCTCGGCAGCCTCCTCGAAGGCGTCCTCGTCCACGTCGTTCACGAGCGCGATGCTTCCCTGCTCGGCCGCACCTCCCCGACAGGGTGAGCCTGGATTCCCTGATCAAGACCTGCCACGACGCCGGCTGGATCGGGGCCGACGTCGAACGCTTCTGCCACGAGTTGCGCAAGTACCGCAACTTCGTCCATCCGCGCGCCGAGATCCGGGAGGCTCACGCCCCGGACCGCGACACCCTGGACATGTGCTGGCCCGTGGTCAACGCGGTCCTGAACGACCTCGCCGACTCCCAGCCCAAGGCAGCCTGATCATCCGAACCGCACCGTCCCGCGCACAGCTCGTCAGACGAGTCTGAGCACGGGGCGGCCGTCCGGCACCCCCAGCAGCACCCAGCCCCGGAACGGAGCAACGCCGCAGGCCAGCACCCCTTAGACGTCTACCTGCGCAGGTCAGCGCCCCGCGGGCGAGGACTTCTTGAAGATGTTCCGAGGAAAGCTGGACGAGTGGGGCTGCACGCCGCGGCGTTCGTCTCGGAAGCGTGGTCGATCTAGGACGCCACGGCGGGCGCGCGCCGGCCGTTGCGCACTCGCGAGATGAGCACGGCGACCACGATCAACATGGCCAGGCCGACCGAGATCCAGTAGCCGGTGCCGTAGAGGCTTTCCGCGGCGACCTCGATGTCCGTTCCGGGAACGGGGACGACAGACGCGCTCAGCACCCCGGTGATCAGTGCCGACCCGAAGGCGATGCCGATCGCCATGGCGGTGCCGACCACGCCCGCGGCCATCCCGGCTTTCTCCTCGGATACCGCCATCTGGGCAATGCTGAAACCGGCCGCATATCCCATGCTGCATCCGAGGCCGATCACACCGGCGCCGACGAGGTAGTGCCACGGGCGGTCGTGGGCCAGAGCAAGCCAGCCGAGCCCCGCGGCGGTGAGGAGAGCACCCATCACCAGCACAGAAGCACCGCGCCCCTTGGCGACCAGTCGATCGACCACCTTGCCACCCACCACGAACATCACCGCGAAGGGCACCATGAGCCAACCCGTCTGCAGCGCGGTGCGTCCGAGGCCGTACGCGTCCTTCGACGGGAGGTACGCGGGAATGACCTGGCTGTAGGTGCTCAGCAGCAACAGGAACGCCGCGTTCACAGCGCCGAACAACGCCACCGACAGGGACGCCGCGGTGACGAGGGGCGACTTCAGCATCGCCACGTCGAACACCGCCACCGAGGACCTGCGTTCGACACGTACCCACAGGACTCCGCCGACGACGCCGGCGATCAGCGGAATGACGGCCGCATTGCCCCACACCAGCCCCTGCGTCAGGGTCAGCAGCACCGCCGCGACCCACGCGACCATCCACACCGTGCCGAGCACGCCGATGCGGCCGACGGACTCGGCCGGCGGGGAGTGCGGGATGACCACGAACGAGACGATCGTCGTCGCGGCGAACGCCGCGGCGAGGATACAGAAGAAGGTGCGCAGGGACAGGTTCTCGACGATGACCCCACCGCCAATCATGCCCACGACAATCCCGACTCCCGTGGCGATGACCAACACGCGAACCGCCGTGACGATCCCCTCTTCCGCCAGGTTCCGCCGCAGAAAGCCCAAGGGCAGCAGCTGGGCCGCGGTACCGAAGCCCATGATCGCGGAACCGATGAGCAGGGCCGGATACGAGTCACCCACGGCGGGGATGAGAGCTCCGACGGTGAGACACCCGGAGGCGAACACGGACGCGTTGCGATCGCCGGACACATCGGCGAGTCGGGGAAGCAGGATGTAGCCCGCGCCTCCTCCCAACGTAAGCAGAGTGAAGATCCACATGGTGGCGGAGACCGTTGTGAGTCCGTACTGCGCCTGGATGACCGGCAAGAGCGGTGGCAGGATGAACATGATCGCGTTGGTCAGGATGACGAGCAGGGCACCCACTCCGATGAGCGCCCCCCTCCGCGGCGCTTTGGCCGCCCGCAACTCCCCCGCCAGGCCGCTCAGTTCGCTGTGCTCAGTCATGTTAGTCTCCGAGTGATTGTTTGCGGGACCACGCATGCATGAGTACGGCCTGCCGCCGAAATCGGCGGGCCGTACGTGCGGACAGCCACCCGGCTGGGAACTGCTCCCCTTTACGCCTGGGTGGCGTCTCCTGATACGGCGGTGGACCTGCGGGCCCACCGCCGTACGCTGTTCTAAGCCGTCGTGAACGGCCACCTGTTGCGGTTCATCTCGAACCGCCCTCGCCGACCGACGCCCCAAATGGTCACGGCGTCGTCGTTACGGTGTCGGCCGGAACGACCGCCGTCCCTCGCGCCCGAGTGGCCACGATGGGTTCGGCGAGCACCTCGGCCCGGCCACTGTCGTCGACGGACCTGCAGATGATGCGCAGCTCGAAGTCGACGGTCCGGCTGCGCCGCCCCTTCGACGCCAGGCGCGCCTCGACCTCGACCACATCGCCACCGCGGACCGGGGCGAGGAACTCGACCGACGCATACCCGGCGAACAGGCTCTCGTGGCCGTCGATGGTGATCGCCAGGTGCGTTCCGGCGTCCCCGAAGAGCTTCAGCCCGAAGGCCCCGTCGACGAGGTTCCCCGCGTAGTGCGCGTCGGAGTGGGCGACGTAGCGCTGGTGCACCACCTTCATGCGATCTCCTTGTGGATGCGGCCGAGGCGGCGAGCGACGGTCTCGCCGTCGAGCTCGATGCCCGGGTAGCCGCGCTTGGCGAGTTCGGTACACATCCGGCGGTACTTGCCGACACCACCCACGTAGCCGAGGAAGGTCGTCGGCTTGCCGGACACGTTCGAACCGCGGTACCAGGAGTCGGTGGTCGCGTAGAGGGTCTGGTTGACCGTGTCCTCGGTGATCTTCACCCAGTCGTCCTGAGCCTCGACCGTCGGCTCGACGACCTCGGCGCCGCCGGCCTTCGCGTGCCCGATGAGATCGGTGATCCAGTCGACGGCCTGCTCGATCGTGACCACGACATTGCTCGCGAGCGCCGGACTCTGCGGTCCGGCGATCATGAAGAAGTTCGGGAAGCCGGCGGTCATGATGCCCAAGTACGTCCGGACGCCGTCGCTCCACGCGTCCTGCAGCCTGCCGGACTCCGGGGTGGAGACGTTGAGCGCGAACAGCGGCCCGGTGAAGGCGTCGAATCCGATCGCCAGCACGATGGCGTCGACCTCGTAGGAGCCGCCCCTGGTGACGATGCTGTCGCTCGTCATGGTGTCGATCGGCTCGTCGCGCAGGGAGACCACCGAGACGTTCGGACGGTTGAAGGTCTCGTAGTAGTCGGTACCGAAGCAGCTGCGCTTCGCGCCGAGCGCGTGGAAGCGGGGCTCGAGGACCGCGGCGGTCTTGGAGTCATGGACGATCTGGCGGATCTTCCCCCGCACGAACTCCGCCGCGGTCTCGTTGGCCCTCGCATCGGTCAGCAGGTCGGAGAACTCGCCGCCGACGCCGTTGAATCCGCTCCGTACGTAGGCCCGCTCATAGCGCTCACGCCGCTCCTCATCGGAGACGTCGAACGCGGCGGCGTCCGGGATACGGTCCGGGATGCCACCGAGCGAGTGGCGGCACTCCTCGCGGATCGCCGCGTAGCTGCCCTTGATCTCGTCCACGTAGTCCGCCGACAGCGGGGCGTTCCGTGCGGGAAACACGTAGTTGGGCGTGCGCTGGAACACGGTGAGGTGCTCGGCGACCTCGGCGATGAGCGGAATGCTCTGCACCGCGGACGATCCGGTACCGATCACGGCGACGCGCTTGCCCGCCAGGTCGCTCAGCGGAATGTTCCACCGGCTCGTCGAGACCGTGATCCCGGTGAAGTTCTCCAGGCCCGGCACGTCGAAGTCCTTGGGCGCCGAAAGACCGCCCGAGCCGGCGAGCAGATGGCGACCCCGCCGGGTCTCGCCGGAGTCGAGCGTCACTTCCCAGAGCCGCTCGTCCGGGAGCCAGGTCGCGGAAGTCACCCGGGTGTTGAAGCTGAAGTGCCGGCGCAGGTCGAAGCGGTCCGCGACGTGGTTGATGTACTTGAGGATCTCGGCCTGCGGAGCGAAGCGCTCACTCCACGTCCACTCCTGCAGGAGCTCCTGACTGAACGAGTAGGAGTAGTAGATGCTCTCGACGTCGCACCGGGCGCCGGGGTACGTGTTCCAGAACCAGGTGCCGCCGACGCCGGGCGCGACTTCGAACCCTGCGAAGGTCCAGCCCTTCTCGGCGGCCTTGTACGCCGCGTAAAGGCCTGAGAATCCCGCGCCGACACAGAGGAGGTCGACGACGGGGGCGGTGGGTGGAGCGGTCTCAGTCATGCGTGTGCCTTCGGGTAGTCGAAAGGTGGGTGACATCTGGCCGTCAGGGCTTCGCCTCGGCGGGGGCCGTTCGCCCCTCCGCCCATCGGCGCGCACGTCTTAGTCATCCGACTTAGTCGTATGACCAACGGAATCTAGCCACGGGCCCGAGTGCCGTCAATAGCCGAACGCACGTCGAGTCGGCTTACGTGTGCGCGCTCAGCTGCCGGCAACGTCTCGGAGGTGCCGCGCCACCTGCGAGATCGCTTCGTCCGTCCTGGCGAACACGCCCACTTCGGTGAAGAAGCCGTGGAACACGCCGGCGCAGCGGGTCGCGGTGACCTCCACACCGTCACGCCGCAGCCTCTCGGCGTACGCCTCGGCGTCGTCGCGAAGCGGGTCGACCTCGGCGGTGAGAACCAGTGCCGGGGGGAGATCCCGCAGCGATGCGGCGTGCATGGGGGCCGCGTAGTGATCGACCGTTCCCTCGTGGTCGGGTCCGAGGTACTGCTCCCAGAACCAGCGGGCATCCGCGCTGGTCAAGAGGGGTGCGTCGGCGAACTCCGCCCAGGACGGGGTGGCGAACGCGTCGTCGACAGCGGGGTAGACGAGCACCTGGGACACAGGCCCTGGCAGACCGGCGTCCCGAAGCTTGAGGCACAGCGCGGCGGCGAGACTTCCGCCTGCGGAGTCGCCTGCGACGGCGATCACCTGCGGATCGAGGCCGTACGTGGGAGCCGATCGGCGCAACCAGGCAAAGATGTCGAGACAGTCGTCCAGGGCTGCCGGATAGGGATTCTCCGGTGCGAGTCGGTACTCCAGGGAGAGCACCGCCCACCCGGATCGGGCGGCGATCGCGCGGCAGACCTCGTCGACTCCGTCGAGGGTGCCGAGGACGAAGCCGCCACCGTGCAGATAGAGCAGCACCGGGCACGGACCGGCGGACAGAGGCGTGCCGTCCGGGTGGTAGAGGCGCGCACGGAGCTCGCCGGAGCGGGCCGGCAGGGTCAGCTGTTCGACCAGGTCAAGAGGGGTGAGGGGCCGCTCCGGCGGCGAGGTCGCCAGGAGCTTCCGTGCGGCCTTCACACCCAGTTCCCGTACCGGTCTGGTGAGGGTTTCGGCGATGAACCGCGCCGCATGCTGCGCATCGGCATCCAGCTGGTCCCAGTACGCGGGCTTCACTTCATTCACTGTCGGGCCTCTCCGAAGTCATTGACAGGTCGCGAGCCGTACCCCACCATCCTAGTCACCTGATCTAGTCATTTGATCGAGTCATTTGGCCAAGATGATCACGGTCCATCCGAGATCCGCGGCGACCGATTCGCGGCGCGTGTGATCTCCCGAAGTCGAAAGGACTGGAGGATGACCGAAACCACGACGGCCCCTGCGGTGTCCCGCGCAGCGACGGCCACAGAGGTCGACATCAGGATCGAGGACGATGCGACTCCGCTCGTCCGGTTGATCGGCCGCACGCTGCGGGATGCCGCCCGCACGGGCCATGTGCTTCCGGCCCCGCAGGAGTCGGCCGCCACGGTGGCGATCCGGTCCCACGACACCCCGCAGGCGGCGACGATCACTTTCGGCAGCGACACCGTCGACGTGTCGAGCGGAGTCCTCGTCGAATCCGATGCCACCCTCACCGTCGACCTGAACGCCCGGTTCGCACCCACCTCCGATCCCTCGGGTGACGCGGACCTGGCCGCGGGCGCGCTGCTCGCGCTGTCGCCGCCGGTGCCGGACTGGCGGGCGGCCGCCGAGCACTTCTGGAATGCCGGGCGCTCCGTACCGGGGTTTCCGGACGTGCTCATCGCGGTGACCGAAGGCCCGGAGGGTCTTGAGCAGGTCGTCCTGGGCGACGGCGAGACGCACTACCTGATCGCCGGCGCACCGGAGACGCTGGCCGGCGTGTTCTCCGGATCCGACGACCTGCTCGCCGTCCTGTCCTCGGGTGTGCTCGGGATTCAGGGCACTCTCTCTCAGCTGTCGGTCATGATCGGCGCATCCTGGAAGGTCCGTTACGATGTCTGAACTCATCAAGCCCGTCACCGGAGTTGACGTCCGGGACACCAGCGTTCGGGCTGTCCGGATCGAAGCGACGAACCACGAGGGCTCGTTCCTCGGCAAGACGCTGGCACCGAAGAAGTTCGCCTCCGGCGTGGACTCGGGGTTCGCCTTCGCCGACCTCCTGTTCGGGCTCGACCTCGGCAACGCCCCGGCCTTCGGCTTCGCGTATCCCGCTTGGCGCGGGCATCTGGACGACGTCTACTTCCGCCCCGACCTCTCGACCCGGGTCGAGTGGGAGCCGGGTCTCGACGCCGTGATCGGCGACTACTGGCTGAAGGACGGCACGCCGGTCCCCCTCTGTCCGCGCAACCTCACGCGCAGGATGGTCGACCGGCTCGCCTCGCTCGGCTTCGCCGCGACCGTTGCCGTCGAGATCGAGGCAACCGTCTTCGAAGAGTCCATCCACGAGGCGCGCGCACGCGGATACCGCGACCTGACTCCGCTCGGCGGGAGCGCGGGTACGGCCTATCACCTGGCGAAGTCCAAGGACTGGACCGGTTACATGAACGCCGTCGCCGACCGGCTCGACGCGGTCGGCATCGAGTGGGAGGCCTGGAACGACGAGGACGCCGCCGGCCAGATCGAGATCAACCTGGCGCCCGGTGATCCGATCGCGGTCTGTGACGCCTGGGCGCGAACCCGCCAGATCATGCGCGAGGTCGCGTTCGACCTCGGCCACACGGTCACCTTCATGGCCAAGCCCACCGCGGGCTACGGGCAGGCCTCGCACATCAATCTGTCCCTCCAGCGCGACGGCGTCAACGCGTTCTACGCGGAGGAGGGGCCGTCGGAGGTGATGCGCCATGCCGTCGGCGGTCTGCTCGCGACGATCGAGGGCAACACCTCGATCGTGCTCCCGCAGATCACCTCGTACCGGCGCCTGGTGGACCTCAGCGGCCCGCCGGTCACGGCCACCTGGGGCATCAGCAACAAGACCACCGCGGTCCGGGCAGTGTGCGGGCACCCGTCGTACTCCCGCCTGGAGTACCGGGTCCCCGGCGCCGACGCGAACCTGTACCTCGCGCTGGCCGGCGTGCTGGCCGGTGTGATCGCGGGCGTGGAACGCAAGATCGAACCGCCGGAGCCGGTCGCCGAGATGGCGTGGTGCATGCCGCCCGGCGAGATCACCCGGCTGCCGGACACCATCACCAAGGCCGCCGCCGCGCTCGAGGCGGACCCGATCCTTCGCGATCTCCTCGGCGCCGAGTTCGTTGACTACTGGGTCGGGTCGCGCCGGTGGGAGTGGATGCAGTTCCACACCGCGGGCGGGGATCCGTTCGCCGAACTCTCCGAGTGGGAGTCCGCCCGATACTTCGAGCTGCCGTGAGCGCGACGGGCGACACGCCGACGGCGATGCGGCCGCTGATCGGCATCACCGGCCGACGGATCCGGCTGGAACTGATCAGGGGTGGGGACCGCCGGTACGGCGATCGCTGCACCGACAGCTACATGTCCGACTACGCGATCCGGATCGCACAGGCCGGCGGTCTCCCCGTGAACCTCTCGTACGAGACGGATGCGGAGGCGGTCTGCCACTGGCTGGCCGGCGTGGTCATCACAGGTGGGCAGGACCTGCACCCGGCGTGCTGGGGAGGGGACACGTCGGTGGTCCGCGACGTCGACCCGCGGTCGAATCCGATGGTCCACGACGTCGAGCGGGACAGGTACGAGCTCGCGCTCGTACGTGCCGCGCTCGACCGGGGGATACCGTTGCTCGCCGTGTGCCGGGGCATGCAGGTCCTCAACGCCGCGCTCGGTGGCACGCTCATCGCCGACCTTCCGCCCGGTGCGGTGCGGCATCTGTCCCCGGAGGCCGCACCCACCGACGGCACGAACGATCACGTCGTGACGTTCGAGCCCGGCTCGATCGTGGCGGGACTGTTCGGGGCTCGGGCGGTCACCAATTCCTGGCACCACCAGGCTGTCGACCACTGCGGCACGGGGCTCGTCGTGACGGGACGGACGGCCGACGGTGTGGTCGAGGCGGTGGAGTTCCCGGGCGCACCCGTTCTGGGAGTCCAGTGGCATCCGGAGTGGATGGAGAGCGACGATCCGACGATGACGTGGATCGTCGAGGAAGCCGTCAAGCGCCTGTGACGAGGCGACCCGGGTGTCCGCCTGCGGGCTCGCCGGCAGGCGGACACACACCCGGGTTCGCCGGTCGCCGTCCACCGGCCGATCCGGGCGAACTCGGCGGCGAGGCGTGCACAGGGCTTCTTGCGATCAGGCGAGCTTCGCAGTCAGCCACGCATCGAGCACGTCGACGATGATCTCTGCCTGCTCGGCGGCCCGGGAACGATCGGCATACGTCAGCCAGTTCACGACGAAGCCGTCGGAAAGCGCACCGATGACATAACCGATCTGATCGATCGTCTCGGGCGTGATGTCCTGGCCGGAGGCCGCTCTCGCGAGGATCGACCGCACGACGTTGAACGCCTCGTTGTACACGGTCACGGCCGGGTGCGACTCCTGGCGTTGCGCCCAGCTGATCAGCTCCACGGTCGCGGACGCGAATTCCGAAGAGGACTCGAGATACCAGTTCGTGAGGCCGCGGAGGATCGCACGCGCAGTCGCGGCGACGTCGCCGTGCACATCGCTCTCGATCAGAACCTCACGGTACCGCTCCGCCAACCTCTCGAAGACGGCTGCGAACAGCAGCTCCTTCGTCTGGAAGCAGTAGTGCAGCGTCGCCAGCGGGGCCTTCGCCTGCTCGGCGATCCGGCGAGTCGTCGCACCGTCGACGCCGTGGGTCGCGATCACGTGGATGGCGGCGTTCACCAGATCGTTGCGTCGCTCGGCCGTCGGTACCCGTGCCACCTGTGCCCCCTGTCGAAGTTGGACGTTTGATCAAGTCGACAACCAGGCTAACAGGCGACTCTGCCCCGATCGGCGCACGCTGCGACTCCTCCGCACAAGAACTTAGTCATTTGACTTGATCGAGCGACCATGATGCAGCAGCATGACCTCACCGCCTTGCGGAGGCGTGATGTGGCCGCCGGTCCTGACTGGAAGGAATTGCCATGTCGACCTCAGGACTCTGTCGGATCACTGCCGACACGACCCCCGAAGAGGCGGTCGAGATCATCCTGCGAGACGGCGGGGTGATCGTCGACGGGCTCTTCGACGACGCGACGATCACGGGGCTCAAGAACGACCTGGATCCCGTGCTCGACGCGGTGGACACGGGGCACGACGAGGTGTTCGCCGGCAACCGCACCCGCCGGGCGGGCGGCCTGTTCGCGAAGACCGAGCACATGGTCACCGTGGCGCTGAACCCGCTGTACCACCGGGTCGCCGAGCTCATCCTCAACAAGCCGCTGAACGTCTTCTTCGGAGAGGAGGCGGTGCCGGCCCCGGCGGGTATGCACATCGGTGCCACCATGGCCATCAAGATCGGCCCCGGCCAGGGCGCGCAGCCGCTCCACCGCGACGATTCCGTCTGGCTGTGGCGGCATCCGGACTACCAGCGCGAAGCTCGGGTCCAGATCATGGTCGCGGTCAGCGACTTCACCGCGGAGAACGGCGGGACGCTGGTGATTCCCGGTTCCCACCTCTGGGACAACCACCGGGCGCCTCGGTACGAGGAGACGATCCCCACCGAGATGAAGGCGGGCTCCGCGCTCATCTGGATCGGATCGACCTATCACGGCGGCGGCGAGAACACCACCACGGACGGTCACCGATTCGGTCTTTCGATGGGCTGGGACCTCGCCTTCCTGCGCACCGAGGAGAACCACTTCCTCACGTACAGCCTGGAACAGATCCGAAAGCTCCCGGAAGAGATCCAGCGAGCCCTCGACTGGTCGTCGGAGCACTACCTCGGCTGGGCCGAAGTCGCCGGCCAGATGTCCGACCCCTCGGACCTGCTCAAGCGGGACGACTACACCTCGATCGACGCCGGCCTGCCCACCACGCTCTGACGAGGATCAAGGAACCGAGGAAAAAATGGCATTCAGAGACCTGCTTTTTCTGCTCGCCGACGTCTGGATGATCGTCGTCGGATTCACCTTCGGGTGGAAATTCATTCGGAATTTCAAGAACTATCTTCTCGGCCTCGAATGGATCATCGTCGCCACCTCCGGGTCGAACTTCCTCGTCTATGCGCTCGTGGGCGCCGACGAGAAGAGTCCCATGTACACCGTCGCGTTCTTCTTCGACCAGTTCTCCCGGTCGGTCGGCATCACGCTGATCCTCGTCATGGGCCTGATGCAGGTGACACACCGGTACAAGCCGTCCGTGCGGACGGATGTCGGGGCGTTCGTGTTCGCCGCCGCGGTCGGACTCTTCCTGCTGTTCTTCAGCGGGCGGCTCGGCGTGGGGGTCGCCATCTTCCTCATCGTGGTCAATGTTCTGACCACGTTGTTCCTGATCTACTTCGCGAGGCGGCTTTGGTCGATCGATGCGAAGGGAATGGCCGCCGGCGTGATTCTGGCGACCGCCGCCGGATGCGCGATCGCCTGGACATACGACTTCGTCCACATTCCAGGTGACGACGCGGCGCACACCCTCTTCTACATCGGCGCGCTGAGCACCTGGGGTCTCCAGATGTTCACCTACTACTTCGCCTACCGCGTCCTGCACAGGCACAACGAGTCGGTCGACGCGGAGCCGAACCGACGCGAGCAGAGCCGTGCCGTGGCCGGGGAGCAGTCGTGGTCGTGAAGGAAACGCCTCAGCGAGAGGCAGATGCGGCCTCTCGCCGTCCGCAGCCGGCCGTAGGGCCCCAGCAGATGGGAGAGGACCCGTCCATCGCGACGCTGACCGGGTTGCTGGCCGAGCGTGCGCAGCGATCACCCGATCGGGAGTTCCTGCGCTTCGGCGACGGATCCTGGACGTTTGCCGAGATCGACGACTGGACCTCCAGGCTGGCACATCGGCTGATCGAGGTGGACGGCATCCAGCCCGGCGACCGTGTCGCGATCATGCTCCCGAACATCGTGCACTGGCCGGTCGTGTGGCTGTCCGCGCTGAAGGCCGGGGCGGTGGCAGTGCCGGTCAACTCCTCGTACAAGCGGGCTGATCTCACCTTCCTCCTGCGGGATTCGGGAGCCCGGGTCGTGTTCACCGACCACGAGCGGGTAGGCCTCCTGAAGGAAGTCACCGACGCCGAAACCGAGTTGGCTGACCTGCGCATCGTCGACGTCGCAGCGGACGGGTCCGCGCCGTTCCCGGCGACCGCTCCGGCGGTGAGCGCTGCCGCCGAGACCTTGGCGAACCTGCAGTACACGTCGGGCACCACCGGCTTCCCCAAGGCATGCATGCTCACCCACGACTACTGGGTGCGGCTGGGCTGGACCTGCGCCGCACTGACCGGCCTCGGGTCCGACGACGTCCTGCTCACCGCGCAGCCGTTCTCCTACATGGATCCGCAGTGGAACACCGCGCTCGCCCTGACGATCGGGGCCCCGCTGGTCGTGTTGCCCCGGTTCTCCGCGTCGGGCTTCTTCGCCGATGTCCGCCGCCACCGTGCCACCTTCTTCTACGTGCTCGGGTCCATGCCGACGCTGCTCTTCAAGCAACCGCCGAACCCCGACGACCTGGACAACCAGCTGCGCCTGGTGCTCTGTTCGGGCATCCCGGTCGGGATCCACGCGCAGCTGGAGGAACGCTGGGGAGCGCCGTGGCGGGAGATCTACGGCATGACCGAGTCCGGCGTCGACCTGTTCAGTTCCGTCGATGACGTGAACGCCGTGGGGAGCGGGAGCCTGGGGCTTCCTGCGCCGACGAAGCAGGTCCGGGTGGTCGATCCGCAGGGCGCCGACCTGCCCGACGGCGAGCCCGGTGAGCTGATCGTCTCGGGCAGGCCGCTGATGCGCGGCTACTGGAACCGTCCGGAGGACACCGCCAAGGTGCTGCGGGACGGCTGGCTGCACACCGGCGATGTCGTCGTCCGCCGGCCGGACGGCGGCGTCCAGCTCGTCGGTCGGATCAAGGACATGGTGCGCCGGGGCGGCGAGAACATCGCGAGCGCCGAGGTCGAGGCCGCCATCGAACGTGAAGAGGAGGTCATCGCCGCCGCCGTCGTCGCCGAACCCGACGAGACCTTCGGTGAAGAGGTCAAGGCCTTCGTCCAGCTCGCCGCCGGGGTGCCGGCCGACCGTACGACCGCCGCACGGATCGTCGACCGGGCCGGCCGTCAGCTCGCCCGTTTCAAAGTGCCGCGCTACGTCGAGTTCGTCGTCGACTTCCCGCGGACACCGTCCGAGCGCGTGTCCAAGCCGGCCCTCAAGGCCCGCGCCGCGGCCGAGCCCGGTGTCACCTTCGACCTGGGCGCCCGGCGCGGCTCTGCGGGCGCACCCACCGTCCCGTCCTCCCCCCCGTCCACGGACGTCCTCGACGTCGACGTCGTACGGGGCGTGGCGGTACTGACCCTGCGCCGTCCGGAGAAGCTGAACGCCATGGACGTCGTCACGCGAAGGCGACTCGCCTATGTCATAAGGAAGTTCGGGGCCGGCGACAACGTGCGCGGAATCGTGCTCACGGGTGAGGGCCGGGCGTTCTCAGCCGGTGAGGACCTCCAGGCGCCGCCCTCCTCGTACGAGGAGATGCGGGAGGCGTTCGAGACCTTTCACGACATCACCCGCGCCATCGTGGAGACACGGGTCCCCGTCATCGCGGCCGTGAACGGTCTCGCGGTGGGCGGTGCCTCGGAGATCACCCTCTGCTGCGACGCACGGATCGGAAGTCCGAAGGCGGAGTACTACCAGCCGGAGAACGGCCGGGGCATCACGATCTCGAACGCGTCCAGCCTGCTGCTGAACAGGCTTGTCCGGAACCACGCGATGCGCATGGTCCTCGGCTCGCCGCGGATCGGCGCCGAGGAGGCCCTGCGGATCGGTCTCCTGGACGAGATCGTCGCGCCCGACGAGCTGGTCGACCGCGCGGTCGACCTGGTCGTCGAGTGGACGCCGGAGAACAACACGACGGCGCTTCATCTCGCGCTGCTGCGGCCGCGGCTCGACGAGATCGAGCAGGCCTTCGCCCGTGAGGACGCCGCCGCGCGCCAGACCTGGGAGAGCGGCGTGTTCAGGGCCGGCATCGAAGGCTTCTGGACCGCGAAGGGCACCGGCAAGTAGCTCGGGACAGGGGTCGGTACGGCCCCTTCTGCAAGGAACAACTGAGGAGAAGACGTGATCGACACAGAGGCCGCGGTGCTCACCGCGGTGAACGAACCGCTCGAGATGACCGCGATCCAGGTCGACGATCCCGAGCCCGACGAGGTGCGCGTCGCGGTCTCGCACGTGGGACTGTGCCACAGCGACCTGCATTACATGACCGGCACGGTGCCGACCGACCTGCCGGTGGTGGTGGGTCACGAGGTGGCCGGAGTCGTCGAGGCGACCGGCTCCGCGGTGACCGGACTGCGGGTCGGCGACCGCGTGGTCGGGGCGCTGACGCCGTCGTGCGGCCGCTGCGTCAACTGCGAGGCCGGCCGGTCGACGCAGTGTCGGCGCGTGGCGGAGGTCCGTCGTCGCCCGCGTCCCGCGTTCCAGCTGACGAACGGCGAGCCGGTCGAGCGGCTCGGCGACATCGGCGCGTTCTCGCGGCACACCCTCATGCGGGAGAACGCGCTGGTGAAGCTGGACGACGCGGTGCCGCTGCACGTGGGGTGTCTCCTGGCGTGCTGTGTCATCACCGGCGTCGGCGCCGTCTTCCGCGGCGCCCAGGTGCGTCCGGGAAGCACGGTCGCCGTGATCGGCTGCGGTGGCGTCGGGTCGGCCATCATCCAGGGAGCCAGACTGGCGGGGGCCTCGGCCGTCGTCGCGATCGACCTGGACGAGGCGCGACTTGAGGCCGCGCGCGGCTACGGCGCGACGCATGTCGTGAACGGGGGTGCCGAAGACGTCGCCGCGGAGGTTCGGAAGCTGCTGGGCGACGGCGTCGACTATTCGTTCGAGGCCGTCGGCTCGGCGCGCACCGCGGCCACGGCACTCTCGGTGGTGCGGGCGACCGGCACCGCGTGCCTGGTGGGCATCGCCCCGGAGGGCACCGAACTCAAGGTGCCCGCGTCGGACTTCTTCTTCGGCGAGAAGCGCCTCATCGGCTCGTACATGGGATCGGGGCAGGTGCGTCAGGACATCGTCCAGCTCGCGCGCCTCTACCAGCAGGGGCGGCTGCTGCTCGACGAGATGGTCACGCAGGTCATCCCGTTCGGCGAGATCAACGAGGGCTTCAAGGCGATGCGCAGCGGTGACGTGACGCGCGTCGTCGTCGACCTCAAGGCCTGACCAACAACGGATGCAGAGGTGACTCACATGTCGAGCGGCGAGACGACGATTCCCCAGCCGGTGAACTACATCGCGGACGCCTGGAGCGACTGCGAGACGATCCAGGGCGAATGGAACGTCGACCCCAACACCCGGGAACCGGTGCACCGCACGGTCACGACCGGATCCGAGGACGTCGAGCGGGCGCTGCAGCACGCCGAACGCGTGTACAGCGTCGGCCGGTGGGACGACGAGGCCCGCCAGGAGCGCGCCGACGTGCTCGAACGCGTCGCCGCGCTCATCGAGACCCGAGTCGAGGACATCGCCCGTACGGATGCCCTGACCAGCGGTGTGCCGATCGGCGTCACCCGGATGGTGGCGGAGTTCCTGCCCGCCAGGATCCGGGCGACGGCAGCGGACCTGCTGAACATCCCCCGGGTGCGCGCTCTGGCGGCGGGCGGCCGCGATGTCCGCCTGTACAAGGTCCCGTGGGGGCCGGCCGCGATCCTCACGCCCTGGAACGGCCCGAGCTTCATTCCCGCGGCGAAGGTCGTGAGCGCGGTCGCGGCGGGCTGCCCGGTGATCCTGAAGCCGTCGGAGCACGCCCCGGGCAGCGCGCAGATCGTCGTCGAGTGCTTCGTCGAAGCCGGGCTGCCCAGCGGTGCGCTGCAGCTCGTACACGGCCGGGGCGACGTGGGTGCCGCACTGACCGGTGACCCGCGCATCAAGGTCCTGTCGTTCACCGGTGGTCCGGCCGCCGGCCGGGCGATCGCCCGGGCCGCCGCGGAGGACTTCAAGGTCCTGCAATTGGAGCTCGGCGGCAACAACCCCGCGCTCGTCCTCGACGACGCCGACGTCGAGGTCGCCGCCGACGGAATCTTCGAGGGCATGACCAAGCTGAACGGCCAGTGGTGTGAGGGGCCGGGCAAGGTGCTCGCCCACAGCAGCCTGGTGGGGCCGCTGCTCGAAGCGCTGACCGAGCGCATCTCCAAGATCGTGATCGGTCATTCGCTCGACGAGAGCGCCGAGCTCGGTCCGATCTCGAACGCACCGCACTTCGCGACGCTGGAGAGCCGGATCGAAGGACTGCGCGCCCTGGGGGCGAGCGTCCACCAGCCGGCCCGGCTGCCCGAGCTCGACGGGTTCTTCCTCTCGCCGACCGTCGCCGCCGGGGCCGACCCGGCGAAAGCCACTGCGGAGCTGTTCGGTCCCGTGGTGTCCCTGCACGCCGTCGATTCCGACGAGGAGGCGCTGCGCATCGCGAACGCCCACCCGTCGGGACTCGATGCCTATGTGTTCGGCGGGGACACGGAACGCGCGATCGAGGTCGGCTCGCGCGTGCTGTCCGGCGAGGTGCGGGTCAACGGCGCCAAGCTCGCCGACCTCGGCGACGATTCCGCGCAGAGCTTCTGGGGACCGTCCGGCCTCGGCGGTCACGGCCCCGCCGAGTCGGTGCGCGTGTTCTGCGGTGACCGGGTGGTCGGAGTCGACTCGCCGGACCTTCCGCTGTGAATCGCGCCGCTGTCGTGTTCGGGACACGGGTGAACGACGCAGCGGCTGAGGGCTGACGTCTTCGACTCAGCCGTCGAGATCACCCGATGACCAACCCAGAGCCGCTGGAGAACCACCTTGCTGAACCTCTCGATCCTCCTCGAAGACTCCGCCCGCACGTTCCCGGACCGGGACGCGCTCGTGCTCGGCCCGACCCGGCTGACCTACCGCCAGGTCGACGCGGCGGCGAACCAGGTCGCCAACCTGCTGGTGTCCCGGGGCATCCGCCCCGGTGACAAGGTCGCCCTCAGCTGCCCCAATCTGCCCTCCTTCCCCATCGTCTACTACGGCGTGCTCAAGGCGGGTGCCGTCGTGGTCCCGCTCAACGTGCTGCTCAAGGGCCGCGAGATCGCCTACCACCTGGGCGACGCGGACGTCTCGGCGTACTTCTGCTTCGAAGGAACCCCGGAGCTCGCCATGGCCGCAGAGGGTCATGCCGGCTACCTCGAGGCGAAGACGGTCGAGCACTTCTTCGTCATCACCGCCGACCAGGAATCTCCCAGCCCGATCGCCGGTACGGAGACGCTCGGTCAGGCACTCGCCGGTATGAGCACCGTGTTCGAGTCGGTGGTCAGGGAGCCGACCGACACCGCGGTCATCCTCTACACGTCGGGAACGACGGGACAGGCCAAGGGAGCGGAGCTCTCCCACGCGAACACGATGATGAACGTGCTGGCCAGCAACCGGTTGTTCCGCAACGAACCGGCCGCCGACAGCCACGTGGTGTGCCTTCCCCTGTTCCACACCTTCGGCGCGACGGTGCAGATGCACGCCGGGTTCTCGGTCGCGGCGACCTTGCACCTCGTGCCGCGCTTCGCCGCCCGTGAGGTGGTCGAGCTCATGAGCCGCGAGGACATCACGTTCTTCGCGGGTGTTCCGACCATGTGGTGGGGGCTGCTCAACGCCCTCACCGACGACGTCGACGTCCGTCGGATCGCCGGCAACCTGCGGATCGGCATCTCCGGTGGGGCGGCCCTGCCGGTCGAGATCATCAACCGGGTCGAGCAGCGCCTCGGCGTCACCGTGCTCGAAGGGTACGGGCTGTCCGAGACATCGCCCGTCGCCACGTTCAGCGACCCCCGGTTCGCGTCCCGACCGGGCTCGATCGGCGTCCCGATCTGGGGTGTGGAGCTGAAGCTGATCCGACCGGACTGGACGGAGGTCACCGAGGCCGGAGAAGTCGGCGAGATCGCGATCAGGGGCCACAACGTCATGAAGGGCTACTACAACCGCCCGGAGGCGACGGCCGAGGCGATCCGCGACGGATGGTTCCGCACCGGGGACCTCGCGCGACGCGACGAGGACGGCTTCTACTACATCGTCGATCGGGCGAAGGACCTCATCATCCGCGGCGGTTTCAACGTCTACCCCCGCGAGATCGAGGAGGTGCTTCACACCCATCCCGCGGTGAGCCTCGCGGCGGTCATCGGCGTCCCGCACGACAGCCATGGTGAGGAGGTCAAGGCGTTCGTGATCCTCGAGAAGGACGCCTCCCTCATCGCCGACGAGCTCATCGCCTGGGGCAGGGAACGGATGGCCTCCTACAAGTACCCCCGCATCGTCGAGATCGTGTCGAGCCTGCCGATGACCGGCAGCGGAAAGATCCTCAAGCGCCGGCTGGCCTGAAGTCGAGCCTCTGCCACTGACAACACGAAGCAAGGAACGTGTGATGAAGACGGACAACGTCGAGTACACCAACTTCAGTGGATGGGTCGACCCTCCCAGCAACGTCCAGCCCGCCCTGCAAGAGGACATCACCTGTGAGGTGGCGGTCGTGGGCGGCGGACTGGCCGGGATGTCGACGGCGCTGCGCCTGGCCGAGCGCGGCCAGGACGTGGTGCTGTTGGAAGCCGAGTTCTGCGGCCACGGCTCCGCTTCGCGCAATGCAGGGCAGCTGGCAGGTGCCCCGGGCGGCGACATCCAGTTCCTGAACATCCTCTACCCCAGGAAGTTCCCCGGCATCGTCCGGTTCGCCGAGAACTCCGCGCACTTCGTGGAGCACCTGATCGAACGGCTGGACATCGACTGCGACTACGAGGCCACCGGCAACGTCTGCGCCGCCGTGTCCCGTGGGCAAATGGGCCGCGTGCGTCGCGTGACCAAGATCCTGCGGAAGGCCGGCGGGAAGGTCGAGCTCGGCACGAGTGCGGAGCTGGGCATCCCCCGCGGATTCCTCGGCGGTTTTCGCGAGTCCGTCGGCGGGATGATGAACCCCGGCAAGTTCAGCCTGGGCATCCGCCGCGCCGTCCTCTCGTCGCGTGCCCGGGTCTTCGAGCGCACGAGGGTCACCGACATCACGCGGGACGGCCATCACATCACCGTCATGACACCCGGTGGTGAGGTGCGCGCGAACAAGCTCGTGCTCGCCACGAACGCCTTCGGCGGCGAGCTGGCGATCACTCCGAAACGACTGTCCGTACCCATCTGGGTCACCGAGGTGGAGACCGAGCCCATCGACCCCGCGCGGCTGGCAGCACTCGGCTGGACCAGCCGTTCGGGAGTGGTCACCCAGCACAACTTCATGGAGAACTACCGGCTCACCTCGCGCAACACCATCGTGTTCGGCGTGCGTCGGATCCAGCGGGGGAAGAGCTACCCGCTTCCCCTGAGGAAGCCGGACGAGGCAGTCGTCGCCGACCTCGCACGCGGCTTCGAGACCCGCTTCCCCGCGCTGGCCGACGTCGCAGCAGCGCGCGCCTGGGGCGGATGGATCGGGATCACGACGTCGTGGCTTCCGCTCGCCGGCAACATCGACGACAACGTCTTCTACTCGGTCGCCTGCAACGGCCACGGCCTGGCCCAGGCGCCGTACCTCGGCTCGCTCATCGCCGACCACATCGTGGACGGAGAACAGCACGAGGACCTGAAAACCCTCTGGATGAAGAAGCCCAAGTTCGGACGCCCCGTGATGATGGGGGCTCCAGGACTGCGGACCATCTGGACTGTCGACCGGATCAACGACCGGATCAACGGAAGCCGGCGGAACGCCCGACGCGGCGCGGCTCCGGTGACCTGACCGGGCCATGGGGCAGAGGGGGCCTCGGGACTGCCGTTCCTATCGGCCGGTCCGCGGGGCCCCTTCCGCATGTGTGCACGACTGTCACCGACGGGCCGGGGCCGATGACGAGTCGACAGGCTTCGTCGCCGGCCGGGACCGGCGGAAGGCGCTGTCAGGACCTGCTGCGTCGGCCGGGGCGCCGCGACCGCCTGCGTCGGCGACGCGCCGTCGGAGCAGCGGTGCGGTCCGAGGTGACCGGACCCGGCGCCCGGCAGTCCGCCGCCTCTTATGTGAGAACGGGCACGGCCGGCGAACCGATCACCACCCGGTTCTCTCTGCCTCCACCCGGTCGTGACCGGGATTTCGAGAATCCCCCTCCTCCCGCCGGGACGGCCTCCTGCTGCCGAGCCATCCGAGGAGGAAGGCCACCGGGACGGAGAACAGACCGGGAGTGTGGAAGGGGTACCAGTCGAACGCCGCTTCCGGCCACAGTGCGTAGTCGGTGCCGGAGACCACGGGTGAGCAGAACGTGAGGACCGTGCAGAGGAACAGCCCGCCGTAAACCGACCACGACAGCCCTCGGCGGTTGAACCCCGGCCAGTAGAAGGAGTAGACGAGCGCAGGGAAGACGCACGTCGCCGCGACGCTCAGCGAGAAGGTGACCAAGAACTCGACGGGGTACTGGCTGACGGCGACGGACAGCGCCAGCCCGCCCACACAAAGGGCGACGACGACCGAGCGAAGAGCCCGGATCTCGCCCTGATCCGTGAGGGGGCGGCCGTTCCTGACGATGACGTCACGTGTGAGGGAGACGGCGGCGGCGAAGGTCACGCTGGTCACCGCTGTCAGCACGGCGAGGAAGGCGAGGCACGCCATCACGGTGATGAGGACCACGCGTGCCGTCGACGCCCGATCGAGGACGCCGGATGCGAGCAGGATCGGGGCCCCCTGACCGTTCGCGTCGACCCCACCGATCACCTCGCTGCCGACCACGGCCGCCGCCGCGAATCCCACCGTGATCAGGAGGAGGTAGAAGGCACTCGTGAGACCCACCGCGATGCTCGTGGACCGGCGTGCGCACCACCCGTTCCGCGCGGCGGCGACACGGAGGATCAGGTGGGTCATCATCGCCGTGCCGAGGACGACGACGTGGTCACTGATCGTGTTCACAGGGCCGAGGCCCGCCGTGTGCGCCCAGAGCCCCCTGCTCAGATACGCGTCCGGATCCGTGCTCTGTTCCACCGCGGCCGAGAGCAGGGCGCCCGGACTCCACGAGAACTTTCGCAGGGCGAGCAGGGCGACCACCGCGAGCGTCACCAGCGTGACGGGTACCTTGACGACCTGCACGAAGCTGGTGCCCCTCAGGTCCGCCACCCCCGCGAAGCAGGCGACGAGGCAACCCATCAGCACCGTGCAGAGCACCTGGGCCGCGTTGCTCGACATGCCGAGCAGGAGGGCCGCGCTGATGCCGGCGGCCCGTAGCTGGACGATGAGCAGGGGGATCGTGATGACGAGCGTCACCACTGCTGCCGCCGTGCGCGGTCCCCGGCCCGACGCGCGCAGGGAGAACAGGCCGCCGAGCGTGTAGTGCCCGCCGGCACGGATCCTCCCCGCGAGGAGGAGCAGCGCACCGAGCGCGAGGACGCTGTCGACGGCAGAGGCGAACCCGTCGTAACCGAAGAGGGCGATCGCCCCCGAGATCGCGAACAGGGCGACGACCGTGATGAACTCACCTGCCAGGGCGAAGCCGTTGAAGACCGGCGAGAGGGACCGGTCGGCAACGTAGAGGTTCTCCGGACGGTCGTCCTGGCTCGCGAGGGTGAAGACCCACAGCAGGCACAGGCCGATGAAGACCAGGAAGGCACTGATCACGGAAGCCCGGGCGGCCGAGCCGACGGGGTCGAGTACGCCCGAACTCAGGAGGAGCGGAGTCGTCACCGGGTCACCGCCCGGACTCTCGCGTGGAGGACGTACTCAAAGGACCGGCGTGGGGCCGGCCGGAAGCCAGGGGCTGCTCGGCGGGATCGCACAGCCACGTCGACCGGTCCTCGTACCACCCCACGGCAGCGAGGAAGACACCGAGTTGCAGGATTCCCCCCATGAGGCCGAGCGTGAGCCGCCCGTACACGTGGGTCCCGGAAAGGGTTGTGGAGCAGGACAGGACGACACCTGTGGCGAGGGGCACTGCGTTGGCGACCAGGAATGCTCGCCGGACGCGCCGCGCGGCACCGTCGGCGTCGCGTGTCGGTGCGGGCGGACCGCCGGGCGGAGCCTGAACGAAAGGGAAGCGCACGGAAGCCTCCGGGCAGCGAGGGTGCGGGTGGGGTGACGGCCCGGGTCCCACCGTGGCCCGCGTCGGGCGTTGCTGGTCCGGGTGGCCCCCGCAGCCGACCTGTTGGGCCGGGGTGCTGGAGAGGCAGGCACGGCTGACCGTACAATCGAAACCGATGCCGAATCGATTTCGAGTTTACGCATGGTTGATCGCGGTCCGTCAATTTCCCCCGCCCCCCGACCGCCACCTCACCCGGTGGCAGGCGGCCGCACCTTTCCGGACAATGCCACTATGAGGACCGATGTCGACGCGCTCCTCCGACGTCTGGCTCAGGAGCTCAGGCCACGGACGGACGAGGCGGTCGACGCCGTCTTGCGGTTCCCCCGCAGCGAGCTTCCCGAGCTGTGGCAGTACGAGGACATCGCCGCTTTCGCGTCCGAGGAGACGGCCGGGCACGTCACCGCGCTCCTGACAGTGCTCGAACACGGCTCGGAAGCGGCAGAGGCCGCGCCCCCGCCCCAGTCCGTCGAGCTCGCTCGGAGGTTCGCCCGCAACGGGGTGCCGATCAGCACCCTCCTGCGCGCCTACCGGCTCGGTCACGTCGGCCTGCTGCGGCTGATCCAGGCGGAGGTACCGCGGTTCACCGACGACCCGGAGCTGATCAACGCCGTGGCGGTCCGGCTCATCAAGACGGGCTTCGAGTACGTCGACCGCAGTTCCGTAGGCGTCGTCGCGGCCTACCAGGAGGAACGCGACCGCCGGCTGCAGCGGCGGCTTCTCCTGGCCAACGAGGCAGGCCGGCGCATCGGAACCACGCTCGACATCGGCCGCACCTGCCGGGAACTGGTGGACGTCGGCGGCGAAGGCTTCGCCGACTTCACCACCGTAGACCTCCTCGCCTCTGTCCTCGACGACGAGGACGCGTCGCCACCGTCGGAGCCGTCACCGCTCCGCCGCGTCACCCAGCGGTCCGTACCGGACGACGGCACCACGGAGTTCCCCGTACCGACCGGACGGACACACAGCTACCCGGCGGAATCGGAGCCGGCCCGTGCACTGGCGACCGGCACGCCCGTACTACGCCGCGTCGGGGCAACCGACGCCTCGTACGACGCAAGCGGAGGCCACCCGCGCGGTGAGTTCCACTCGGCCATGCTGCTTCCCCTGGCGGCCCGTGGGGAGACACTGGGCCTCGCCCAGTTCTTCCGTACGGGAAGCAGCGCGCCCTTCGACGAGGACGATCTCCTCCTCGCCCAGGAGATCGCAGCCAGAGCGGCGGTGTCCATCGACAACGCCCGCCGGTACACCAACGAACGTTCCACCGCGCTCACCCTCCAGCGGAGCCTGCTGCCGCGGCACACGGTGGAGCAGTCCGCCGTCGTCGCGGCCTCACGCTGTCTGCCCAGTGGCTCCCGCGCCGGCGTGGGCGGCGACTGGTACGACGTGATCCCTCTGTCCGGAGCCCGAGTGGCCCTCGTCGTGGGCGATGTCGTCGGACGCGGACTGCGCGCCGCCGCCACGATGGGCCGCCTCCGCATGGCGGTGCGTGCCTTCGCCGACATCGACCTGATGCCCGACGAACTTCTCACGCACCTGGACGACGTGGTCATCCGCCTCCAGCACGAGGAGGGGGAGGATGCGGGCGAGACCAGCGCCACCTGCCTTTACGCGGTCTACGACCCCGTCTCCCGCGTGTGTTCGCTGGCCAGCGCCGGACACGTCCTGCCGGCCGTGGCCACTCCCCCGGACCGCGAGGGCGACACCTCCGGCTCCCGGTCCGTCGAGTTCCCGGAGATGCCGATCGGCCCGCCGCTGGGCCTGGGGGGACTCCCCTTCGAGACCGTGCAGTTCGAACTGGCAGAGGGGAGCCTGCTGGTCCTGTTCACCGACGGCCTCATCCAGAGCCGTACACGCGACGTCGACACCGCTCGCGAGCTGCTGCGCGACGTCCTCACCCAGGAGTCCGAGTCACCGGACGAGGTCTGCGACCGACTGATCGCCGCACTGTTGCCCCAGCGCCCCGTCGACGACATCGCCCTCCTGGTGGCCCGCACCATGTCGCTCGACGCGGACCACGTGGCAACCCTCGACCTCCCCTCGGACCCGGCTGCCGTGGCCGGGGCGCGCCGCTTCGCCTCCGACACGCTGACCGCTTGGGGCCTCGACGAGCTGTCCTTCACCACCGAGCTCATCGTCAGTGAACTCGTGACGAACGCGATCCGCTACGGCAAGAGCCCGATCCGACTGCGGATGATCCTTCAGTCCACGCTGACCTGCGAGGTCTTCGACGCCAACAGCACCGCCCCACACCTACGACGCGCCCGTACATACGACGAGGGCGGCCGCGGACTGCTCCTCGTCGCCCAGTTCGCCAAGCGCTGGGGCACACGGCACGGCCGCGAGGGGAAGGTGATCTGGGCGGAGCAGGCCCTGCTCGTGGACGATCTTTGAGGGCGCCTTGGAGCACGGTGGGCGAGGGGCAGGGATGCTCGCGGGGCGGGGCAGCATGTCCAGTGGAAGTCATGACCGGCGGGACCTTGACGGATCCCGCCCTAGAACTAAACTCGAACTCAATTCCACATTGAGTCTTGCCGCAGCCTTCGAGCCAGACCGCGACAGGGATCTCGCCCGCTCGAAGGCGTCGGCAAGACGGAGAATGCGATGACGTGCCGCACTCGCGGGCTCATCGCGCCGCCAAGTCGTCGAGTCGGTGCGCCAGGGACGCCCCCGGCTCGACCCTGACCAGGGCATCGCCTCGACCTCGCACCTGGGAGGTCAGGTCCTGGCGATGCCCTGGTCACCCACCGACACCGCACCTGCCGATACGCGACCGTCACGATGCCGTCGGCGGGCACCGAGCGCATCGATGGGTCGGATCCGCTGGGCGACATCGAGGCGGCCATGGCATGCGACACCCCGCCGGAGGGTCGCCCGAGCCGGCGAGCACGCCGAGAAGGAGCCCGACACGCCCCTAACGGAGGGCACAAACAGCCGCCACGCCCCGTCGTCACGCGGCGCGACTCGCTCGCGTGACGCGGATCGCCCGATCAGACGGCGTAGGTCTCGAGGTACGCGGTCACCATGCGGCGCGCTTCGTCGATCGTGACGTCGTCGCCAGTCGGCGATTGCCGATACGCGATGTCGAAGAGACGGTTGCCCACCTCGAAGGCGAGGTGCAGGACGAGCCGGGGAGTGTCGGCCGACAGCAGCCCACGCTCCACAAGAAGGCGCCAGAGCCGGTCAGCCTGCGCCGCGTCGAATTCTCGCACCAGGTCGCTGACCATCTCGTTGCGACCCGCGAACCACAGCTCGACACAGCTGCGATGGGCGCGGAAATAGTCGCGCATCGGGTCGATGACGACGTCAGCGGCGTCTCTCAGCGTGGGTAGCTCGGACTGTTCCAAGGCGGTGGCGATGAGCTCCTCGACCGCCTGCAGATGTCGACGCAGGAGCTCGGCGTCGACCTGGTGCCGGTCGGAGAAGTAGTGGTACATCGAGGCGATCGGGATGCCCGCCCGCTCACCGACCGCCTTCAGGGTGGCCGCCTCATAGCCCTGCTCGCAGAGCAGCTCCTCGGCGGCGTCCAGGATGGCCCGCCTCCGTTCCATGCCGCGACGCTGCACAGCCGGACGAGCCGCCGCCTGGGCTGTCAACTTTTTCTCGAACACAATTCGAGATCGTATCAGCCGCACCTGTCGATCGCCCTCGCGCGAGGGCGGCGGCACGCAGGAGCAGGACCACTGCTGACGCCACAACCTCAATCCCGGCTTGACCGCGCACGAGCCAAAAATTAAAGTCGAATCGAGTTCGAGTTTTACCTCGACAGAGGCCCCCTCCGGGTCCCTGTCACCACAGCATCGCTCTCAGGTCCTCGCCCTCGCTGCCGTTCGGCAGCCACGAACGGCCGCAAACCCGTCTCAGGGCCTGTCCAGAAATGAGATGAACACGAATGACTAACCACACCGAGCGTGACGTTGCGGTGATCGGCAACGGGCTCATGGGATCGTCGATCGCCCGAGCGTTGGCACAGTCCGGTTGGACGGTGACCGCGTACGACCCGGACACGGCACGCGCTCGGGCCCTGGCCGCCGAGCTGCCGGGAATCGAGGCCGAGGCGGACCTTGAAACGGCGGTCGCGTCCGCCCGTCTGATCCTGACCTGCGCCCCGTCCTACGAATCCGTGCTCCAAAGCCTGGAGTGTGTCGGGGACTGGAACGGCAAGACACTTCTCAACACGGGAACGAGTTCGACGGACGAGTCGAAGAACGCCGGTTCATGGGCCGTCGAGAAGGGCGTCCCCTACCTGGACGCCGCGATCCTCTGCTTCCCCCAGGACATCGGCACCGAACGCGGCTACGTGCTCTTCTCGGGGAGCCCCGAGGCCTGGGCGGAGCACGAGAAGCTGCTCGCCGCACTCGGTCCGGCGATGCGGTTCGTCTCCGACCAGGTGCAGGCCGCGAGCGCGGTCGACCTCACGATCGTCGGCGGAGTGTACGTTGCCGCACTGGCCGCCTACGTCGACGCCGTGGCCTATGCCCAGAGCCAGGGCGTTCCGGGTGATGTCCTCGGCGAGGCCACCGACAAGGTTCTCGCGGCGCTGAAGGACGCGGCCGGGGAGGCCGTGGCGGCGATCGGCAGCGGCGATTTCACGACGGACCAGGCCACGCTCTCGGTGTTCACCCATGGAGGCGAGACCTGCGTCGACGGCATGAGGGGTGCCGGCTTCCACGCGAATGTGCTGGCGGCCGCCGTGGGCAATCTCAAGACGGCCGAGGCTGCGGGGCTGGGCCAGAAGAGCTTCTACGCCCTCGCGCAGGTCGCCACGGGCGACCCCGCCAGCCGGCAGCACTAGCAAAAAACCATTCGGGAGAGCACCTTCATGACCGACGACGTCTGCGGCTCTACCCGCCACATCCCCCTTCAGGGATATTCCGGCAGAGCACGGTCGTGGCAGAAGGCGAGCTGGAGCCGGGTTCTCCGTGAGGCAAGTGTGGGGAGCCTGATCATGCTCATACCCACCCTCCTCTTCGGGTTCTTCATGTCCTGGGAGATCGGCATGGCCATCGTCCTGGCGACGGCGACATCGGTGACCCTTTCCTCAATCTCGTTCTCCCTCAGGGGGCATACGTTCGAGTGTGCGGTCAAGAAGGGCATCATTCTGACACTGGGGTGGTGGGAGCGGATCTGAGGAACAGCCCGTCGCCCATGCAGGAAGGCCTCAGATCGGCATTCCAGCCGTAACGTCGGGGCTCGGCGCAAGTAGCCCTGGCCGTGAGCGCACCCACAGCGAACGGGAGTTCCGACATGGCCTGACAGAGCGTCACGAGTGGGGTCATGAAGTGGGCGTGGCGCGCCGCCAGAACAAGGCCTGGTGCTGGTCAGACGCTGTCCAGAGCGGAGACGAGGCTGGCCACCGTGACGGTGTTGAAGACGAAGGCGATGCACGCGTTGACCGTCACCGTCCGACGCATCTCCCGGGACAGCACGGTGACGTCGGTCGTACCGAACGTCGTCATGACCGAGAAGGCGAAATAGACGTAGTCGCTCCAGATCGGGGGCTCCTCGCCGGGGACCTCCAGCGCCCGCTCACCCTCCAGGAGATTGTCGGCCTGGAAGGCGACCGCGAAGGACACGGCGACACAGATCCAGGCGACGGCGACCAGGGTGAGCGCCACCACCGCCCGAGCGACCGGTTCGAACGAGGAGCCGATGTGCCCGGGCCGCCACACCACAGCCACCACAAGCGCCGCCGCAGCGATGAAGAGGGAGACTCCCGGTCCGGGGGCCGTCCCGTACACGTACCGCTGGAGCCACGTACCCCGTGTCTCCCGGCCTGCCCAGTTGCGTACGCGCTCGGGAGAGGCGGTCGAGAAGGCGATCACCGTGATCAGGAGATAGGGGAAGAGCTAGGCAAGCAGCAGCAAGACGCACACGTCCGCCACCGACATCTGCGCCCAGCCGCGGTCAAGGCCGAGGAGGAGCACAGCCGTGCCCACCGCAATGAGGCCGCTCACCGCCGACCGGCGACGCTCGGAGAGCCACTGATTCCGGCTACGCCTCTCGGACACAGACGAACTCCTCGGGAAACGCGGCTGCCGACCTGGTCGGAGCCCGACGCTACGGCATCGTGTCGCCCCGTCGACGCATCGGTGTGGAGTGTCGTCAGGTGCGGGCGCCAGCGGTTCCGGACCGTCCTGCGGACGATGTCGATCGGCAAGATCCTCAAGCAGGGCCTTGCCCGACAGCCTCGATCCGACCGCGACGCGTACCACCGCTTCGGTGCGACTCAGCCGGCCATGCGGTCCGGTCGCCTGCTCATTTCGATCACTGCGCCACTCGCGGACAAGGAGTGCCCACTTTGCGCACGACGGGATACACAGAAGCGGAGTTCGGCGGAGTCACCGTACTGATCGGCGCCGAGCGAGGTGCCTACCCGTACGCCAACTCCATCCTCGTACGCGGCAGCGCCGAGACACTGGTCATCGACCCGTCGCTGTCGCTCGTCGACTCGGCACCACCCGCAGACATAGTCCTCGTGAGCCACGCACACGAGGACCACGTCGCAGGCCTCGGCGGCTACGAGGTGCCCGTCCGTATCCACGAGAAGGACCTCGCCGCCCTGCGATCCCGCAGAGTCATGGCCGCCGGCTACGGCCTCCCACCGGAAGCCACTGAGCAGACCGAGACGATGCTCCGCGACCAGTTCCACGTCCGGGACCGCAACAACGCGACGGGGTTCACCGACGGAACCGTGTTCGACCTCGGCGGTCGCACGGTGACGGTCGTGCACCTGCCCGGCCACACGGCCGGCCACTGCGGTTTCCTGATCGAGCCGGACGGATTCCTCTTCGTGGCAGACATCGACCTGACGTCGTTCGGTCCCTATTACGGGGACGTCGGCAGCAGCCTCACCGACTTCGAGGCGTCCATGCGGCGCTGCAGGGCGAACGACGCCCGGTGGTACGGCACGGCCCACCAGCGGGGCGTGATCGAAGGTGCCACCGAGTTCTCGGAGCGCCTCGACGCATTCGCCGGCGTGATGGCGAAGCGCGACGCGACCCTCCTGACGTTCCTCTCCGAACCCCGGACCGTCGACGAGATGGCCGATCGCCGCCTGGTCTACGGCTCTCACGTCGAAGGCGCCCACGTGCTGCCGGTCGAGCGCCGAACTGCGGCGCAACACCTGAGCCGATTGGTCGGCGCGGGCCGGGTCGCGGAGGTCGAACCAGGACGGTTCCGCGCCACGTAACGCCCACACGTCCTCCGGGTGTACTGGCGCCGCCTGCTCGCGTATTCTCGAATACGAGTCGACTTTCATTCTTAGCGCAGTGAAGAACGGTACAAGGAGTCGCTAGTCATGGCCGCAGTGGAAGACAGTGACGAGGAGACCTGCGATGTCGTGGTCGTCGGCGCGGGAATGTCTGGCCTGATGGCGGCCACGACGCTCGCGGACAGGGCGGACGTCGTGGTACTCGAAGCGGCGGATCGGTCGGGGGGACGCGTCGAGACGGTCCGGAAGGGCGAGTACTGGATCAACGTCGGCACCCAGTTCACGGAGGGGACCGGGCCCTTGATCGACGCTCTCCATCGGCACGACATCGAGATGGGGTCCCTGGCCGACACGAGCGTGGCGCTTGTTCTCAACGGCGCACTGGTCGACACGTCCGACGTACTCGCCCTCATGTTCCGCACCCGCATGGGCTTCATGGATCGCGTCGGCATGGCCATGGTCGGTGCCCGCATCCTTGCCGCGGCCCCGTTCCTGGAATCGGACAGCCGCCTCGCGAAGAAGGTGCGCGCCGGGCTCGACGCGCGTCCCGCATCGGATCTCCTGCGCGGTGTCCGCTCCGAGCTGACCCGGACCATGGTCCGTTCATGGTCAGGGCAGTGGATGGGGTGCGAGCCGGAGGAGACGGCGGCGACCCAGCTTGTGGTGTCGATCGGACTCGCTCTGACGGACCCGGCGAAGGTGCCGAACTTCGCCCTGCCGGCCGGTGGCAACCAGACCTTGACCGACATCCTGGCCGCCGACCTCGGCGAGCGTCTTCGGCTCGGGGCGACCGTCCGGACAGTGGAGAAGAGCGGGGACGGCGTCGTCGTGGACTACGTCGCGGCCGGCCGCTCGAAACGGATACGTGCGAAGCGCGCCATCGTCTCGGTTCCCAGCGACATCGCGCTGCAGATCCTTCCCGGACTTCCGACGACACATCGCAACGCGTTCGGCGACATCCGCTACGGGCGGTACGTGATCGTCGGATTCTTCACCGAAGAGGAGGGGCCTCAGCCCTGGGACGGGCTCCTCGCCGTGTCCACGCCGCAACTGTCCTTCCAGGCGATGTTCAACCACGCCGCCGCGCTACGTAAGAACGGTCCGCGGAAGCCGGGTGGTGCGCTGGCGTGTTTCGCCGGCGGCGCTTCGGCCGACGCGCTGTTCGACCTCTCCGACGAGGAGATCGTCGCCCGCTTCTCCAGGGATCTGCTCTCGGTCTACCCCCAGCTCGAAGGGAGACTCGGCGACGGGATCGTACGACGCCACCGCCGTGTGGTGCCGTTCTGGGCACCCCGGGGACGTGAGTCGCTGCCCACACTTCGCAACCCTCTCGGGCCGATCCATCTGGCCGGCGACTATCAGCTCGACATGCCGTCGCTCGCCGACGCGGCCACGTCGGGCGAGAACGCGGCGAAGGCGGTCCTGTCGGACCTGGGCCGCTGAACTCCACTCCGGGGCAAGGAGAACAGAGCAGGCGTCCCGGCACCAGGGCCCAGAGCGGCGCACGCGGTGTGTCCGAGGCCGACGATCACCCTTTCACCTGTGAGGATGTCACCGTCGGCTTCGGCGTCACCCCACCTTGTCCTGCCTTCTGCCCACTCCCGCTCTGCGAGTCGCCGTGATCGCTCTCCTCGTCCTGCTGTCCCTGCTGTTCCTGTGGACCGTCGTGTCCGACCGGCTGGCACGGTGGAGCATCACCGCCCCGATCACCTTCGCCGCGGCCGGCGTTCTCCTCAGCGGACAGGACCACCCGGTCGTGCCGCTCGACGTGGACACCCACACCTTCCAGCGGGCCATCGAACTCGTCCTCGCGGTCATGCTGTTCACGGATGCCACCGAGGCACGGGAATACGCCCGGCTGCGGGGTCCGGTCGGAGAGGGGCGGCTCCTCGGGATCGCCCTGCCGGCCTCACTCCTGCTCGCCACCCTGGCGGGCGCCCTCGTCTTCCCCGGGAGGAGCTGGTGGCTCCTGGCAGTCGCGGCCCTCGTCGTCATGCCCATGGACCTCGCCCCGGTCCTGATGATCCTCCGGGACGAGCGCGTACCCCTGCGGGTGCGAGCGGCGCTCAACATCGAGGGCGGGTTCAACGACGGACTGATCTCGCCGCTCTTCGTCTTCTGCGTCGCCAACCTGGTCTCCGCCGAGGGCGACACGTTCGGCGACCTCCTCCTCAACGCCCTCAAGGGCGCGGTGTACGCGGCGATCATCGGCAGCGTCCTCGGGTTCCTGGCCTCCCAGGTGGTGCGCCGGGCGCTGGAGTCCGGGTGGGCCAAGCCCGCGAGCCTGCGCATGGCGGGGCTCGCCCTGCCGTTCCTGACGTACGCGGCTTCCGTGCTGGTCGAGGGCAACGGCTTCGTCGCGGCGTTCGTGGCGGGCCTCTGGTATGCGAACACCGTCTCCGTGATCGGGAGTGACTCCCTGACCCTGGTGGAGGACGTCAGCCATCTGCTGGCCCTGGCGGCCTGGTACGCCTTCGGCGCGCTGGCCGCCGAGGCGTTCGCCGACGGGATCGCGCTCCAGGTCCTCGCGTACGCGATCCTTGTACTGACCGTGGCCCGGTTCGTTCCGGTGATGGTGTCGCTCACCGGCACCGATTTCACCCGCCCCGAACGCGTCGCGATCGGCTGGCTCGGGCCACGCGGTGTCACCTCTATCGTCTTCGCGGTCCTTGCCTCCATCCAACTCCCGAAGGGAGAAGCGGACTTCGTGGTGAACGTGACCGCAGCGACGGTCCTGCTCAGCGTGGTCCTGCACGGGGTGTCGGCGGAACCGGTCGCCCGCTGGTTCGCTCGGCACCCGCAGCCCGAGGAGCGGGTGCCACCGCTGGGTCCCGGGCGATAGTCAGGCAGCCGTGTTCAGCACCGAGACCACGCCTGCCACGGCGATCGAGCTGCAGACGAACGCGATGACGGGCGTTCGCGGCAGCCGCCCGGCGTATCCCACTGGACAGAGGACCGTGACCTCGGTCGTCCCGGACAGCCTCATGACCTTTGCGGCGAAGTGCACGTACGTCACCCCAGACGAGTTCCTCACCGTACGGAATCTGTAGGACCTGCTCGTCCTCGACGGGATCGTCCGCGTAGAGAGCCAACGCGAAGGCGACGAACTCGCTCGATCGCGCCGCAGACGCTCAGCGAGCGCATTCAGCCGGGTCCACACCGGAGTACAGCCAGTACGAGCTGCCAGCGTGCCTGAGATCGTAGGACCGCTTGGGCGCTGACCACCCTGCTTCTGCCGACCCGGGGCCTCCATGCCCAGGACCCACGCGCGCGCTCGGGGCCGATGACGATGCGTAGCGGTCTCGCAGGCACGAGGAAGTCAGCTCACCAGCGGTGATGTCGCCCCGAACTGGCTGCTGCTGGGGAGAATCTGGGGAGAACGAAGGCGCCTCCTTTGGTTCCGGGATGGTGTGCTTGATGTCGCGTCGCCGCAGGTAGCAGCGGTTTCGGCGGGAGCTGTATGCCTTGTCACCGCTGACATGGTCGGGCCAGGTCCGGGGTCGTCCGCCCAGCGGGCGCGGCACCCGGATCCGGTCCAGAACCTCGATCATCTGGGGGGCATCGCCCCACTGGCCCGGAGTGATCAGGAGAGCCATCGGGCGGCAGCCATCATCCCCGGCGAGGTGGAGCTTGCAGGTCAGCCCCCGAGACCGTCCGAACCCCTCGTCGGGGCGGTGGTGCCGGGGCGGCGTCCTTTTCGGAACCCGCGATGCGGCCTTGCGGGCTCCGGCCGCGTGCTGGTGGGCCCTGCAGGAGGTCGAGTCGACACCGACCATGCCCCAGTCGATCCGGCCGGCCAGGTCGGCGTGGGCCTGGACCGCCTGCAGGATCCGCTCCCAGGTGCCGTCCGCCGACCAGCGGCGATGCCTCTCGTAGACGGATTTCCAGGAGCCGTAGCGTTTCGGCAGGTCACGCCACGGGATGCCGGTACGGATCCGGAACAGGATCCCGTTGAGCACGGTGCGGTGATCGTTCCACCGCCCTCCCCGCCTGCCAGAAAGCGGCAGATGTGGCTCCACAAGCGACCACCCGCGATTCGTTAGATCCCCCCGCCCCGTGACCGAACCAACGCGCGACCACTCGGAAAATCACATGATCCGCCGGACAGTGCCTAGCGGGGGTGTAGGGATCACAACTCGCGGCTCATCGTGGCCACAAAGGGGGCGAGGCTGAGCGGCTGTCGTCCTTCGGTCCGAACTGCTCCCGCATGGCGGTCGCTCTTCGGGGCTAGGGAAGAGGCCGATCAAGATCCGGGCCATACGCGGACCAGACGCCTGCAGCTTGGCCGAAGCGTGGCCGTTTCCGCTGTTCAGCGGCCACACGGTGCGTGTACCACCAGCACACGAAGAACCTGCTCGTCAGCTACTCGCCGAAGAAACTCGGGTTCTTCTAGAGACACGAAGAGAGGCGCCTGACCTGCGCTTTCGCCTGTCAGGCGCCTCTCGCTCGTCTTGCCGAGGGCGGGGTCTCCCTTGTACCGAAACTCCCAGTTCATCCCACCGATGTCCCGCACCTGACCAGCTCTTCCGGACCAGTCACGGACCAAACCCCGACTCACCCCCAGGCACCTCCCCCCGGCTGACGCGGTCCCACTCCTCCATGGACTGCTCAATGAGGCGGTTGGCCTGCTCGCGGACGCCATCCAGGAACTTGGCGTAGTGACGGAACAGGACCTCGATACTCTGGCCCGCGCGACGAGCACACTCAGCCGGGTCTACCCCGGAGTACAACCAGAACGAGACGCCCGCGTGCCGGAGATCGCAAGGCCGCTTGGCCAGACCAGAAGCGAGCTCCATGCGGGTCCGTGAGCCTTTCCCAACCTCGTATCTGTGCTGGTCAAGGGCATGTGGACAGCTGGCTACGCCAGTCGGCGCCAGGCCCCTGGCCAGCAGATCCACAGCAGGGCTGCCATGTCCCGACCTCTCAACCGGACGTAGCCAGCCCTGCTGACAGGCAGGTTGGAAAAGGCTCAGTGTTCCCGAGCGCTCTCGCGCGGCGCTTCCCACCCACGCTTTCGGCGACCGTCGGCAGGACGTCACTCGTTGGAGGCCAAGCCCTCAGGCAACATGCGCCGGCCGGCGCCCTGTGACGCCCTGGGCATGCTGGTGCATTCAGCTTTCCGGACCAATCATGCACCGCAACCCCGACGGGGCCGCAACGTTGGACCGGGGTAGCGGCGGTGAGATGAGACGAGGTTCCTGTGAGCAGTCGGTTGTCCCTCTCCGAGGGCGCCTCAGAGGCCCTCCGGCATATGAAGGGGACGCGGCAGATCAACGCGGTGGTGTTGCGCCACGCGGATCTTGCGGACGTCCTGGTGGTTGAGTTGGAGGCCAACCTGACTCACGACGAACTGCTCGGTGCGCTACCCGCCAAGGAGCCGCGGCTCGTTGTCTACGAACTGGCCTTCGCCTCCAGGGAAGGCGCACATCGGCACGAACAGCTGCTGATCCTTTGGCGGCCCACTGCCGCTGGCGATGATGGCGGCCAGGAGGAAAGCTACACAGCAGCCTACGCTTCTTTGAAAGAGACCCTTGGCGACGTCCGCGTCCACCTAACCGCCGAAGACACGGACCAGTTGACGTATGGGAAGCTCGTCGACCTGGTGCGCTGAAACCACCGGGCGCCGCCGTCACAGGACAGCGGCATGCGAAACCTGGGCGCCCTTTCAGCTGTTGCTTGGGCATGGTCGAGCGGCCTTCGATGCCGCGCTTCTTCGCCGGAGGCCATTTCCTTGGCGCGCCCCACGGACATCACTCGCTTCTCGCGGGAGTCCTTGATGTGTGTACGGCCGGCCTGACGGATCAGTCGGGCGGACTCCCCGCCTCGTCGGCTTCATCGGGAAAGTGGGTGAAGACGACGTCGGCTCCCTCCCGTGCAAAGACCTGGCAGACCGCACTGCCGATTTCGGAGTCCCCCGGTGACCAGCGCTTGCGGCCATGCAGCAGGCCGTGGCCCTGGTAGATGTCCTCACCGTGGTCGGGGCGGGGATCCATCGCCGCGGTCGAGCCGGGGTGGTCCTGGTCCTGCTCGGGAAACGGCGGACGAGTGTGCAGCCCCACCGGATCGGTGAGGCGGGGCTGGAAAGTCATCGCGGTCTCCTTCCAGCTCCGTCGGGGCGGGGTGGGGGTCAGAAGTGGGCGAGTAGGGGGTGGCCTTGGGACAGCTCGCGGTGTGTGCTCTGTTCGCGGCGGATCCTGGTCGTGGCCGCGGTCTTCTCGGGGGTCTTGTCGAGGTCCTGGTAGTCGGTGCCCTGCATGGCCTCGCCCACCCAGTGGGTGACGGCGTTCGCGGCGAGGGAGAAGCAGACGTCGTTCAGGCCCTGGAAGAGTTCGGCACTGACGTGGTTGGCGCCGTCCTCGTTGCCGACGAAGCACACGGCCGCGGCCTTGCCGTAGGTGACGCGGCTTTCCGGCCACGCTTCCCCGTTTCCCAGGTCGACCTTGGTGCCCGGTGGGACGTCGTGGTCGGCAATCCGGATGACCTTCCCGGTCACACCGTGGTCGGTCAGGGCGGCCACGGTCTGCTCTGCCAGCAACTGCGCGGCTGGACTGTTCCGGCGACGGCGTGCAGACCAAGTGACAGCGCGCAGCGGCGTGGTTTCGGTGGTGGCGTCCACGGGGTGCGGCTCCTCCCATGGTCATGCCGTATCCCGCTCCGTCATGGTGATTCCCTCCGATCCAGTGTCGAGGTGGAGGGACGGCTACTGGTTCGCGGGTCCGGGTGCAGCCGGGGGCGCAGCAAGCGGCGGTTGGTCACATGCGCTGAGCGAGCAGCGGCTGGTCACATGTGCTGGGCGCGGTGGCGGAGGCTCCTGAGCCCTCGGGTCCGGAGTGCTGCCCGCGCGGCGTTCGCGCCGGGGGCTCCGTGGACCCCTCCACCTGGGTGGGCGGCTGCGGATGCAAGGTAGAGGCCCTTCACCGGGGTCTCGGGGCGGCCGGTGCCGGGGGTGGGCCGGAAGACGGCCTGCTGGTGCAGGGCGGTGGTGCCGTTGTTGATGGCACCGTTGTGGAGGTTCTCGTCCATGGCCTGGAGCGTGGTGGGGGCGAGGATGCGGCGGGCCCCGATCAGCGCCCGGAAGCCGGGTGCGAACCGTTCCACCTGTGCTTCGACGCGGTCGGCCATCGCTTCCTGTTCACGGGTGTCCCAGCGGCCGGTGATGCGGTCGGGGCCCGCGTCGGAGCTGATGTGCTGGGGAAGGTGCGTGTAGGCCCATGCGGATTCGGTGCCGACGGGGGAGCGACTGGGGTCCGCCGTGGTCATCTGTCCGAGGAGGGCGAACGGCTCGTCGGGGACCCTTCCCATGGCGATCTGCGAGGCGAATCGGGTCAGGCCGTCGATCCCGTCCGAAAGGTGGACGGTGCCCGCCCCGGCGGCCATCGGTGCTGTCCACGGCACGGGGCCGCGTAGAGCCCAGTCGACCTTGAAGGTCGCGAAGTCCCACTGAAACCGCTCCAGGTCCCGCAGCAGTCGTGGCGGGAGGTGTTCCTGCCCGACGAGGTCCCGGTACAGCGCCGTAGCCGACGTGTCGGCGAGCACCGCACGACGCGCGTCCACCGCTTCTCCGCCGGCCGTCACCACTCCCACGGCCCTGTCACCGCGAACTACGACGGACACCACCGGCTCCCCGCATCGCACCACGCCACCGCGACGCTGGAGACGGCTGACCAGCGTCGCGGTCAGCATGCCGGCGCCTCCGACGGGAACCGGGAAGCCATGGCTCTGGCCGAGCATCGACATCATCCAGCCGAATCCGCCGCTGCCGGCGGCCTCCGGAGACAGGTCGGCGTGCAGGGCGTTGCCGGCGAGGAGCAGCCGGCCACCCGCACCGGCGAACTCCTCCTCGCCCAGACGGCGTACGGGGAGCGCCAGCTTCCTTGCCAGCCGAAGGCCGCCTGCGGCCCGGAACTTCGAGGCCAGGCGGATCCCCGCGCGGACCGGCGGGAAGGGAGTGAACATGGCTCGTACGAGATCGGGCCCGACACGCTTCCAGATCTCGTGCATGTCCCGCCAGGCGTCGCCGTCGGAGGGTGCGAAGGCCTCGAGCCCGGATGCCGTCTCCTGAACGCTGCGCTCGATGACGGCGCATCTGCCGTCGAGCAGGGGATGCGCCAATACGCGCGGGGCGTGGCTCCACCGCAGGCCCTCAGCGGCGAGGTCGAGGCGCGCGAGAACCGGAGAGGCAGCGGCGAGCGGGTAGAACGCGCTGAAGAGGTCCGAGACGAAGTCCCGATGGACACCGCGGTCACTGCGTACCGCCCCTCCGGGCTCTTCCTGTGCCTCCAGTACCTCCACGCTCCAGCCGGCGTCCGCCAGCAGGTTCGCAGCCACCAGCCCGTTCGGGCCCGCGCCGATCACCACCGCGTCAGGCATGACGTACCCCCTGGTGCCGCCGTTCCGACACGTCGGCCAGACGGGCCAGCATGCCGCGGTGGCGGAGCTGGAGCAGCGCTTCCGTGGCGGGGTTGTGGAGGGTGCCGCCGACGCCGCGCAGGGGGTGCTCGTCGCACACGACGAGGGTGTCCTGTCCCCACGGCCGGAGCTGGAGGAAGATCCGCGCTGTGCCGAGGGCCTTGAAGGAGGCCTCCAGCTCCAGCTCCCGGCCCGGCTCGACGTGCCGAACGGTGGTCACTCCGTGGAATGACCAGAGGCCCATGCGGACGGTGTAGCGCAGCCGCGCACCGACGGCGGGCCAGTCATCGTCGAGGGGCGCGGATTCGGAGGGCCCCACCACCCACTCGCTGTACGCGTCGGGATCGGCGAGCACCGTCCACACCACCTGCGGGGGACGCCGGATCAACTGGTGCCGCACAGCCATAAGGGAAGTCCTCTGCTGGAGAAGACTGCGCAATCGGTCCTGCGGGACGCGATGCGCACTCGGACGGATACGGCCGATCGGGAGGGCGAACCAGTGGCGCCGAGGACGAGTGGCAGTCGGCGGGGCATGCCGTACAAGGGCCGTACGGCGCCCCGCTGCTTGAGGCAGGCGCCGCTCAGCCCGGGCGGGGAGCAGGGCGTCCCGACGGAGTCTGCCTGCCATCCTGCGGTGAGAGTGGCACCGCTCACTCCGCGGCTCTGCCGACGGGCGATCGGCCCGCTACCAGTAGTGCTTGCGCCCGCCGACAGCGTGGCCGGCGGCGCCGAGAATCCAGAGGACTGCCCCGATGACGACGAGGATGATGCCGATGGTCCACAGGATGCTGATCCCGGCGATGAATCCGATGACCAGCAGAATGACACCGAGGAGGATCATGACGCCCTCCGATTCACTAGGGGTACCTCCAGCGTAGGCCTCTCCCGCTCCGTCGGCGTTCCGCGGCTGGGTGCGCCTTGGCCGGGCGCGGCGCGGCAAGGAGGTCTCAGGCGTGCGGCAGCCGAACGGGGACGCCACTGGCAGCCGTCCTGGGCCCTCTGCCCGTCGATACAGGTGCCTCAGAACCGCGGTCGTGGCGGGCAGGGGGGCGGGTGCGGACGGCGCCGGCGGGCGAGGCATTCCAGACGAGATCGCGGGCAGTGGCGATGTGACGGGTGAGGCTGCCAGGCCTACCACGGCCCGGCCGACGAAGGGCGCGCTCCCATGTCCCCCCTTGAGGTGGTCCCGGTCCCTGTAATCGACCGTGCCCACGCGGACCTTCCACGAGAGACACGGCGGATGACCGTGGGAGTGGAGGAGGAGTTCTTTCTGGTGGAGCGGCACACGGGGATGCCTGTGGCCCGCGGCCCGCGCGTCGTGGAGGCCGCACGTGCGGTGCTGGGGGATCAGGCACAGTCGGAGTTCTTCGGGGCACAGGTCGAGGTGTGTACGCGCCCCACGGCCGCCCTGGCCGAGTTGAGGTCCGAGCTGGCTCTGCTCCGTAAGGTGATGGCGGATGCCGCGGCCGGTGAAGGGTGCCGACTCGTCGCCACCGGAACTCCGGTGGTCCCCCCGGGGCGGCCGCCGGCCGTGACCCCGGGAGGGAGGTACGAGCGGATGGCCGCTCGCTGGCCCTCACTGGTGGGCTCGTACGACGGAATGGTCTGCGGCTGCCACATCCACGTCGGGGTGACCGGACGCGACCAGGCCCTCGCCCTGGCCAACCACATGCGTCCCTGGCTGCCGACGCTGCAGGCGCTCGCCGCCAACTCGCCCTTCTCCCTGGGCCACGACACCGGCTGGGCGAGCCGGCGGTTCACGGAACACGCGCGCTGGCCCGGTGTCGGGCCGGCCCCTCTGGTCGACGAACCCGGCTACGACCGCCTCGCCGAGCACCTGGTGCGCACCGGCACCCTGCTCGACCGCCGGATGATCTACTGGTACGCGCGCCCCTCCGAACACGTCCCGACGCTGGAGATCCGGCTCTGCGACGTGAACGCCGACCTCGACACCGTCATGCTGCTCGCCGCCCTCGTACGGGGGCTGGCCACCGCGCTCCTGCCCGAGGTCGCAGAGGGTCTCCCGGCCCCCTGCCCCGGGCCGAGGCTGCGGGCTGCCCACCGGCTTGCCGCTCGTCACGGACTGGCAGGCGACGGGATCGATCCGCTCAGCGGCGCATCCGATCCGGCCACGACGGCGGTGGAGCGTCTGCTGGTGCGGGCGCGGCCAGGGCTGACAGCCGTCGGCGACCTGGAACTCGCGGAGAGGCTGTTCGACCGGGTGCGGCGCTCCGGAGGCGGGGCAGCCCTTCAGCGCGCGTCGTACGAGCGACGCGGAGACCTGAACGACGTGGTGGACGACCTGGTACGCACCACACTCAGGGAGTGAGACGAGGGGGAGCCCGGGCCGGGACACGCCGGGCGAGGTTCAGCGCGCCCCGCGGCGGCCCGGCGACGACCGCCGGCGCAGGACGTTCACGTACGCGGCGGTCACAGCCGGCCAGGACACGTGCACCGCCGTGACACGGGGTCCCCTCGCGGCCGCGTGAAGCGGGAGCGCGCCGGTGACCGGTACCGATCTCCATCACGGCCGCGCCGGGTGCCAGCTCCTCTCGGGCGAGGGCTTCGGCCAGCAGCCAGGTATCGGCCTGTCGCCGGTACACACCGGGCGATACGAACAGCGGCGGCTGCGCACCTGTGCGCCGGCCAATGCGGAACTGGGCATGCCGTCACCCAAACAGCCGTGACCCGCGGAAGCGGAACACGTAGGACTTCGGCGAAGGGGGCTACCCCGCATCCACTGCTCTACCCGCCGCGCTGGCTTCCGGGCGTGCGACGCATGGCGGCGTCAGACCTGGGAAGTCGCTCCCTGACACCTCGTAGGACCCCTCCTGGGAGGCAGGGCCATGCGCGCAGTGACCTGGCAGGGCAACCGAGACGTCCGTGTGCGGTCTGTCCCGGATCCACGGATCGAGGAACCGACGGACATCGTGGTGCAGGTGACGTCCACGGGAATATGTGGATCGGACCTCCACCTCTACAACGTGATGGGCCCCTACATCGATCCCGGCGACATCCTGGGGCACGAGGCCATGGGCGTCGTGGAGTGGGCCGGCCCCGAGGTGTCGACGCTCCGCACCGGAGACCGGGTGGTCGTCCCGTTCAACATCTCCTGCGGTCGGTGCTTCATGTGCGACCAGGGACTCCAGTCCCAGTGCGAGACCACCCAGGTGCGCGCGTACGGCAAGGGCGCAGCCCTCTTCGGGTACACCAAGCTGTACGGTCAGGTTCCGGGTGGGCAGGCCGAGTACCTGCGCGTACCGTTCGGGGACACGCTCCCCATCAAGGTCCCCAAGGGCCCGCCCGACGAGCGGTTCGTCTACCTGTCCGACGTGCTGCCGACCGCCTGGCAGGCCGTCGAGTACGCGGACATCCCCCCGGGCGGCTCCGTCACCGTGCTGGGGCTCGGGCCGATCGGGCAGATGGCCGCGCGGATCGCCCTGCACCGGGGAGCGGGCATGGTGGTGGGCGTCGACCTGGTGGAGGCCCGGCTTTCCCGCGCGGCCGAGCACGGGGTCCACACCCTGGACCTCAAGGAGCACGGAAGGAATCTGGCCGAGACCGTCCGGAGTCTCACCGACGGCCGGGGGACCGACTCCGTGATCGACGCCGTGGGCATGGAAGCCCATGGAACACGGTTCACGGCGGCGGCCCAGCGGGTCACGGCGATGCTGCCGGACGCCGTCGCCCGGCCCCTGATGGAACACGCCGGCATCGACCGGCTCGACGCCCTCCACGCCGCGATCGACATCGTGCGCCGCGGCGGCACAGTCTCCGTCTCCGGCGTCTACGGCGGGGCGGTGGACCCCATGCCTCTGCTCACGATGTTCGACAAGCAGGTTCAGCTGCGGATGGGCCAGGCCAACGTGCGGTCCTGGGTGGACGACATCCTTCCCCTGCTCGACGACTCCGACCCCCTCGGCGTCGAGGGCTTCGCCACCCACAGGATGCCGCTGGCGAGGCACCCCGGGCGTACGAGATGTTCCAGGCCAGGAGCGACAACATGATCAAGACCCTCCTCACGCCCTGACGGAGTTCAAGGGATCCAGGTGATCACTCATGTGCCGCTGGCTCGTGTACGCCGGTACGCCGGTGCTGCTGGACACCATCCTGTACAAACCGGCCCACTCGCTGATCGATCAGAGCCGGAACGCCAAACTCGGCGTGGAAACCACCAACGGCGACGGATTCGGCATCGGCTGGTACACCGACGAGAGCGACACCCCGGCGCTTCTCAGGGACGTCGGACCCGCCTGGAACAACCGCAATCTGCGGGAGCTGGCGGATCACGTCCGTTCGCCGCTGTTCTTCGCCCACATCCGGGCATCCACCGGAACGGCGGTGCAGCAGTCCAACTGCCACCCGTTCCGGCACGGCCGCTGGATGTTCATGCACAACGGCGCCATAGCCGGGTTCCACCTCATGCGGCGGGACCTGGCTCTGCTCGTCGACCCCGCGCTCTACGCCGACCTCGAAGGAACGACGGACTCCGAGGTGATGTTCTATCTCACCGTCACTTTCGGTCTGGAGCAGGATCCGCCCGCAGCAGTGGCGCGGATGGCGGGTGCCGTGGAGCACGTCGGCCGCGAGCACGGGGTGGACTTCCCCCTCCAGATGACCGTCGCGCTCACGGACGGCGAACGCGTCTGGGCCTTCCGCTACTCCAGCGAGCGTGCTTCGCGCTCGCTGTTCTACAGCAGCCGGGTCGACGACCTGCGCCGGCTGCACCCCGACGTGTCCTTCCTGCGGGACATCTCACCGGAGACGCGCCTCATCGTGTCCGAACCCCTCAACGACCTGCCCGGAGCCTGGAACGAGGTGCCGGAGGGCAGTTATCGCGTCATCGCCTCAGGCGACGACATACTGCACCCCTTCGCTCCGGTGCCCGCATGAGACCGTTGATCTGCCGTTCAGTGCGTTGAGGCGCGGCACGGCCGGGACGCGAAGTCGGTCGCGTACGGCGGCCGACTCTGGGCAGTCACCCCTGTGAGTGAGCCATCGTGATGGCTGAGGCGGAAGAGAGGGTGGCGCAACCGAGGAAGGCCGACCATCTCCCAACGCGATCGCCGTAGCGTGTGGGGACGTGGACCTGCACCACGCGGAAGAAGTGCGGCAGACGCTGATCACGGCGATCGTAGAGGCGACACCCAAAGCCGAGGTAGTCATCGATCTGAGGTACCCGCCCTCCTGCGACTCTGCAGGACTCGATGTGCTCCTGCACGCCAGGAAACGAGCCATGGAGTCCGGCCACTCGTTTCGGCTGAGCGCTCAGAGCCACCAGATGCTGCGACTCTTGGACGCCGGCGAGACGGCCGTACCATTCGCGACGCTCGGTTGTCGGATGGGGCAGTCAACGCTCGACGGGGCGGACAAGCCCCGACTGCGCGGCAAGCGGTGCGCACTGCCCATGAGCACCGGCCCCCGCGAGGCGTGCGAAAGGGAGGGGCGGGTAGGTGCTCGTCATGTACGACGGCACCGCCCGCCGCGGTGTCCCCGCCGGTCCCGTCCTCGCGAAGGAGACGTCATGCCCCGAGGATCCAGTCCGAAGCGTGAGCGGCAGTACGAGCACATCAAGGAGAGCGCGGAGGAACGCGGCGAGAGCCCGAAGCGAGCGAAGGAGATCGCGGCACGGACCGTGAACAAGGAGCGGGCCCGCGCGGGCGAGTCCGAGACGGCGAGCAAGAGCTCGATCCAGGACATGTCCTCCGGCAAGCGTGGAGGACAGCGCTCCCACAGCGGGTCGCAGGGCCTCACGTACGACCAGCTCTACGCGGAAGCCCAGCGCCGCAACCTGCACGGCCGCTCGTCCATGAACAAGGCCGAACTCAAGCGCAAGCTCGGCCACTGACCGGGAGACGCGCGTGAACCGCGCCGCGCTCACTTCGATGTAGGGCGCGTCATCGGTTTGACCGGGAAGGACTTCCTCGCATACTCGGAACTCGATGCCCGACGTGACCGACGGCAAGCCCGGAGCACCGGCCTGGGCTCCGCTGCGTCACCACGGGCCCATGGCCGCCCGTGGAGTAGGCCGCGACCATGGCCAGGAGGACCGAGCTGCCGACCGGGTGGTGCGGGCCAGACGCAGTTGCCACTTCCATCGGTCGGCCTCCGCGGTCATCAGCCCGACGTCAAACCGTTGGAGAAGCCGCAGAAGCGAGCTTGTTGCGAGGCTCACGACATCGTCCGGCCGCCCCGATCTTGCGCAGACCGAGCAACCGAGTAGCGTGGGAAATGCCAGGCGACCGGCGGATGTGCGTGTTCGCGCCTCACTCCAGCCCCGCAGGGCGAACGGCCGGGGCATGCCTGGCTCCAGGTCCTGACGTCGTTGCGTCTCCGTCGCAACGTGAAATCCGACCCGGTCCTCCGGCTCTCCACCTCAGCACCCGGGCGTCAGGGGTGGCGGTGTGCCGGTCTGGCGGAAAGCAGCGTGCCATGCCCGTGAAGCATGCCGACGAAGGCCAAGTCCTGGCTCTGAACGTACCCGCCGATCTCGATGTCGACTCCCGCGCAGCCGTAGCACTGCATGTGCAGCAACTGGTGCTCGCCTACCGGCCGCGGGGCGTGCGTCTGCATGGGGAATCCTGTCCGGCCACGGACGCTTCGCTCAGCGTCCTGGCTCGGGTGCGCCGACTGTGCGAGGCCCTCGGCATCCCCCTGACACTCACCGCAGATCCGTGGGGGCACGGAATGGCCCCGGTGGGGAGCGGGCACGAAACTGTCGGTCTGCGAACCGATGGAGGTGCATCCGCGTGAATGGTGAGGACCGCGCCGACTGCGATGTGCTGTTCACCTACGTCCCCAACGGACAGGTTTACAGTGCCCCGGGCGGAGCCGGCGTGTACCGGGAGGCGACGGGGGCCGATGGCACCGCGCTCCTCCAGGCCACCGGAGAGCTCGACACCGACAGCGTCACGTGCATGCGGCAGGCCGTGGCGGACGCCCTCGACGAGGGCGCCACCTGCGTCCGGGTCGACTTGACCGGGATCGCCTTCGGCGACGTCTCCCTGATCGACACCCTTCTGGACGTCCAGGAGGGCCCCGCCAGACTGGTCCTGGTCGCGCCCCTCCCCCGCCGCTTACACCACCTCTTCGACATCACTGGCACCACCGGCCGGTTTCACTTCGAAGCCTGAGAGGGTACGGAAGAGGGGTCACCACACGGGCGAGAGCCGTCCCCCGCGCCCCCACACCACCAGGGGAGCCACGATCGTCACTCTCGCCGGGAATCTCATTTCACGCCATGCCCCTCCCAAGACGGCCTGCCGCGCGAACCCCTCCGTACCTCCCTCTTCTACCGGTCGCGGAACGTGGGCCGCGCCCGGCAGGCGGCTCGGCGACCTTCTGTCAGGCGGCGCGCGGCCCTCGGAGGGGGGCTCCCGCCGCGTGGAGACTGGCAAGGGTCTGCCGGTAGGAGCGGGCCAGGCTGGTCTCCAGGTAGCTGACCCCCAGCTCCTGGCAGTACGGGCGGACGATGGTCTGTGCCCGGCGCAGGTGCGGGCTGGGCATGCTCGGGAAGAGATGGTGCTCGATCTGATAGTTCAGGCCGCCGAGAACAATGTCGGTGAACCGGCCCCCGCGCACGTTGCGCGAGGTCAGGACCTGGCGTCTGAGGAAGTCGGGCCGGTCGGTGCCCCTCAGGACCGGCATTCCCTTGTGGTTGGGGGCGAAGATCGAGCCGAGGTATATGCCGAAGAGGCACTGGTGGACGAGGAGGAACACGACCGCCTTGCCGGGCGGAAGCACCAGGAATAGCACGCCGAGGTAGGCGGCGAAGTGGGTGGCGAGCAGGAATCCCTCCCGCGACCGGTTCTTGAGTGAGCGGTCGAAGAGCGATCGCACACCGGAGACGTGCAGGTTGAACCCCTCCAGCGCGAGGAGGGGGAAAAAGAGGAAGGCCTGTGAGCGGCCGAGCAGCCGGGGAAGGCCCCTGGCCGCGCGGGCCTGGTCCTGGGTCCAGACGAAGATGTCGGGGTCGAGGTCGGGGTCGAGTTCTTCGTGGTTGGGGTTTGCGTGGTGGCGGGTGTGCTTGTCCTGCCACCAGCCGTACCCCATGCCGATGCCGAGGTTGCCGGCGATGCGCCCGGACGCCTCGCTGGCCTTGCGCAGCCGGAAGACCTGCCTGTGGGCGAGGTCGTGCGCAAGCAGGGCCACCTGCCCGAACACAAAGGCAAGGAACGCGGCTGCCAGCAGCACCCACCAGCTGTCGCCTACGAGGACGCAGGCCGTCCACCCGGCGGCGTACAGAGCTGTGACAGCCGCGATGCGCAGCGCGTAGTACCCGGGGCGGCGCGCCATGAGCCCAGCCTCCCGGATCTTCCGGGACAGACGGGCAAAGTCACTCCCCGCGCCCGCCAGTACCGGAGGGGGACGAACGTTCTGCGAAACATCCATGATCAGAAACGGCCTTCCGCGATCGCCGGACGGAAAAGGGAGCGTGACACCTCCCGGGTGCCGCCGCGCCCCGGGCTCACCCATAGCGAGGGCGCCCCAGAACTGCGCATACCCGGAATACCGGAATCGACGTAAGCGCCGGCCGCTTTTTCTCCCCGGCCTCCCCCGTCCGGACAGCCACCCAACGGCACCCAGGCAAGCCGCCGGGTCGTCATCGGCTGCCAGTGAGTGAGAGCGCTTGGTCCACTGCTAGCGGCAACGTCTACGCCGACGAGGGCGACCATGATGACTTCCACTGTGCCTTGCGCGGACAGCCGTGACTTGCGCGGACAGCCTTGGCCCCGGTGTCGATTTCGAGGACGCTGGTGCATGGCCTGTTCGCCGAGGCGGTACCCAAGAGGCCTCCTGCGGCCGGAGAGTGCCGAGGTTCCCCGTTGGTGCGCGGCCGGTACCGCCCAGAGAGGGATCTTTCGCCCTTTCTGCATCCGCATGCGCGACGAGGGATGAAGCACGGGCTAGATCCATCGCTTCGCACCACAGGAGGCCGCTGTGCTCGTTCTGATCGGAGTGATCGTCGTCGCCGTGCTGATCGGCGCGGTCATCCTCGGGTCCAAGGTCCGCGACGAGGAGACTCCACCGCCGGACCCCGCCTCGCATCCTCTGCGCCCCCTGACCGACCGCCTGCCGGGCGAGATGTCCGCGTACCGAAGGCCCTTCGAGGTTCCCCGCACCGACTGGGCCCACCGACTCCGGCCGCATCAGCTCGGGGCAAGCACAGAGGCATCACCAGTACCCCCGCAGGAATAGCCGCCGCGCGGCGCGACCGCATCTGGGCTGGTGAGCACGCGTGAGGTGCATCGCATGGCCGAAACGACTGTAGGAATCACCACAGGGGCCCTGGCCCGACGCCTGGGGGTGTCGCCGACCACCATCCGCTCCTGGGAACAGCGTTACGGCATCGGGCCCGCGTCGCGCGCGGACGGTCGGCACCGGCGCTGGTCCCCCTCCGATGTCGCGATGCTCGACGAGATGTGCCGTCTCACCTCGTTGGGCGTTGCCCCGGCGGAGGCCGCCCGGGCCGCTCGTCGCTACCGCCCGGAACCGGCCGGGAAGGAGGAGCGGCAACCTGGTCGGGGCACGACCGACACCGATCACCAGGGCCAGCACTCCGCCGGGGGCGGAGTGCTGGGCCGGGGGGCGGTGGGCCCCCACTGCCGAGGGGTGGCGCGCGCCGCCGTGCGGCGGGTCGCCGCGGC
>NZ_JBHWFF010000003.1:179364-186194 GCF_042733785.1 Streptomyces sp. NPDC059695 | reverse complement strand
GCTTGCCCGCCCCGCCCGGCACGCGGCGGGAATGGGCTGCGCAAAATGTGGGGGGTCACCCCCCACCCCCCCCCCGGGGGCCCCCCCCCCGGGGGGGGGGGGCGCGCGGGCCCTGGGGGACGTGCGCCACGAGTGCCGTGGTCTGGCACGGGCCGCAGTGCGTCTGGACGCCGCGGCGATGGAGACGTTGCTGCAGCAGGCGATCTCCGACCACGGTCTCGTGACTGCCTGGGAGGACGTCATGGTTCCCACGCTGCGCGCCGTCGGCCGAAAATGGGAGTTGTCCAACGACCTCTATGTCGAGGTCGAGCACCTGCTCTCCTGGCAGGTGTCGACGGCTCTGCGCCGTGCCGCCCTCACTGCCGCAGACAGGTCGAGGGCTCCAGTGCTGCTGGCCTGCGTGCCGGCGGAGCCCCATACGCTTCCCCTGGAAGCCCTCGCGGCCGCCCTCTCAGAGCGGGGACTCGAAGCTCGCATGTTTGGCGGCGCCGTCCCCGCGGAGGCCTTGGACACTGCGGTGCGCAGGTGCGGTCCGACCGCGGTGGTGCTGTGGTCCCAGACCCGGACGACGGCGGACCACCCGTTGGCCCGCCATGTGGCGGGCACGACGTTCGGGCTGCGCGGTGCCAGGACGTCGCCCCTCGTCGTACTCGCCGGACCCGGATGGGCGGGCAGAACACCGGCAGCGGGCATGCTGCGGCCGCGAGGGCTGCGCGAGGCTCTCGACTCCATCGCGCGGATCTACGACGAGCCCGCGCCAGGACGGGAGCGCTGATCGGGTCGGCGCCTGGGCCGTCTCTTTCGGATCTTGCCGGGATGCTGACCTGACACGATCTGTTTCGGTGCGGTTCCGGCGCACTGCCGGATCGGCACCCCCTCGCACGGCCCGCGCTCCTGCGCGGGGAGGGCCCGTCTCTTCTGAGGGAGAACACCCCTGGCATTGGCCGTCTCTCCCGGCCCGACCGATCGGGCCGAGGACTCCGAGCGACGACAGGATCCGGGCGGGCGATGCGCGGCGCCCGGGGTGGGGTGATGCGCATCCGGCAGTGAGAGCGGTCCAGGTGGCGCAAAGGCGGATATTTCGCTGCAATATCAATGCGTGTTGCCCCGGTGCATCGGCTCGGCGAATCTCAGGAGGAACGGTGGACCCTGCCAAAGGAGCAAGACATGGTCTTCGCACCGTACTCGCCCTCGGCGCAACGCAGCCGTCAGGCGCCGCCCGCGGTCTCCGCCCGAACCTCACATCCGGCTGGGCGTTCGACAGAGGAGCTCCACGCGTCGGAGGCAGAGCTCGCGAGGCGATTCGCCGGTGGCGATCCGGCCGCGCTCGCCGCACTGTACAAACAGCATTCCCGACTGGTTTTCTCGCTGGCCCGACGCGCCCTCGGCAACACCCAGGACGCGGAGGACGTCACCCAACTGGTCTTCCTCACCGCCTGGCGCTGCCGCGCCGGATACCGCCCGGAGCGAGGTGGTCCCGGCGGCTGGTTCGTCGGCATCGCTCGACACGTCATCCTGGACGCTCATTCGGCGTGCAGGCGGCGGATCGATCTCGAGCACGCGCTGACGGGTCAGCAGCAGGTGGTGCGTGACCCCAGCAAGAGCGAGTGCGATCAGACACTGGATCGCGTGCTCGTCCTGCAGAAGCTCGGACTCCTTTCACCCGTACAGCGGCGGCTGGTAGGGATGACCTTCTACGGAGACATGACCCAGGCTCAGATCTCGAAGGAGACCGGGCTCCCACTGGGCACTGTCAAGAGTCATATCCGCCGGGCTTTGCACGCCCTTCGCCGTTGTTCGGAACCTCCCGTCTGAACCGCTCCCGCACGGGCAGCGCCAGTCGGCGGATGCCGGACGAGCTCGCAGACCATCGATCCGGCCGACGGCACGCCCCCACTCCGACCGCCGGCCGTCCGGGTCAAGGACGCATCCGGGGGCACCACGTCATCACCATCTCTGCCGAATCCTCAACGCGCTGTCAAGGAGATCTCATGTCCCCTGCCGAGACTCATGCGCCCGGCGCCTGCACCCCAAGAGCAGGCCTCTACGAGTGCGACTGCGCCGCCGGGCACCTCTGGCGTATCGACCTGGCCGGTCACGCCTTCCCCCCGTTCCCGCCCGGCTGCCCTGCCGGCCTCTGGCGGGCGAAAGACGCCGGGATCACTACCTCAGCCGCCCCGGAGAGTGACTCCGGGCTGTGACGGTGGCGGCTCGGCGCCTTCCGCGCAGCGCCCGAGCCCTCAGGTCCTGGCGGACGGCCCGCCGGGAGGTGGCTCGGCCACCAGTCGCGTGCCCTACGCATCCAGAAAGGCGAATCCCACGAAGCCAAGAAGAAGGTGGGCGTCGGCAACACCAGCGCCGACTGGCGATCCACTGGGTCGCTGAGCCCCAGCGGACGCGTCTGTTCGCCCTCGAGCGGTCGCCCTCGTGCTGTCCACTCAACGGAAGCGAGAAACAAGATGATCGTCAAGAAGCTTCACGAAGCAGGAGTCACCAGCGAACACGCCTACCTCGCGGCGTTCGGCTCGATCGGGCTGTCGCTGGCCTCGTGGCTCACCTCGCGGCGAAGCGAGAACCTGGAAAGGGCCGACCGCTGGGGGATCTTCGTCGGTGAGTGGGCGCCCACGTTCTTCGCCCTGGGGCTGGCACTGGCGAACTACGAGCGAGAGGAAACCCCGGTGGGCCTCGTCGACGTCGGTTAACGCCCTCATGTCGGGTTAAGAGGAGAGGGAAGCCATGGAGGGGTCATGCCGCGGTTCCGATGGACCACGCGTGCGTCGGGCGGAGCGATACGTGGCGCCGAAGCCGGTGTCGCCGGCCGGTCCACCGCCGTCTTGCGGCAGCACTTTCCGCCAGCGGTGGACCGATCTGGTCTTCGTGCACTGGGAGACGTCGCCTGACGCCGTCGCCAGTCTGTTTCCACTTGGAACGCGGCCGGACGTGCTCGACGGGAAGACCTACGTGGGCCTCGTCTTCTTCGGCATGAGGGATCTCCGTCTGTCGCGAGGTCCTGTCCTGCCCTTCGGGGGCCGGTTCGAGGAGATCAACGTGCGCCTCTACAGCGTCGATGCCGCCGGCCGGCGCGGGGTGGTGTTCCTGAGCCTGGACTGCAACCGGCTGCTTCCCGTCATCGCCGCGAACGGCCTGTTCGGACTTCCCTATCGCTGGGCGTCCGCCCGCTGCGACCGCTTCGAAGAGAGGATCCTCTACGCCGTTCGGCGCAAGAGCCGGGAATGTCCTCGTTCCCGGCTCTGGGCTGCGGTCGAGGGCGAGGAGCGGGGCCCGAACGCGTTGGAGGATTTCCTGACCGCCAGATGGGGTCTCCACGCCCGGGCTTGGGGTCGGACATTCTACTGGCCGCTGCACCACGAGCCATGGCGCTTCAAGGACGCGGCGCTGCTCCTGCTGGAGGACGAACTGGTGCAGGCAGCCACCGGTCTGACGGTCGATGCGTCCTCACCGGCAAGCCTGCTGTACTCGGAAGGCCTGTCCGTACGCTTCGGCCGGCCGTTTTGGATCTACTAGACGACCGCGACGTGCTCTCGGGCATTCCTGCAGTAGACGCCGCGACAACCCATCGTCCCCGAGCCGAATACAACCTCCCGCCAGCCGAGCGGCAGCTCCGGATTCGGACGTCCATCGGTCGATGGGACATCCCTGAAGATGCTCGCCGCGCTCCTGGCCGGGATCCACGAACCCACCGGGTACGGATGACTGCTGTTCGCGTTCTTCGCGGCGATGGCGGACCGTGCCCTCCCGCCGACCAGGGCAGCGCGTTGTCGCGGGCGTGTCGCTACGGGGCGGTGAGGTCGTCGAGTCGGGCGGCAAGATCGGGGTGGGCGGCGAGCAGGTGGGGGCGGGCGGCGAGCAGGGGGGCGATGAGGTCGGCGGGATCGTCTTGGGCGAGTGCCTCGTGGAGTTCGGTGAGCGGGCGTCGGGCCGTGGCGGGCAGGTCGGTGAGTGCGGTGATCTGTCCGGCGAGACGTCTCAGGTCGGCTGCGTTGTGGCGGGCCCAGGCGGCGGTGGTGCGGTCGGCGGCGCGGGCCTGGCGGGTGGCCGTCACGCGCTGTTCGCCGGTGGTCCCGACCGGGCCGGGGCGGCCGCGCAGGTAGCGGCGTTCGGCGGCCTGGCGGCTGGCGACGCCGAGGGGCGGAGCGAGGTCGGCCCAGCTGGCGCCCGCGTCGCGGGCGGTTTCGATCAGGCGGGTCTCCCATCCGGCGAGCCGCTCACGTACCTGCCGCAGCAGCATCAGTGATGCCAGGGCCGCCTCCGGGCCCGGGTCGACATCGGAAGAGGCCGGGGCCTTGAGCTGGGCGTCGCGCAGGGCGTCGTCGATGGCGTGGAGGGCTGCGGTCGCGGCGAGGAACGACGCCGGATTGTCGGCCTCGGTGCCGGTGCCGGTGGTCGGCGGCTGATCGGCCGGGGTCACGGACACCTCCCTGGGGTCGTCATCGATCCGATGACATCATGTTTGTCATCCATTGGATGACATGTTACAACAGTGTCAGCGAGGCGCATTGGCAGTTACTGCCTGAACCTTCTGGAGGTGTTTCACGATGTTGATGCGCACTGACCCCTTCCGTGAGCTGGACCGGCTGACCCAGCAGCTGACGGGCCCGGAGACCTGGTCGAGGCCGTCGGCGATGCCGATGGACGCCTATCGCGAAGGCGACGAGTACGTGGTGGCCTTCGACCTTCCCGGTGTCACCGCGGAGGCGATCGACATCGACGTCGAGCGGAACATGCTGAAGGTCAAGGCCGAGCGCAGGCCGGTGACGAAGGCCGACGACGTGCAGATGGAACTGTCCGAGCGGCCGCTGGGCGTCTTCTCCCGCCAGATCGTGCTCGCCGACACCCTCGACACCGAGCGCATCAGGGCCGACTACGACGCGGGAGTGCTCACGCTGCGCATCCCGATCGCCGAGCGCGCCAAGCCCCGCAAGATCTCCGTCGGCGTCGGCGCCGGCCGCAAGGAGATCTCCGGCTGACACCGGCCGGACACCGGTGCGGGGGACGGACACCTGATCTCCCCCCTCCCCCGCCCTCCGCACCCCGTGGGCAGGCCGAAGAAGAGCTAGAAGGGGTGAGAGCGACATGACGCTGCGACGCGACGCATTCCTCGGCCATGTCAAGGAACGCGGCACGTACGGCACTGCGGAGGAGGCCGGACGCGCGGCGCGGGCAGTGCTCGCTCTGCTTGGCGCTTACCTGGTCGGCGAGGTCCGCGCCCAGCTCGCGTCCCGCCTGCCGGAGGAGTACGCGCTGATCCTGCTCGAGCCGCTGCAATGCGCCGAACCGCTGTCTCCGGAGCGGTTCGCGCGCGCGACGGCGGCCTGGATCGGGGGCGCCACCGAGCAGACCGCGACCTGAGACGTCAGCGCCGTACTGTCCACGGTCACGGACACCGGGGACGACGACATCGTGGAACAGATCCTGCTCCAGCTCCCCGCCGGCTACGACCTCCTCTTCGGCCGCCCACAGCCCACCTGACCACCGGTGCCGCGCACCGGCACCATCCCATCCTGGTTTGACGAAAGGCATGCATCCCAGTGATCACCGACGTGCGCGTACCGCTTGAGCGCCAGCAGCCGTTCTCCACCGCGTACGAGCAGATGCTGGAGAGGGTCCGCTACGAGGGCGCCTACCCCACCCGCGAGCGAGCGGACGAAGCCGTCCGCCTGGTCCTGTCGGGGCTGGGACGCCAGCTGACGGGCGAGGAGCGCGTCGACATGGCGGCCTGCCTGCCCCTGGAGGCCGCACGCGTCCTGACCTCACAGATTCCCGACCCCCAGCCCCTGGAGGGCTGGGCCTTCGTCAAGGACCTCGCCGCACGCTCCGGCGCCTCCCTGGCCACCACACGCTGGGACACCGGCTCCGTCTTCGCCGCCGTCACCGCCCACGCCGGCCCCCACCTGATCACCCGCGTCCTTCACCAGCTGCCCTCCGGCTGGGCCCTGCTGTTCGGCCAAGCCGAACTCAGCCCGACCGCGTAGCACCGACACCAGGCGCCGAGAGCGAACACCGCCAGTCCCGCCCCCCTGGGGGCGGCTCGCATGGCGAAGGTCCCCCGATCCTCGCGATCGGGGGACCTTCGCCTGTCCGCCCACGCCTCGTACCACCGTCCGCCTGGCCCGCGATGCCCGACAGGAACGCACACCCGCTGGAAAGCCGGGCGGACGTCCTACCTGACCCTCACCCCCACGCCCGCCCCGCTGCTGTCCGCGGGCATGCCGGTGGCCCGCCCCCTGTGCAGGGACGGGCCACCGGCATGCCTTGACGGAGTGATCCAGAACCCGCCGTCTACCAGCGGTACCAACGGCCGGAGCCGTTCTTCGGACGGGCGACGAACCCGATCAGCCACAGCACCAGGACCGCGATGGCGACCCACCAAAGGACCTTCACCGCGAAACCAGCACCGAACAGGATCAGAGCGAGCAGAAGAACAAGAAGCAGGGGAACCATAGTTATCAACCTCCGGCGCATCGGATGCCCCAGCCCGCCCGGCATATGCACGGACCCCGCCGGGTTTCTTCTCAGCGCCGCGCCCCTCCCTGCGCGTAAGGACAGGTCATGGCTGACAAGGGCCGCACGGAAAAGGTCAAGGGCAAGGCGAGGGAAACGGTCGGCACTGTGACCGGCGACGACAGAATGAAGACCGAGGGACGGATGGACCAGGCCAAGGGCAAGGCGAAGGAAGCAATGTCCGACGCCAAGGACGCAGTGCGCGGCAAGCGCGACGAGCGCTGAACCGTCGGCCGCGAGAAGGGGGGGGCCCCCCCCGGGGGGCCCCGGCGGGCGCGCCCGGCGGCGCGCCAGCCGCCGCCAAAACA
>NZ_JBHWFF010000003.1:120949-179354 GCF_042733785.1 Streptomyces sp. NPDC059695 | reverse complement strand
TTCCCCGCGGCCCGCGATCCGCCCCCGCCCTGGCCGCGCCCCCCCCCCCCCCCGCGACCGTCCGGACGAAGGCACCCGATCATCCCGCTGCCCCCGCTGCCCGCGGCGTCCGCCGCAACCAGTGATGCGGGGCAGCCGCCGAGGTGGGCGAGAAACACATCTCCCACGCAACCTCGCCCTCGGCTACGCGATCGAGGCCTCGACCGGCCTGCTCGGCGCCATGCCCCCGCGGGTCGACAGGGCTCGACGGGCTGCACGTGGCACCTACACCGCTGGGATGAGCCCTCACGGTCGACTGAACCGCTTGGACGGACGACCGCCGACTCGCTGGGGTGGTGTGCGCCTGCCCCAACCCCTCGGCTTCGTCGACGGCGGCACCGGCGGCCAGAACAGGGAACTTGCGCCATCCTTGAAACGTCATGTGTCACACGACAGTTGTGCACGGAGCCTGCCGGGAGCCAACGGTGTGCGAGCTGCGCGACGCGATACGACGGGAGATGTCGGTTCGTTGGACGAGACATTGATAGCGCTGGCGGCTGCGGGTGGAACCGCTGTTGTGCAGGCAGCGGGCACAGAGGCGTGGCATGGGTTCCGGCAGACGATGGCTCGACTATTCGGCCGCGGGAACGACCAGCGTACGAGCACTGCGTTGGAGCGCCTGGACCGGACGGCGGCTGCCGTGGAAGCAGCCGACCACGGAGATGCGGAGCAGACTCGAATTCGCCAGGAGGCCGTGTGGCAGGGCTGGTTCGAGGATCTGCTGGAGAGCGTTGACGGGCAGGAGCGCGACGCGATGGTCGCCGCGCTGCGCACCCTGGTCACCGAGCCCTCACCATCGGGACGGACCGGCGGGGGCGAGATGTCCGGCAACACTTTCCAGGGGCCCACCGCCATCCAGCTCGGTAACGGAAACCGGCAGGACAACCGCTTCGGGAACGGCACTTGACCACCCCGCCCGCCGGGGGTGGCTTCTTCGACAACACCTTCAATGGCCCCACACCCGTGCAGAACGGCGACCACAACCAGCAGATCAACACGTTCCACCTCTACTCCGAACGGCCGCCCCCGCCGGCCGCTCCGGAGGTGCCGGAGTGGTGGGTGGCCGATCGGGACGAGGTCGAGCAGGTCGTCGATGCCGTGTGCTCGCCCAGCGGCGGCCCTGTCGGGATCACGACGGCGCTGGAGGGCGCAGGAGGTTTCGGCAAGACGACAGTCGCCCAACTGGTGCGTGCCAGCCACCGGGTACGTCAGCACTTCCGGGGAGGGGTGTACTTCTTCGTCGTCGGCCGGGACGTGGACAGCCCTCAAACGGTCACCCGGCTGGTGCACGATGTCATCCTCGCCGTCGCCGGCCAGGATGCGTCCTTCGACAACCCGGACCGGGCGGGCGAGTATCTGGGCCAGCTCTTGGACCAACGCTGCGATTCCGACGGCCCCACTCTGCTGATCTTCGACGACGTGTGGACCCAGGAGCAGCTGGCCCCGCTCCTCGTGGGCGGCGGCGGCTGCGTACGACTTGTCACTACGCGCGTCCCCGCGATTCTTCCGTCCGACGCGAGAACGGTGCGGGTCGATACGATGCCGCCCGACAAAGCCAGGCTGGTATTGACCTGTGAACTACCGTCCCTGCCGATGCAGCTGATCCACGATCTGGTCCAGGTCACCGGCGGGTGGCCGTTGCTCCTTCGCCTGACCAACCGGCTGATCAACCGGCGAGTGAGGACTGGTGCCGATGCCCCCCGCGCCGCGGCCGATCTTTTGAGAACCTTGCGGGAACAGGGACCGGCCGGGGTGGACAAACCCTCTGACGTGCCCGACGCAGCCATCCTCAGCGACCCCAGGCGGCGAGCGACGATGGTACGGGCGACCGTCGAAGCCTCGACCGCAGACCTCTCCGCGGACAGCCGGGATCGGTTCGCCGAATTGGGGATCTTCGCCTACGGAGAAGCCGTGCCCATCTCCGTCGTGGGCACGCTGTGGCGTGCCACAGCCGGCCATGACGAGTGGGCGACCCGGGACCTGTGCGCGGATCTGGCCGACCTGTCCCTGCTCACCGCGGACGATACGGACGGAGGCCGCCTGTTCCTGCACGACGTCATCCGCGACTACCTGCGCGCCGAGCTCGGTCCCGACCGTCTCGCCGAACACCACACCACGTTGGTGGACGCCGTCCAGGCCGGCCTGCCCCCGTCCGTACCCCTCACGCCGTCCGCGCCCCTCCCCCCTGCCGCATGGTGGGAGCTGACCGACGGCTACCTGCTCGACCACGCCGTCGCCCATCTTCTGGCCGCACACCGCACCGCCGCCGCCGAAGCCCTGGCCTGCGACCTTCGCTGGATCGAGACCCGTCTGCACCACCGGGGCCCGATCGCGCCCTGGGCGGACTGCGCCCGGGTCCCCACCCCCACCGCCGCGCAGAGGGCACGCCACCTCTCGAGCATCGCCCACCTCCTCGGAGCGACCGAGCCAGCTCACGCGCTGACCGCCATCCTGCACAGCAGACTCCAGCCCCTCCCCGACTGGCGCGACCAGGTCACGGCTCGGTACGAGCGGTGGCCCCATCCGGCCCTTCGCAACCACTGGACACCGTCCGACCTGCCCCACCCCGCACTCCTGCGACTCCTGACCGGGCACACCGCCATGGTGTCGGGGGTGGCGATCGCGCCGGACGGCACCTGGCTCGCCACGGCCAGTAAGGACGGCACGGTACGAGTGTGGGACCGGGCCACCGGCGAGGAGACGGCACGCCTCACAGGCCACGAGGGCGAGGCGACGGGAGTGGCGATCGCGCCGGACGGCACCTGGCTCGTCACGGTCGGGCGTGACGGGACGGCGCGGATCCGGGACCGGGACACCGGCCAGGAGACCGCGTGTCTCGTCGGACACCACCATGCGGTGCTGGGGGTGGCGGTCTCACCGGACGGCACCTGGCTCGCCACCGCCGGCGCAGACGCGACGGTGCGGGTGTGGGACCGGGACACCGGCCGGGAGACCGGCTGTCTGACCGGACACCGCGGCTGGGTGGGGGTGGTGTAGATCGCGCCGGACGGCACCTGGCTCGCCACCGCCGGCGGCGGCGACGGGACGGTACGGATCTGGGACCGGGCCACCGGACGGCAGAGCGCACTCCTCAGCGGCCACGGGCATCAGGTGCGGGGGATCGCGATCGCGCCGGACGGCTCGTGGCTCGCAAGCATTGGCGGTGACAAGGCGGTACGGATCTGGGACCGGGCCACCGGACGGGAGACCGCCTGCCTCGCCGGACACGCCGACATCATGCTCGGTGTGGCGATCTCGCCGGACGGCTCGTGGCTTGCCACCGCCGGCCGTGACGGGAAGGTACGCATCCGGGACCGGGCCACCGGCAGAGAGACCGCCTGCCTCGCGGGGGACCTCAGCTCGGCAACCACAGTGGCGATCGCGGCGGACGGCACCTGGCTCGCCGCCGGCTACGACAGGAAGGCGCGGATCTGGGACCTGGCCACCGCGAGGGAGCCGGTCGCCCTCCCCGGGCACAACCTCCCGGTGGAAGGGCTGGCGATCGCGGCGGACGGCACCTGGCTCGCCACTACCGGCCACGACGGAAAGGTGCGCATCCGGGACCTGGCCACCGGACAGGAGACCACCTGCATCATCGGACACACCGGGTCGGCGGGTCACGTGACGATCGCGCCTGACGGCACCTGGCTCGCCACCATCAGCCACGACACGGTGCAGATCTGGGAATCGACCACCGGACGGGAGACCGCCCGCTTCGCCGGACACACCACCGACCTTGTGAACGGGGTGGCGATAGCGCCCGACGGCACCTGGCTCGCCAGCGCCGGTCATGACAAGGCGGTGCGGATCTGGGACCGGGCCACCGGACGGGAGACCGCCTGCCTGACCGGGCACACCGACATCGCGATCTCCGTGGCCATCGCGCCCGACGGCACCTGGCTCGCCAGTTCCAGCAAGGACGGCACGGTACGGCTGTGGGACCGGGCCAGCGGCCGGGAGACCGCCCGCCTCCCCGGATCCACTACCGCGTCGAGCGGATTGGCGATCGCCCCCGACGGCACCTGGCTCACCAGCGCCGACGACTTCGGGACGGTGCGGATCTGGGACAGGTCCACCGGCCAGGAGACCGCCCGTGTCACCGGTCACCATGGCTGGGTGGGGGTGAAGGTCTCACCGGACGGAACCTGGCTGGCCACCACCGGCGGCTACCACCCGGCTGTGTGGGTCTGGGACCGGGCGACAGGCCGTCACATCGCCTGCCTCGTCGGCCACACCGGCCGGGTGACCAGGGTCGCGATCTCGCCGGACAGCGCCCGGATCGCGACTGCGAGCGACGACGGGACGCTACGGATCTGGGACCCGGCATCGGGGCGACTTGTCACCATGATGCGTACAGACGGGATCTTGTACGCCTGCGCCTGGACCCCCGACGGTCGGAGCGTCGTCGTCGGCGGTACGCAGGGCGTGTCCGTCTACGATTTCCACCGCGGTGGTCCGGACCGGTGACTGCCGATTTCCAGGCCGTGCGAGATGCTGGCACATGGCCTGCTCGCGCTCGAGCGGCATCCACCCACGCCATCGCGGCATGCGTCATGGTGGGGTCCGCCTCGGCCGGCACGACCTCGTCGAGGACGGTGGCAGGTCGAGGTCGTCTGAGGGTCGAGCGCGGGCAGATCGCGCAGGCGTACCGCCACTGCCTGGCCCTATGGGCGGGCCACACCTACTCGCCGAGTCCAGCTGGTGGAGACCGGGATTGTGGCCAACGACGGCAAGAACACTGAGGCCCTGGCCCTGATCTGCCAGTCTGGCGACGAACTCGGTCGGAGCCGCGTTGTAGAGCCGCTCGTCGTACACGGTGCGCGTCCGGTTGGTCAGCGCCCGTCCGACGAGGTGCCACGTCTCGCGCGCCCGCCGAGCCTGCGCTCACAACACCAGCTCGGGGTTGTACGGGACTGCTGCAGCCAGCGGCCGGCCTGGGCCGCATGGCCCCGGCCCCGAGCCCTCACCAGTCGCGGGGGCAGGGAGAAGGCCCGACAGATGCCGCTTGCCTTCGCCCTCAGCCTCTCATCGCATCAGTCCACTGGTTCGTCGACGTCGGATTCCTCAAGCCTCGCTCTGTCTGCGTCACCCCGGCGTCCGGTTCCCGCCACGTCGGTCTCGGGCGCTGCGGCATCGGGCCAGTGCGGTACGGGTATGGCCAGAGGATCCTCTCCTTGCGCCGCCTGCTGGTTCTGCGGGTTCCGGGGCAGCGGCTTGTCCGCCTCCTCCGGCTCGTCCGGCCCGTGGCGCGCGTCCATCTCGCGGCGCCGGTCCTTCCGTTCGCGTCGGTCCGTCCGACCGGAGTCCTGCTGCGTGTTCATTCAGGCTCACCTTCGCGTGGCGGTGCGGGCGCGATGCCGTACTCGTGCCGTTTCGCCCGCCCTGAATCTGAGAGACCTGCTCTTCTGCGGATGGATACCGCCGCCGGCTTTCCGGTCGGCGGCACTCGGGCATCAGCTGGGCCACGTTCCGGTCAGGCGCCGCATCGAGGTGGCTCCCGCGCGGTCGACGGCGGCCTTGACTACGGCGAAGACCGCTCCTTGCAGTGCCGCGGCGAGCAGAATCTCTCGCCAGGTACGTTCCTCGTCCATCGCGCCCGGAGCGCCGTCATCGTGCCCGGCCCACTTCCACATGCGGTTGAAGGCAGCGCGGGCCAGGATGCCGCCGGCGATTCCGAACGCAAGGCCCACCGGGCGGTAGGCGAGTGTGGCGGTCTTCATCAGTGCCTCCGGCTGCGGCGTACGAGCAGGAGAGCCGCGAGCGCGGCAGCCCCCACGAGAATGAGGTTCCGGTTGGCCCAGGACCGCTCTGCGACCGCCCCCCGACCGACCTTGTCACCGAAGAGGTGCGTCCGCCCCACGGCGAGCCGGCCCGCACGAGCAGCCGTGCTCCGCAGCTGCGCGGCAGCGTGAGCCGCCTTGTCCACAGCCGGGTCGGGAGTCTTGTCCCTCGCGAGCTGGGCGGCCTGCTCCGCGGTCTCGCGGAGCTGACCGGTGAGGCCGGCGGCCTTCGCGACGGCCTGCGACCCGAGGTCGGCCGCCTTCTCCATGGCCTGGGTCTTCACGCCCTCCTTGGCGGCCAGGGCGTCCGCGGTCCCGCCGAGCTTCTCGCGGGTGTGCGCGACCATCTTGCGCAGCTTCTCGGGTGCCTGCCCGGATGCGTCGCCCTGCGTCTGATGACTCATCGGTGTGCCTTCTCTTTCCTCTCGCGCACATCGACCCTGATGCGGCCGACGGCTTGTCAGCGAGGGCCCGGTCCGCCCGTGGATTCGCGCGAACTCCGCGGCCCCGAAGGGTGCTCGACAGCACTCCTGCGATACGCCTCCCTGCTGTCCCGATCCCGACCTCCCCGGCACGAGCCGGGCCCGGGAACGAACCCGGCACGCCGCCCCACGGCCCGAAGCCCCGGGGTGATCGCCGTTCGCTTACGCGCCTACCCCGTCATCGGCGGACCACCCGCTCACCATTCGGCTTGGGTCCGCGCACGGCGACACGTGGGCGCTCGCCCCCTGACCGGGTTGATCAGTCCGTGTCGCTGGCGATCGCCAGCGCCAGGGCCTGAAGGATCTGCTCGGTGGGCTCGCCGGACTCTGTCCGGTCGTAAGCGTCGGCCACCGTCTCGAAGGCGAGGATAAAGCCCCGCACGAGAGCACTGACCGGTCCCGTGAGCTGCGTCAGGACCGCCGCTCCGACTTCCACCGCGTCGTCGGTATCGGGAACCAGGAACCGCGTCGGAATGACCTCACCGAGCAGGTCGGAGACGTAATCCTGAGCCACTCCCCCGCGCAGGGCCGTGAGCGCCGCGATTGCCTTGAGCTGGATCTCACTCTCGGTCATAAGACGAGCGTACGCTTGGCATGCTGGGACTGGCGCGGCCACGCCGGTCGTCCGCACGCGTATCGGAAGCCGTGGCCTGCAGGTGCGGAAGAAGCCGATCCGGGGTCAGCGGCAGGTCCCGCAGCCGTACGCCCACCGCGTGGTACACGGCGTTCGCGATCGCGGCCGCTGTCCCCACGATGCCGATCTCCCCGATCCCCTTGCTGCCCATGGGGTTGAGGTGGTGGTCCTCCTCGTGGAGCCAATGCGCCTCGATCGCCGGCACGTCGGCGCAGACGGGGACGTGGTACGCGGCCAGGTCCCGTTCCGTGAAGTCCCCGAACGCGGGGTCGAGCGTGCTGCTCTCGGTCAGCGCCATGCCCAGCCCCATGGTCATTCCACCGATGAACTGGGAGCGCGCGGTGCGGCCGCTCAGTACCCGGCCGGCTGCGAAGACCCCGAGCAGGCGGCGTACCCGTACCTCCCCCGTCACGGTGTCCACGTCGACCTCCGCGAACTGCGCCCCGAACGCGTGCCGTGCGTACAAGGATTCCCGACCTGCCTCCTCGGCGGTGTCCGCCCGAGCGGTGAGACCCTCGGGCGGGAGCGGACCGGAGTGCGCGCGCACCATGCCGGCCAGGACCGTGCAGGCCTTGTGGACGGCCCAGCCCCAGGACGAGGTGCCCGATGAGCCACCCGCCAGAGGCGCGGTCGGCAGCGCGCTGCTCCCGAGCTCCACGCGTACCGCGTCCGACGGGACGCCGAGTGCCTCGGCCGCGATCTGGGCAAGGACGGTCCGGGCTCCGGTCCCGATGTCGGTGGCCGCGAGCCGTACGAGGTGCATGCCGTCCGGCGCGGCGTGCGCGGATGCCGAGGAGGGACTCAGGAGGTACGGATAGGTCGACGCTGCCACTCCAGTGCCTGTGAGTCGTCCGTCGGCTCGTCGTACTCCGGGGCGGGGGTCGCGGCCCTCCCAGCCGAAGCGCCGCGCCCCCTCCCGCAGGCATTGCGTGAGGCTCCTGCTGCTGAACGGCCTGCCGCTGTCGGGTTCGGCGCCGGGCTCGTTGCGGAGCCTGAGCTCGACCGGATCGACGCCTGTGGCGACGGCGAGTTCGTCCATGGCCGACTCGAGGGCGTACATGCCGGACGCCTCGCCCGGAGCACGCATCCACGAGGGCGTCGGCACGTCCAGGGCCACCACCTGGTGGCTCGTCCGACTGTGCGGCGAGGTGTACATGGTGCGTGCGGGGACGGCCGCCTGCTCGACGAACTCCGTGACCGTCGAGGTCTGGGTGACGACCTCGTGGGCGAGGGCACTGACAACGCCGTCGGCGTTCGCTCCGATACGGACGCGCTGGACCGTGGGGGCGCGGTGGCCGACGACGGCGGCGAGTTCACGGCGTGGGAGGACCAACTTCACCGGCCGTCCGAGGTGCAGAGCGGCCATCGAGGCGAGGACGACCTGGGGCCGGGGGGTGCCCTTGGAGCCGAAGCCGCCGCCGACGTACGCGGAGACGACCGTGACGCGGTCTGCGGGCACCTGGAACAGCTGGGCGAGGACGTCTCGTACCTTCGTCGTCCCCTGGCTTGAGTCGTAGACGGTCAGGGCGCCGTCCTCCCACCAGGCGGTGGAGGCGTGCGGCTCCATCGGCTGGTTGTGCTGGGCGGTCATCGTGTACGTGGCGTCGACGCGCACGGCCGACGTGGCGAAGGCCTCGTCGAAGTTCCCGCGCTCGCGCACGGCAGGATGGCCGCCGTTGGCCTCGTCGGGTGCGTAGAGGCCGGGATGGCCCTCGGGCGGCCCCGGATCGTGGTCCTCGACGGCGTACTCGACCCGCAGGTCGTCGGCGGCGGCCCGGGCGTTCTCCAGGGTGTCGGCGACCACGAGGGCGACGTACCAGCCTCGATGGGGAACGTGATCGTTCTGGAGCAGGGTCAGCGTCGGGTCCTCGGCCTCGCCGAGCCGGGGGGCGTTCGTGTGGCTGAGCACGGCGTGGACGCCCGGGCGCCGCAGGATCTCGTCGGCGTGGACAGCGGTCGTCCTGCCCCGCGCGACGGTGGCGGGCACGGGGACGGCATGGACGCAGCCGGGCGGGGTGTGCTCAGCGGCGTAACGCGCCGCGCCGGTCACCTTCTCCCTGGCGTCACGACGAACGGCGTCGTCACGACGGACGGCACTGTCTTGATCGGCCGCGGCGGGATCCTGGGAGTGGGAGTTCGTGGACATGACGGTGGTCGGCTCCTCAGTGACGGGACGCGAGATCGGTGAGCACGCGGACGGCGAGACCACGGGCGAGTGGCACCTTGAAGGCGTTGTCGCGCAACGGCTCGGCTGCGGCGAGCTCGGCGTCGGCGGCGCGTACCCATGTCTCCTCCGTGGCGCGAGCTCCTCTGAGGACCTCCTCGGCCGCGGCGGCCCGCCACGGTGCGTGCGCGACCCCGCCGAAGGCGAGGGCGGCGTGCCGGATGACTCCGTCCTCGACGGTGAGGGACGCGGCGACGGAGACGAGCGCGAAGGCGTACGAGGCGCGGTCGCGGGCCTTTCGGTAGGCACTGCGGGTTCCGGTGGGCGGCGGGAGCGTGACCGCTGTGACAAGTTCCCCGGGACGGACGGCAGTGTCGCGCTCCGGCGTGTCACCGGGCAGCCGGTGGAACTCCGTGAGAGTTACGTCGCGCTCGCCGTCCAGGCCGAGGAGGTGCACCCGGGCGTCGAGAGCGGCGAGCGCGACGGCCATGTCCGAGGGGTGGGTGGCGACGCATCGCGTGGAATGGCCCAGTACCGCCAGGTCCCGGTGGACACCCTCGCGGGCGGGGCAGCCGGTGCCCGGCGCGCGTTTGTTGCAGGGCTTCGAGGTGTCCTGGAAGTACGGGCATCGCGTGCGCTGCAGCAGGTTGCCGCCGGTGGTGGCGGCGTTGCGCAGTTGTCCGGAGGCTCCCGCCAGGAGTGCCTGCGACAGCGCGGCGTATCGGGTCCGTACGAGCGGATGGGCGGCCAGGTCGCTGTTGCGGACGGTTGCCCCGATGCGCACGCCGCCCTCCGGGGTCTCCTCGACGCCGTTCAGCGGGAGTCGGCTGATGTCGATGAGGAACGGCGGGTCGGCCACTCCCAGTTTCATGAGGTCGAGGAGATTGGTGCCGCCGGCGATGTACTGGGCACCGGGGTGTGCCGCGTACGCGGCCAGAGCCTGGTCGGTACGGTCGGCGCGGAGGTACACGAAGGGCTTCACGAGGCGGCCTCCTCGATGGCGTCCACGATGTTCGCGTAGGCGCCGCAACGGCAGATGTTGCCGCTCATCCGCTCGCGGATCTCCTCCGGGGTGAGAAGCTCCGGGCCGCCAACGCCCGGCCGGTACGGCGGCGTGACGTGAGAGGGGTGCCCAGCAGCGGCCTCGTCCAGCATGCCCACAGCGGAGCAGATCTGGCCCGGTGTGCAGTAGCCGCACTGCAGGGCGTCGCGCGACACGAACGCCTCCTGAAGGGGATGGAGGCGATCGTGCGACGCGAGGCCCTCGATCGTGGTGACGGGCTCGTCGCAGGCGACGGCGAGCACCAGGCAACTGTTGATCCGCCGGCCACCCACAAGCACGGTGCAGGCACCGCATTGGCCGTGGTCGCAGCCCTTCTTCGCGCCGGTGAGGTCCAGGTGCTCGCGCAGCGTGTCGAGCAGGGTCGTGCGGTTGTCGAGCCGCAGTTCGTGCACGTTCCCGTTGATCCGGAGCGACACGTACGACGTGGAGTCGGGCTCTCCCCCCTCCGCCCCTCCTTCACGCGCTGTCCGGCTCTCACGGGTCGCCCCAACATCGTCCACGGTGCTCGCTCCTCCGACGGCAATGGGGATCACCTGCTGGCCGTCTTCTCCCTCCCGACTTCCCCGGCGTCCCCGCATTCCTCGCCGCCGGTCCCGGATGTCCGCCCAACGGCGCAGCGAACGCCCCTCGCCCAGCCACCGGATCGAACCGGCGCCTCGGGCTGCGGTACAGGGAGGACTGGAGCCTGTCTCCTTGGTGGGGCCAGTGCGGCGGTTATCGGGTTGCGGGGCTCCCGGGCGGGGGTGTCGGATCCCGGGCATGACAATTGTGCTGGGGACGCCGGCCGTGGCCGGGGTGCGCGAGGCCATGGGCGCGCTGCGGGAGTGGCAGTACGACGGAGCGCCGATGCAGCTCCATGCGGGGGACATCGGCTGGAACCACCGCTTCGGAATGCCCGAGACGGCCGCGGTGGTACGGACCTGGAGCCGGGGCGGACGGATTCTCGCCGTCGGGATGCAGGACACTCCGACGCTGCTGCGGATGACGGTCGCCCCCGACGCCTTCCGGGACGGGGACCTGGCACGGCGGCTCGTCGCGGACGTCTCGCTGCCCGAGCGCGGTGTGCTGCCGGAGGGGGAGGTGGCCATCGAGGCGCCGTCGGGCCTGCTGCTGCACGACCTGCTGACCAAGGAGGGCTGGGGCGTCGACGAGCCGTGGACGCCGCTCTTCCGCGACCTCACGGAGCCGGTGGAGGACCCCGGCGTGCGGATCGAGACGATCGGCCCCGAGCGGGCACAGGACTTCGCCGAGGTCCTGCGGTCGGCGTTCGGCACCTCGCGGCCCACGCGCGAGTACTGGCACCGGATGGCGGCGGGACCGTTCTACGACGACGCCCGCTGCCTGGGCGCCTACGACGAGCGGGGCGAGCCGGTGGCGGTGGTCACGGTCTGGTCGGCCGGCCCGGGGAGGCCGGGGCTGGTCGAGCCGATGGGCGTCCACGCGGCCCACCGCGGCCGCGGGTACGGCCGGGCGATCACCCTCGCCGGGGCGGCCGCGCTACGGGAGGCGGGCTCGTCGAGCGTCCGGGTGTGCACCCCGAGCTCCAACATCGGTGGCGTCGCCACCTACAAGGCGGCCGGGTTCGGGGCGAGGCCGGAGGTTCGCGACCGGATCCGCACGGCCTGAGGCGGGTGCTGCTGCCGGCCGGTACGGGGCCGGTGGCGGCACCCGTCTCAGGGGTGGGCGAAGAGGGTGGTGCGATGGGCCAGGGCCCAGGTGCGTCCGGCCTCGAACGCCACGCAGGAGGCGCCGACATGCGGCCCGGCCGGGTACTCCAGGCCGCACGCCTACGTTCCGTCGGCCGGTTCGGCCCCCTCGGCTGATCGGCGAGGGTCCGACGGCCTACCTACGGACCCAGATCAGGATGACCGCGAGGTGAAGCGCGGCCCGGTGTGCGACGGCGAGCTTGTCGCACCGCATCGCCAGGCCGCGCCACTGCTTCAGGCGAGCGATGCACGAGACACGCTCTGGTGGAGGGCTACTCGGCCAGCGGCGCAGCTTCTTCCAGCACTGGTCGAGGCAGCCCGAGATCAACCACATCGAGACTGCTGGGCTGGTGACCGGCGCCGTCAGCCCCGGCGAGCAAGGCCGTTCTCCCCCAGCTCCGCGTGCGGCGCCGCCACGTCGGAGGGGGTGCTGCGCTCTGTCACCGGGACCTCGCACAGAGCGGTCCCTGCACGGCAGGAGCCCGGGGGGAGGGCTCCTCGTCGCCCTTCCACTCTAGGTCGGGGCGGCGCGTCCGGCCCGGAGGCCCACCTCCACCTCGAACCAGACGGCCTTGCCGCGGCACCGGGGGACACAGCCCCAGGCGTCCGCGAGCCGTCCGAGCAGGTACAGGCCGTGCCCGGAGGGCCGTCCTGCGTGGTGCCGCCCGTGGGGGCGGGGGCGCTGCGGGCTCGAGTCGCTGACCTGCACCCACAGCCGGCCCTCGGAGCCGTCGAACCGTAGTTCGTACGGAACCCCACCGTGGGTGAGCGCGTTGGTCACGAGCTCGGACACGAGCAGCAGCACGTCGTCGGCGACTTGGCCGAGTTCCGCGAAGGTCCCGAACCAGTCGCTCAGAGCCCGCCCCGCGAGGTCGCGGCACTCCCGCACCACACCGTCACCGACGGTCAACTCGTAACGGCGCGTCCGGGCGGCTGAGGGCCGCGTGCGCGGACTGGTCATGTGCTGCGGCTGCCCCGACCCGACCGGGTGAACCGCGGGGGGAGGCACTGGTTCCCGCGGGGACCTTTACGGAGCATCGGGGCCGCTCCAGCCGCTCACGGTGCCTGGTGCCCCAGGCCCGGGCCCGTCCTCGGGGTGCCGCGGCCTCAACAGCTCGCGGTGTCGGTGCCGGTCGCGGCACCGGCCTCACCCTCGTCACGGAACAGGCCGTCCCTCAGGTCGCCGAGGATGCGCGTGAGCAGCCGCGAGACGTGCATCTGGGAGAGACCGATCCGATCGCCTATCTCTGCCTGGGTGAGCTCCTGCCCGAAGCGGAGCTCCAGGATGCGGCGGTCGCGCACGCAGAGCCGGTCGAGCAGGGGCCGCAGGGCCGTCAGCGACTCGATCAGCTCGTACGAGGACTCCTCCTCGGCCAGATAGCGGGCGCCCGCGGTGGGCCCGGCCTCCTCATCCACGGCCGAGACGTCCAGGGACCGGGCCGAGTAGCCGTGGGCGGCGAGCTGGCCCTCGGCGACCTCCTCCTGCGTGAGGTGCATCTCGGCGGCCAGCTCCGCGCGGTCCGGGCGGCGGCCGAGGTCCTGTTCCAGGGTGTCGGCGGCCTTCGCGAGGTCGAGGCGGAGTTCCTGGAGGCGGCGGGGGACCCGTACGGCCCAGCTGGTGTCCCGGAAGAAGCGCTTCATCTCTCCGACGATCGTCGGCAGGGCGAAGGCGGAGAAGTCGACGGCGCGGCCCGGGTCGAAGCGGTCGATCGCCTTGATCAGGCCGACCGTGCCGACCTGGACGATGTCCTCCACGGGCTCGACGCGGTTGCGGAACCTGCGGGCCGCGAACTTGACCAGGCTGAGGTTCAGCTCCACCAGCGTGTTCCGCACGTACGCATACTCCGCGGTCCCCTCCTCCAGCTCACGCAGCCGGACGAACAACGCCACGGACAGCGACCGGGCGTCGTCCGTCGAGACGCCTCTCGGCCGGACCGGCTCGGGCAGACCGTCCAGCGCCCGGCGCCGCGTTGCGGCCCCCGCTCCGGCCGTGGCCGGCGTCGTTCCGGTCCCGGAGTGCGGGTCTGTGAGGGTCGGACGTTCTCGGACGGCGGACATGGAGCCTCCTTCGGCCGTGGCGAGGGGCCTACGTCACGGTCACGGGGGCGGCGGCGGGGTCCGTCGGACGGATGTTCGTCGACTTAACGATGCCCGCTATCGGATGGTCTGACACGGATCGGAGGGGAAGTCGCGGAAAGACGACGCGGTCGCGTCGGACCGGGAGTGACCGGGAGGAGGTGTCCACGATGGACGAGGCCCGGCCTTCGGCGCGCGAACGGCGTGCCCTGGACGCGCCGCCGTGAGGCGGCGGCGCGGACGGACGGCTGCCACCCACCGTGCCCTGGCCCCGGGCGGATGCCGCGCGTCGGCCCGCGGCCGGGGCCAACGCTGTTCGTACCGGTCTCGACACGTACGAGGACGGGCCGGGAACGAGGTTTGAGCCACGCGTGCGAGGGTGAGGCGCACCGGTGGCGGGGGACCGCGACTCCCGAGAGGAAACGCATCGTGCCATCCGACGGAACGCTCGAAGGACGGAACGTCCTCATCCTCACGACGAACTACGGCACCGAGCAGGACGAGCTGAAGAAACCGGCGGCGGCCCTGCGAGCGAGCGGTGCCAGGGTCACAGTCGCCGCACAGAAGGGCGAACCCGTACAGACCCTCGTCTCCGACCGCCACCCCGGCGACCTGGTCCCGGCGGAGACGACCCTCGCGCGGGCGACCGCCGACGGGTACGACGCCGTATTGGTCCCGGGCGGCACCCTGAACGCAGACCGGCTGCGGACCGACGCCGACGCCCGGCGCCTCGTCTCGGCCTTCGCGACGGCAGGCAAGCCGGTCGCGGCGATCTGCCACGGGCCGTGGCTCCTCGTCGACAGCGGGCTCGCCACGGGCCGCGAACTGACCTCGTACCCCTCGCTCCGTCCGGACCTGGAGAACGCCGGAGGCACCTGGCGGGACCGGGAGGTGGTCGTCGATACCTCGGGCGACCACCCTTTGATCACCTCCCGAAGGCCGGCCGACTTGGACGCCTTCTCGTCGGCGATCATCCGTGTGCTCGCCGGGGACAACTGACCGGGCCTGGGCATGCCCCACGAGCTGCTGCGGGGCGACGTCGTGATCAGGTCCTCATCGTGGCCGGGGCCAGCGATTCGACCTCCGCGCTGAACCGGCCATGGTGGCGGAAGACGGCGCGCTGCCGTGCCGCGCCGCCGCCGTCCACGCGGACGTGTCGCCACTGCTCGTGCGCCCAGGCGGTGGCGCCGGTCAGGTCGATCCCCGGCCGGGCCCGGGCCATCGGCGCGTCCACGGGCTCGGCGGCGGGCCGCCGGCGAGCCGTCCAACCTAGTCCAGACCCGCTCCCGTGAGCCCGTGCACGGCGGCGAGCCGGTGAGCCCGGAGCAGGTGGGTCTGCGGGACCCGGGGGCGGAGGAACCACGGCTTCCACGCGGCCCAGCAGGGTGGCAGCGAGTGCGCGCGCCAGGATCGCAACCAGCACCACCGCGTCAAGATCCGCGTTGGTGTCGGCGACCCGGATCTCCAGGGTCGGCACGTGTTCCGAGGGCCGGGCGTGCCAGTACACCATGCGGCGGTCGAGCAGCGTCCCGTCCCTGATCAGCCGGGCGACCAGCGCGAGGTAGCGCGCCTCGTCCAGGACCGGCGTCGGGCCGACGGTCGGCCACCGCGCGTGCTCGACGGCCCAGCTCTGGAAGCCGGGGTCGTGGTGCCGCCGGGCATAGGGCGAGTTCCCCGCGAGCGCCTGCAGCACGGGCAGCCACGGCCGCATGTGCTCGGCGAATTCCAGGGCACGCGGGCGGTCGAAGGTCCCGATGTGCACGTGGCACCCGCACACGCGGCCGTGCTCGCGGGCGGCCCCGTCCTCCCGCGTGACCAGGGACGCGAAGTGCCGGGCCATCAGCCGGTACCGCTCCGTGTCCGTCACCGTCAGCGGCTCCTCGGGGGGCAGCACCGGAGTACCGCAGGCGACGGGTACGCAGTGCGCCTCGCGGGCGGCCGCGCCCACCTCGGTCCGGAGCCGGGAGAAGTCGTCGCGGAGGTCCGCGCGGCTCGCGGTGGCCCGGGTGCACACCTCGATCTGCGTCGAAGAACTCGGTCTGCACCTGGTCGCTGAGGCTGCGGAACCGCGCGTCGGATGACCTGCGGGGCGCGATTGACCGGGGCCCGCGTCGCCAGGTCGACCAGGACGAACTCTTCCTCTCCCTCCATGGTCAGGATCTCCATCTCGGCTCCTCGCGTCGGGGCGCGGCCCTCCACGGAGGCGGAGCCGACGGCCCGACGCCCGAGGTGCCCGGCCTACCGGACGTCCTCAAGAGCGGGGCGCAGCGTGCTTCACCACCGGTTCCGACCGTTTGGGACACTCCGAACGCGGCAAGTCGCCGGGCATGATGCGCATCGGATACACGATGATGACCGAGCAGGCAGGCCCTCGTGAGCTGGTCGGGCACGTGGTCGAGGCGGAGCGCGCCGGATTCGACTTCTCCGTGATCTCGGACCACTCCTTCCCCTGGCTGCCCTCGCAGGGGCACGCCCCGTACGCGTGGAGCGTCCTGGGCGCGGCGGCGCAGGCCACGTCCCGCATCCCCCTCATGACCTATGTGACCTGCCCGACCTTCCGCTATCACCCGGTGGTGGTCGCCCAGAAGGCCGCGACCGTCCAGCTCCTCTCCGAGGGCCGCTTCCGGCTCGGCCTCGGCTCCGGCGAGAACCTCAACGAGCACGTCGTCGGCCGGGGCTGGCCCTCGGCGCGGGTCCGCCTCGCCATGCTGGACGAGGCGGCCGAGATCATCCGCGCCCTGTTCACGGGCGCGTACGTGACACGGCACGGGCGCCACTTCCAGGTGGAGGACGCCAGGCTGTGGGACGTCCCCCACACTCCCCCGCCCCTCGGCATCGCCGTCTCCGGCCCCCGCTCCTGCGCGGTCGCCGGACGGCATGCCGACCTCCTGATCGCCACGGAACCGGAACGCGGACTCCTCGACACCTTCGACGAGAGGGGCGGCGCGGGGAAGCCCCGGATGGGGCAACTGCCCGTCTGTTACGACAGTGACCGCGACGCCGCCGTCGCGCGTGCCCACGACGAGTTCCGATGGGCCCTCGGAGGCTGGCGCGTGAACGCCGAGCTGCCGCTCCCGGCGAGCTTCGACCAGGCCTCCGCGCACACGCGGCCGGAGGACGTGGCGAAGACCATCCCCTGCGGTGACGACGTGAACGCCGTCGTGGAGGCCGCCCGGCGCTTCGCCGACGCGGGCTTCACCGACCTCGCGCTCGTCCAGGTCGGCGGCGACCGGCAGACGCCGTTCCTCCGCTGGGCGGAGACGACCTTGCTGCCGGCCCTTCGCGACCTGTAGGAGTCCCCCATGGAACGCGCCGCTCTCTTCGACGTCGACGGAACCCTGGTCGACACCAACCACTTGCACGTCGTCGCCTGGTGGGAGGCCTTCCGGCAGGGCGGCCACCGGGTACCGACCCACGCCGTGCACCGTGCCCTCGGACTCCCTGGCGACCGGCTCATCGACGAGTTGCTGGCCCCGTCGCGCGACCGGACGGCGGACGCGGGCATCAGCGCCGCCCACGACACCCTCTACGCGACCTCCTTCGAGCGCCTGCAGGCCTTCGACAAGGCCGGTGAGCTGCTCCGGACGCTCGCGGACGACGGTTGGACGATCGTCCTGGTCACGTCGGCCAAGGACCGGGAGCTGACCGCCCTGCGACGGGCCCTGGACGCCGACGACGCCCTCACGGACACCGCCACCGCCGACGACGTCGAGGAGGGCAAGCCGGCCCCCGATCCGGTCCGGCACGCCCTCTCCCTCGTCGGCGTGTCCGAGGACCGGGCCGTGTTCGTCGGCGACAGCGTCTGGGACATGCGGGCCGCGCGGCGGGCCGGCGTGGTGCCGGCCGGGCTGCTGTGCGGCGGCATCCCGCGCGCCGACCTCACCGGGGCGGGCGCGGCGGCGGTGTACGACGACCCGGCCGACCTCCTCGCCCGCTTGCGCACCAGCCCCTTCGGCACTCCGGCCTGAGCGGACGAGCGCGGGGTTCGGTGCACCCGGGAGCCGAACGTGCTCCGGCAGCGGCGACCCGGGCCGCGTACGGCAGTCCCGTCACAGGTCGACACGGACCCCGGCGGCGAGTGAGCCGAGCGGGGCGCATTACCGGACCGCACGCGGTGCTCGCCGTCCCGACGCCACAGGAGGCCGTGCGCCTCGCCCGGACCGCCGGTCGAGAACGCGCACCTCGCCACCGGCGGCCGCCGAAGCGACATCTCCACCTCCTCGCGCACCCGCAGGCCGCCCGCCCCCGGGAATCGCCCTCGGGGGCGAGCCGGCGGTCCCCTCCGACGCCCCCAAACCTGCACACGCAACAGGGCCTGCGGTTTCACGGCTCCGCCCCCCTCGCATGCCCCGTGCACGAAACGGGCACAGGCCTACCGTGGAGACCACCGCAGACCTGCGTCGCACCCCCGAGTGAGCTGCGTCCACGCGGCCGGTCCCTCGTGGAAGGCACCCCATGCACCTGGAGCACACCGCCGAGGACCGCGTCCTCGCCCTGCACCTCCCGGCCGACCTCGATCTCACCGCTCGGGCCGCTGCGGACCTGCACGTCCAGCGTCTGCTCCTCGCCCACCGGCCGGTGCGTGTGCGTCTCCACCTCGCGGCCGGCCCGGCGACCGAAGCCTCGCTCAGCGTCCTCGCCCGGGTGCGCCGCCTGTGCAAGGGCCTCGGCATCCCCCTCGACCTCAGCGATCAGCCCTGGACAGCCCGACCGCAGCCTCCGTACGGACGGCCGGCCCCTCCGGCATCGCTGACCTGAGGGCGGTGCGCCCTCCTGACGGGGGCCGGAACCTGAGCCTCCGGAGGAACCGCCACCCCTCACCCGGACTCGACCGCTCCCGGCCGCGCCGCCCGGCCCAAGGGTCAAACGGAGCGTGGGCAGCTATCCGGGTCCCGCGGCGCCGCTAGTCGACGGGCCCCGGGGCGGCGGCGCGGCGAGGCCTGCGCCGGACGGCGTCGCCAAGGGCCGGCGCAAGGCACTGAGCCCCTGGGTCCAGGCGCCGCGGATGTGGTCGGCGAGACGGTCCTCCAGGAGGACGGTCGCGGCGCAGCCGAAGGCGATGTCGGCTTCCAGGGCCGGTTCGTCGGAGAGAAGTCCGCCGATCACCTCGCGCCGTACGACCTGTTCGTGCACGGCGTCGGCCTCCACGTGTTCCGCGTAGAAGTGTTCGGCGGCGGGGCCTGCGGCACACCGACGCATGGCCCCGGCCAGACGCCTGGAACCTGGTGACGAGGTGACCTCCACACAGGCGAAGTGCCCCACCAAAGCTCCCTGCAGGGCACGGTGCAGACCGAAGAGGGACATCAGGTTCACCGTCGCGAGGAGGCTCGCGGGTGCGCGGTCCAGGTACCGGCCGTACGTGGCGTCCAGTCCGAGATCGGCCATGAGGTCCGCGAAGAGTCGCGCGTGAACGCGGTCGGCTCGTCCGGCGCCGAACTCGTCGTACTCGATGGCGACCATGGCGGCCTTGGACCTCCCCGTGAGGCGGGGAATGACCCAGGCGTGCGGATCGGCCTCCTTGAGGTGGTACAGCGAGCGAAGGGCCGCGTACTCGCGCAGCTGCCACAGCTCCCCGTCGGTCTCAAGGTGGCGGCTGAGGCTGTCGGACAAGTCCACGGGTTCCACGAGCAGCGGAGCGAAGGCGTCCTCGACGGTCCGGGGCGCGGCGGGGAGTTCCTCCCGCAGGGCATGGAGGAAGCGTGCTTCCAGCGCCTGGCGCAGCCGCAGCAGCTCAGGGTCCCACTCCCGTGTGTCGTCCACGCCCGCGAACCCCCGGTAGTGCAGCTCGTACAGCAGGTAGAGAGCCAGGTGGAAGTCCTCTCCCCACGGATCGGCCTCCGCCACGGCCCCGTCGCCGTACAGCGGTGTGCCGCCCCATCTCAGAGCCTGGACGACGGCGCCGGACAAGGTGCCTCGGCCTTCGACCAGCCGGGGGCCGACGGCGGGTCCGGAGCTAGTGCGAGGAGGCATCAGGGACTCCTGTCGGGCCGGGCCGGGGCGGTACGCCCGCGCCGGCGGTGGCTGGTGTCGCACCAGGGGTGCGTACGGCTGCGGCGGCAGGTGCACACGGCTGCCATGAAGCGGTCGGAGCGGGCCAAGGTCCCGTCGTCGAGGATGATCTCGACGGGCCCCTCGACGAGGACGGGCCCCTGCGGGTCCACGCACACCCGACGCGCCGGGGTCTCGCGCGGCGGGCGGGCGTCGGCGTCAGATGTTCCGGGCACGGATCACCACCAGTTCCTCCCGCGTCTCGTCTGCGTGCGCCAGTCCCTGCCCCTCGAGCCAGGAACGTCGTGAACGGAGGACGGGCCCCCAGGGGACCGTTGCCTTGGCGGTGATCTCGGCGGTGAGTCCCGCACGGGTCAGCCGCTCCAGCGTGCCCTCCGCCCTGCTCATGGCCGAATGGACCATGAGGAGAACCCCGCCGGGCCGCAGCAGGGCCGAGGCGTGCGCGCAGATCCGGTCGATGACCATGCGTCCGTCGGGGCCCGCGTCCCAGGCCCGCTGGGGGCCTCGGACCGGCAGGGCCGCCGTGGGGGCGGGGACGTAGGGCGGGTTGGTGACGATCAGGTCGTAGCGGCGGCCTGCGGTACGCGTCACGAAGTCGCCGTGCAGGACGCTGAGCGGCAGCCGTCGGAGCAGAGCGTTCACGCGTGCAGTGACGACCGCGCTCCAGGAGACGTCGACCGCGGTGACCTCCGCGCCCCTGCGCGCGGCGTTCAGCGCGAGTGCGCCGGTTCCGGTGCCGATCTCCAGGACCCGGGTGTCGGGAGCCAGCTCCTCGCGTGCCAGCGCCTCGGCGAGCAGCCGGGTGTCGGCCTGCGGGCGGTACACGTTGGGAAGGGCCACGAGGCCGCCGGGCAGCATGCTCATGGGCGGGGCCTTAGGGGACATCGTGCACCTCCGAGGGCCGAGCGCGGCACCCGCCTGCCGGGCGCCGTGGTTCGCCACGTGCTGCGCCTGCCCCGGGGGGCCGCAAGTCATGCGGCGTTCCGGCGATCTTCGGCGCCGCCCGTCCGCGACCCGGGCGAGCCGGGCCTGGCCGACGGGGGGCTCGTCGCCGCCTGGATGAGACGACACCTCACCCCCACGAGGACTGACGACGGCCGTGCCGCTGCGGACCAGCGATCCCCACGAGCCGGGGTGGCGTCCCGTGCGTCACGGTCGCGGGTTCCGCTACCTGGACCGGGCCGCCGAGCCCCTGCCCCCGGGGAACGCGAGCGGGTGCGCGCCCTCGTGATCCCGCCGGCCTGGCACGACGTCCCGGTCCGCCGCCGGCCGAACGGGCACATCCAGGCCGTGGGCACGGACGCCGCGGGGCGGCGCCGGTACCTCTACCACCCTCGTTTCCACGACCAGCGGGACACGGCCAAGCACGAGCACGTGCGGCGCGTCGCCCGCTCGCTGCCCTGCCTGAGGGAGCGTGTGACGACGGACCTCGCTGAGCGCGGACTGACCCGTACTCGTGTCCTGCCGAGCCGGCGAGATCCGTCTGCGCTTCCCCGCCGAGGCCGGCCAGTAGGTCACCCGCACCCGGGTGGACGAGCAGACGCACACCGTGATCCGGGCCCTTCTGCGGCGCGGGACCCCGGTTCCGAGGCTGTTCGCTCACGGAGAGCACGGGGCGTGGCACGAGGTGTACGCCGAGGACCTCAACGCGTACCTGCAGGACCGGTCCGGACGGGACGTGACGGCGAACGGCTTTTTCAGGATCTGGGACGTCACCGTGCCGGCCGCGGGTCGCCCTCGCCGTCTCAGAGAGCACCACCGGCACCCCCCGCCCGCCGTCCGAATCCGCCCTCGGGAACTGAGAGGGGCCCGGGCGTCCAGGGCGGTCGCGGCGTCGGTCCACGGCGCCGCGACGCTGACCGAGGCCCCGGGCGGGACGCCGTCGGGGCGCGGTTTCGCTCGGCGGAGTGTTCGGACGGAGACCTGTTCGTCCGAGGCGCTGCGGCAGAGCACCAGGAGATCGAGCATGGGACCAGGATCTCCGTGACCGACTGGCGAAGGGGTATGAACATGCCAGCACAGCCGGCCTTCACCGTGAGCTGCCGTCCGGCGCCGCCGGGCACCGTGGTGATCGCACTGCGCGGAAGCGCCGACATGGATACGGCCCCCGTTCTGGCCCGGGCCCTCCAGGAGAGCCTGGGGGCCTCGTACGTGCCAGAGGTGCTCGTGGTCGACTGCGCCGGGCTGGAGTTCTGCGACTCCACGGGTCTGAACGAGCTCCTCACCGGACGAATGGCCGCCATCGAGGGCGGCAGCGCGTTCCGTCTCGCTGCCCCCAGCCGCCAGGCGGTCAGGCTGCTGGAGATCACCGGCACCGACACCCTCTTCGACGTCCTGCCCGCCGCACCGATCCTGCGTGGGGCACGTCTCGGCGGGCACCCACCGCTGTCCTGACGCAGCGGGTCACGCGAGCCGGCGACGCGTGCCAGACGCCGACGCCCTCGTCTCACGGCGCCCGAAGCCCGCGTCCGGGTGCGATCCGATCGCACCGGACGCGGCCCCGGATCCCGCCACACGAGCCGGGGCACCGTGCCGTGACCTGCGCCGGTCCGCTCCGCGGGCGTGAGCGCCGGACTCCGAGGACTGGGCCCTCGCCGCGTGGGTATCCGCCGGGCTGCAGCAGGACCCGCAGCGGTCGACGGCCTCGTCTTCGACGCGACCAGGCGGCGAACGGGCCGGGTCGTCAGCAGTACCAGGACCACGCCAAGGGCCGGACTCTCGGCCTCGAACACCACTCTTTCCGTCTCGTGCACCACGTGTCCGCCCGGGAGTCGCTTGCCCCGCGCCCCTTCGCCGCCTCGGTACCTGGGCCCGAGGCCCCGGACGGCGCCCAGCCCGCCTGAGCCCTCAGCCGGATCGCCGCCGCCCTGCGAGCCGGGGCGCTCCTCTGCCGCGGCCGATCGCGGGGAACCGGTGCCCCACGCCCACGCCAACACCGGACCCGGCCGTCCAGAGGGGGCCATGGGCCGGGCCGGATCGCCCATGCCCCGCCCGGACACCCCGCACGTCCCCGCTCATGTGCGCGAACGGGATTCCAGCGGCGACGAGCACGGACCGTCGGCCGCCACGTCCTCACGGACCCCGACATCGATGCCCACCCGATGCTGGCGGCCAACGCGGCGCAGTATCTGGCCTCCGCCACGCTGAGGGCACTGCCGCACTCGGCCCTCGGCGAGGACAGCGGCCCGGACGGCCGTGACGCCACGTCCCGCACCCTTCGCGCCGCCGTCACGTACATCGAAGCGAACGCGGACCGCGACGTCACCCTGGCCGACATCGCGGCGTCCGTTCCCGTCACTCCGCGAGCGGTCCAGTACGCCTTCGCCCGGCACTTCGACAGCACTCCGCTCGCCTACCTCCGCAGGGTCCGCCTGGCGCTCGCCCACGACGACCTCCGGGCGGCCGAGCCGGGAACGGCGACCGTCACCTCGATCGCCATGCGGTGGGGCTTCGGGCACCCGGGACGTTTCGCCGCCGCCTACCGGGCCGCCTACGGTCGCGCGCCCTTCGGTACGCTGCGCGCCTGACTCCACCGAGGTGACAGCCGGCGAGGCCTCCCGGCGGGATCCCCGGCCCAGGCCGGGGGGACGCGTGCGAACCCGCCGCGCGCTCTCGGGTCTGTCCCTGAGATACCGCCGCGACGGGCCCGCTCGGTGTCGCCACTACGGGCGGGGGCATCACCCGGAGGCGTGCCGCTTTCCGTCCACCGTGCCCTCGGTGAACGGGGGCGGGTCAGCGCATGCCCGGCTCACCCGGCTCCGGCGGCAGGTCCCAGGTCTCGGGCGCGGGCCGCGCCGGAGCCCCTCCCGCCGGGCCGCCCATGGGGTCGCCGTCGCGCAGCCCGTCGGTGGGAAGCTCCCCGGAGGACGTCCCACCAGGCATCGACCGGTCGGACGGACGAATGCGGCCTCGCCACTGGCCCGTCTCGTAGCCGTGGTCCTCGATGAAGCCCTTGAAGCGCTTGAGGTCGCCCTTGACGCGGCGGTCCAGGAACCCGAGCGCGTCACCGGCCTTCTCGGCCATGCCTTCGGGTTCCACCTCCATGGCCAGCCGGACGCGCGTGTGCTCGGGGTCGAGCGACAGGAACGTGACGACGCCCTTCTGCCGGACGTCGCCTCCCGTCGTGCGCCAGGCGATGCGCTCGTCGGGCAGCTGGTCGACGATCTCGGTGTCGAACTCGCGACGGACGCCGGCGATCTTGGTCCGCCAGTGGCAGTGGCGGTCGTCGATCTGCCGGATGTCCTCCACACCCTCCATGAAGTTGGGGAATTCCTCGAACTGGGTCCACTGGTTGTAGACGTTCCGCAGCGGGGCGTCCACGTCGATGGTCTGCTCCACCATGCTCACGGTCGGTTCCTCCTTCGTGTACTGGGGCAATCGAGGCCTCTTGGCGCGTACCCATGGATATGGATCTCAATCGGCCGAAACCTCGTCACCTCACGAGCGTCGAGAGCACGACCGCCGTGACGCCCTCGCCGGGGCAGCGGTGTCCACGGGGGTCGCGGTTCTGCCCGCAGGGGTCGCGGAGGAGCATCGTTCCCTTCTCGATCCGCTCGCCCCGCCCCGTCAGGTCCCGGGCAGCGAAGGCGGCGAGCGGGTAGTAGCGGCACACCTCTTGGGCGATGGCCACGGCGTGCTCCCCGGACGGGTCCGCGGCGCAACAGCTTCCGGTGGTACGGCCAACGGTGCGGGGCGTACGCGACGAAGGCCGCGAACCAGGCGATCGCGATCGTGGGGCGCACGACGTTCAAGACCTCCACGGCGGCCGTGTGCGCGTCGAGGAGGTTGCCGTCCTGGTCACGGTGGGGTGCCACGGCCTTCAGCGCCGTCGGCCTGTCGCCGTCCGGGGCTCCCGCGCGCGGGACGGACGAGTTCGCCCATCGCGTTCTCCTGCCTCGTCCTGGCTCTACGGGCGCGCAGACGGCGCAGTCCGGGGGCGGCGAAGCCGTCGACCACGGCCGTGCAGTCGCGGGCGGCGAGGGTCAGGGCCACCGTGTCGAACGCAACGGTGGAATCACGGACGGAACCGGGCCCGGCCGCCCACCCCCGGGAGCGCGCGAGTGCTCTCACCGGCCCCACGGGGCGGGTCCCTGGAGCCGAGGCCGCCGAGCGGCTTCGCTCACGGGTCGTCCGGACTGGTCCGCTTCGTTCTCGGGGCACGAACCCTCAGCGCCTCAGGGAGTCGAGCAGGGGCTGCCAGTCGATGTGGCGCTCCTCCGTGCCCTGCGGGACCAGGGCGAGGGTGTCGCGTACGAGCCGGGAGAGCTCCTCCCGCACGCACCTGACCATGGCGCAGTGCCCGGCCGGTCCCAGCCTCAGGAGAACCTTGCCTTCGGGAGCGGGAAGGACGCGGACCTCTCCCTCACCGGTGGCGGCGAGCGATCCGGCGAGGACTGTCTCGCGGTCGATGCGCCACAGGACGGGCACGTCGCCGGGGATGTGGAAGAGGACGCTCAGCGCGTACGGGTCGCGGGAGGTGTAGCTGACGGTCGTCTCAACCCCGACCGCGACGTCCTCGGTGAGCAGCTCCACTGCTATGGACCGGGAGAGGACGCGCGGTGAAGGAAGCTGTGCGGCGGGGAGCTTGGGCATGCGGTCCTCCGGCTGAGGGACGTGAGAAGCGGGTGCGGCGTTCTTCCGCCTGACCCGTCGCGTCCCCGTTACACCCCGGGCCCGTGCGTCGGCTGTGCCGATGGTGGTGCGCTTTCGTGAAGGCGACGGGCACAAGGCGCCCCCCAGGGCGTGGCGGCACAAGGCGCCCCCCAGAGCGTGGCGGCCACACCGTGACAGGCGCTGCCGTCCCCGGCCCGACGCCGCAGGCCGTCGTCAGGCGACCTGGCGCAGCCAGGCCGAGGCGAGTGCGGCGTGGCCCGCCGGCGTCGGGTGGACGCCGTCCGCGGCCCAGTACTCCGGGCCGGTCGTCGCGCCGAGTTCGGCGAACATGCCGTCGGCGGCCACCAGGTGCGCATCGTAGGCGCGGGCGAGCGTGCGCACGGCCTGGATCCTCGGGTCCAGGTCGGCGCGCCACTCGCCCCGCTCCTTCTCCCCGATGTGTACGGAGCCGCCACCGGCCTCGACGACGCCGTGAATCGGAAGGAGGAAGGGCTCGATGAGGACGAGCTCTGTGCCGGCCTCGGCCAGGGGTGCGAGCAGCCGGTCGTAGCCCGCTTCGAACTCCTCCGCCGAGATGACGCGCCCCTCGGGGTCGAGCGTGTGCCATCCCACGTCGTTGACCCCGACGAGGACGGACACCAGGTCGGGGGCCGCTTCGAGTACGTCCCGCTGCCAGCGGGACTCCAGGTCCCGCACCGTGTGGCCCGCGATCCCGGTGTTCAGCCAGTTGAGTCGCCGGTCCGGGTGCCGGAGTCCCCATTCCCCCGCGACGCGCAGCGGGTAGCCGAACCCGAGGCCGTCCTCGCTCTGCAGCCGCCGGCAGTCGGTGATCGAATCACCGGTGAACATCACCGTGCTTCCCGGGCGGAGAGTGATCGTCATGTGCGCTCCTCGGAGTCGGTGGAGACGATGGCTCTCGTACGGTGGCAGCCCCTGGGGACCTCGGCAGACGGCGTCCGCGGCTGGATTCCCCGGACGACACCGCGACCGGGCCGACTTGCTTCCCCTCCCCCGGCCGGGGGAGTTCCTCCTGCGGGGACCACACATGGGCGGCGAGCTGCGTGCCGGGGGACGATGGTCGTCGGGGTCCGGCTGTGGCGTGGCCGTCACGACGATCGACGAACTGGACGGGAGCGCGTCCCCGGCCGTGCGACCGGCGGAAGGCCAGCCTCCGGGCGGGAAGGGAATGCGCGCACGTTGGTCCCCCGGTCTTCTGGGAGTGCTGTGCCCAGAGTCTGCCTGATGGTCGCCGCTTCACTCGCCCGGGCGCCCACGGTCCGTTCAGGGCGGCAGAAACGTGACGGCGGGGCGCCGGGGAGTGAGTAGGGGCCGGTCCCGTTCTCGGGCCACGGCGTCCCGCCGCGCGGAGAGGAGCGGACCGAGAACCTCATCGACAGCGCATTCGCCCACCTGACGACGGACGGTCCTCCCTCGTCCGCTCCGGCGGCGCGAACGCCCGACGCGAGGTCCCCCGCGCCCGGCCGACCACACGCAAGCCACCAAGGAGGTCGGCACGGTGCTGAAGACGTGGGGACGACCGTTCGCCCTGGTGGGCAGCGTCGCCGCGTACGCGCGCGGAATCGCGGTCCGGCTCCGGCACGACACCGACGTCGCGCTCCTGCGCGAGGAGGCCGGCCTCGTCACGGAGGCCCTTTGGAGCGCGGCGTACGGATCGTCGATCCGCCCGAGGACAGGCTCGTGAAGGCCCGTCCGGCACCCCTCGCGTCGGACCAGGAGCTGCGAGACGCGGATCCGGTGACCCGAGGACCCCGCAGGGGCATGGAGCGGGCCGCACCGGGCAGTGGCCTGACAGCTCACAGGAGGTGCATCATGGCCACCGGTGCCGATCGCACGGACTCGCTGCCCCCCGCGGAGCAGGTGGTTCGCGTGAGTGGCGAAATGGACTACGGACGCGCGAGCGAACTGTTGCGGGAGTCGCTCCTGGCGGCGCTGGACGGAACCCCCTCCGGGTCGAACCTCGTGGTCGACCTGCGCAACTCCTCCTTCTGCGACTCCACGGGGCTCAACGTGCTGCTGGCCGTCAGGCTGCGGGCCCTGACGCGGGGTGTTCACCTCGTCCTCGCCGCACCCAGCCACCAGATGCTCAGGCTGCTCGAGTTCACCCATTCCGACGACCTGTTCACCTACGTCCCTCTCCCGGCGGAGTGAGCCGTCACCGGGCAGGCGACCGAATCGACCGACAAGGAGCTTGGGGAGTCATGAGCAGCGCGCCGATCGTCGTCCATCCGCCTTCCCCGACGGGGGGCCGACGGGTGACCGTCCGCCAGGGCGGCATTCTCGGTCTGGCCCACAGCGACAGGGACGTGACCGAGTTCCTCCGTCGTGCCGGCCTGGAGGACGCCGACCGTCTGCTGGATGACCCGCGCTGGGTCGAATGGCGCGGGGGCGGGGCCCACGAGTTCGAAGCCGCGTGACCACGACGGCGACCGCCGGGCTAAGGGTGGAGTCCGGCACACGCCTCTCTGACCGATCGACCTTCTGGTCGGGTTTCTTCGCTTTCATCCCGGGAAGGCGCTGGTACGACGCAGCCGCGGAGTAGGGCGGATGCCCTGGCCCGATCGCCGCGCCCGCCCGCGGTCCGGCCCTCGCCGGACCGCCGTATCCAGGGGAGTCGGCGACATGCCTTCCGACCGCGATCGATCCCGGTCCTCCTCCTCGGATCCGGACCGCCTGCTCCGCGTCTACCTCCGCGACCACTACGCCGGGTCGGCAGCCGGAGACGCCCTCGTCCGTAGAACGGCCCGTGCGCACGGCCCAGGGCCCGCCGGACGCCGACTGCCGGCCCTCGCCGATGAGATCGCCGAGGACCGCGAGAGCCTCGTGGGGATCATGACCTCGTTCCGCGTTCCCGTGCCGCGGGCGCGCGCGCTGGTCGCGCGGTGCGCGGAGAAGATCGGCCGGGCCAAGCCCAACGGCCGGCTGGTGGCCCGTTCGCCCCTCAGCGGCGTGCTCGAACTGGAGGCGCTCCGTCTCGCAGCGGCGGGCAAGCTGGCCCTCTGGCGGTCCCTCGGTGAGATCGCCCGCGGCGACGACCGGATCGACGCCGGGGCGGTCCACCACCTGGCGACCCGCGCCGAACGACAGATCGAGCAGCTGCAGGACCTGCGGCTGGCCGCCGTGGGCGTGGCGCTCGGCCCCGGGGCCCGCCCGGAGCCCCGCCGCACCTCGGCCGATGGCCGGCGGCGGTCGCACCGCCCGTTCACGAAGGTCTGGTGGGTCTCATGAAGGTCGTGGTGACGGGCGCGACCGGCAACGCGGGCACGAGCGTGATCCACGCCCTGGCCGCGGATCCGGCCGTGACCGACGTACTGGGCCTCGCCCGCCGCACCCCGGACCTGACCGTCCGCAGGGTCCGGTGGGACGTTGCGGACATCGATCCGGGAGGGGCCGACCTCGACCGGCCGTTCGCGGGAGCGGACGCCGTGGTGCACCTGGCCTGGAAGTTCCAGCCCACCCACGACCCGGTGGAGACCTGGCGCACCAACGTCCTGGGCGGCATCCGCGTCTTCGAGGCCTGTGCCCGGGCCGGGACCCACGTCCTGGTACACGCCTCCTCCATCCGCGCCTATTCGCCGGGTCCTCGGACGGGCGGCCCGTCGACGAGTCCTGGCCGACCCACGGATGGCCCGGCGCCGCCTACACCCGGGAGAAGGCGTACCTGGAGCGGTACCTCGCCGGCTACCAGCTGACCCATCCGGACATGCGGGTGGTACGGATGCGGCCGGGCTTCCTGTTCAAGGCCACGTCGGTGTCGGAGCAGAGCCGCATCTTCGCCGGCCCGCTGCTTCCCGGACGCCTCGTCCCGCCCGGACTGCTCAGCAGCGGGCATAGCCGATGCGGATGTCCGTGCTCGGGGCGTCGTCGGTGATCGGCCCTGGCGGCGGGGTGCCGGGCCGCCCCGGCCGCGTTCGGCCGGGGTTGTACCCGGAGCCTCTTGGCGAGGCGAGGCACCTTCTTGAACCGGCCGGTGTGGTGGATCCCGGCGACCGCTCCGCCGCGCGAGCGGCAGGGCGAGCCGGGCTCGGCCGCGCAGCGGGGACAGGGGGTGCTGCTCGATGTTGGCCGCATCGGCCGGGGAAGGCCCTTGAGGGCGCCCGCCATGCCCCCCGGATCCTTTCGCAACCCATTCTCAGAAGGGGGCCACTCGCCGGCTTACGTGAGGACGGTCCCGAGAACCGATCCGAGATCAGCGGTGGCCCGCTTCCGATCTCGCTCCGTGAGGATCGTTTGTGGGGACCGTGTGACATCGAGGGCGGCTTCGTCGCCGGAGCTGGCCGGTGCGGACGGATTTGCGTTGTGGTTCGCCACGGCCAGCCCGGGCGTTGCCGAGGCGTGTGCTCACCGGCCGTACTCACCGGGTTCTGGTTGACCTACGATGACGCGGTGAAATTCGTGATGGTGCCGGGTGGCTGGCAAGGCGGATGGGTTTTCGACTCGGTGGCCGCCCAGTTGCGCCGAGACGGTCACCACGTCGAGGCGGTGACCCTGTCAGGGTTGGAGTGGGACGGCCCAACCGATGTGGACCGTCCGCCGAACCTCGACACCCATATCGACCAGGTTGCCGAGATCATTGCCCGTAGCGACGAGGCGCCCCTCGCCCTGTGTGGGCACAGCTACGGCGGGATGGTGATCGCCGGCGTCGCGGACCGGCTCGGCGACCGCCTCGATCAGCTCGTCTTCATCGACGCCTACGTCCCGGACGACGGGGATTCGTGCTGGTCTTTGACCAGCGACAGCTTCCGGGAGTTGTTCATAGCCGGCGCCCAGGCCGACGGTCGATGGGTCGCGGTCCCCGAGGGGCTCGACCCGCGCGCGCGACCGCATCCCATGGCGAGCTTCGTCCAGTCGATCAGGTTGGGAGGCAACCCGAGCCGCGGGCTCGGCCGAACGTTCATCAGTGGTGGCGCGTGGCCGGGTAGCCCGTTCCTGCCCCTGGCCGAGCGGTTGCGCAACGACTCGGACTGGCGGGTTCACGAGATTCCGGTTGGTCACAACATCGCCCGCCGCGACCCGCACAGCCTCGCGACCGTTCTCGGCGCTCTGCCGCCCAACGTCGCCTGACGCACCGTTGCTCACTCCTCTGTGCCGTCGTCGCCCTCGTCGACGTGGACAGTGGCAGGGGCGCGCAGGGGACGCAGGCCCTCGTGCGGCGGGCGGCCGGCCAGGCTGAAACGGGACAGGCAGTTGGGGTCGGCGTGTTGCAGCGGGGAGAAACGGCAACGGCCTCGTCCAGGACATCGCGCTCCCGCTCCTCCGCGGGGCGCGCCCGCAGGTGCGCGACGGCGGCGTCCAGGTATCGGGGCGTCCAGGGCACGACGGCATTGAGGACCAAGCCGAACTGGTCCTCCTGAATCCGTGCGGTACGCCTGCATGATCTGAGCTTCCTGGACGGTCAACTGCCGGTTCGTCTCCAGCCGGTAGGTGTCGTCAACCGGGTCGACTACGCGCAGCAGCTGCAGGTTCTTGGCGATCCGCCCGTACTCGGCGAACGCCTGGGCCAGCGGGGTCGGCCGCCCTCCCGGCCGAACATCCGCAGCAGGTCGTACGCGCGGACCTGCCCGGTCACCAGCGAGTCGGCCACCCACAGCATGTCCGGCCAGTGCGTGGTGACCTCGTCCGGTCGCCGACCCCTCGGGCCCGCTCCACGATCCGTCCCGCGACTTGCTGATCGTTTCAGAATGATCGCGAGAGTCGCCGCAGGCAGATGATTGAGCAGGCGAGTTCGAGCAGCCCCTGGTGAAGGTCCGCCCGGCGCTCGTATCAGATGCGCAGGCGCTTGAACTGGTGCAGCCAGGCAAACGCACGCTCCACCACCCAACGCACCTTGCCCAGCCCGGATCCGTGGGCGAAGCCACGTCGGGCGATCACGGGCTTGATGCCGCGCTTCCACAGCAGGCGCCGGTACTTGTCGAAGTCGTAGCCCCGGTCGGCGTACAGCCGCCTGGGCTTGCGGCGGGGACGTCCTCGTAGCCCCCGGATCGGAGGGACCGCGTCCAGCAGGGGCAGGAGCTGGGTGACGTCGTGCCTGTTGCCTCCGGTGAGCGTGACGGCCAGCGGGGTGCCGTGGCGGTCGACGATCAGGTGGTGCTTGGAGCCGGGCCTGGCACGGTCGACCGGCGAAGGGCCGACGTGATCCCCCCTAATCCAGTGCGTAAGCAGATGGCCCGGGCCCATGCAACGTCCCGGGGTAGCTGCTCGCACAGGACAGCGAATGCCTGGATCCCCCCTGGCCGTCAAGGTCTCCTCAAAGAGCGGCATCGCTGTCCGTTGCGGGGCTCGCGGTGATGACGCGGGCGCCGGGCTGATGCCTCCGTTTCTCCCGGCCCCTTGAGGCCTCTGTCAAGAGCGGCGCAGCCCGGCGCCTCCGTGATCACCGCGAAACTCGCGACGGCTTGCCAGACGTTGATCGTCACGGCGCGAGCCCGCTCCAGGGTCGACCTCTTGTTCATCCGCGAGCCCGCGAGCTCTGCAGAAAGATCGAGCCCCTGGAGTGCGCTGGTGTCGCGAACGGCTACTGAGATGGCGGACCAACGAGTCCTTGGATTAGGGCGCCGCGTGACCCGCATGTGCTCGTGACCTGCATAAACGGACGGATCTGGGAGGATCGCTTGACCGTGTTCTGCGGCATCGACTGGGCGGAGCGTCACCACGACGTCGCCCTCGTCGACGAAGCCGGCACTCTGCTCGCCAAGGCCCGTATCACCGACGACGTGGCCGGCTACCACCAGCTCCTGGCCCTCCTGGCCGAGCACGGTGACAGCCCAGAAGATCCGATACCGGTGGCCATCGAGACCAGCCACGGCCTCCTGGTCGCGAGCCTGCGCACCGGCAGTCGTTGGGTCTTCGCGATCAACCCGCTCGCCGCTGCCCGCTACCGCGACCGCCACGGCGTCAGCCGAAAGAAGTCCGACCCGGGAGACGCCCTGGTCCTGGCGAACATCCTGCGCACCGACATGCATGCGCACCGACCTCTGCCGGCCGACTCCGAACTTGCCCAGGCCATCACAGTCCTGGCCCGAGCTCAGCAGGACGCCGTCTGGACCCGGCAGCAGGTCGCCAACCAGGTCCGCTCGCTCCTGCGCGAGTACTACCCTGCTGCTCTGCTGGCCTTCCAGGGCAAGCAAGGCGGGCTGACCAGGGCTGACGCCCGTGTCATCCTCACTCTGGCGCCGACTCCGGCCAAGGCCGCGAAGCTCACCCTCTCCCAGTTGCGGTCCGCTCTCAAACGCAGTGGCCGCCTCCGCGGCTGTGACGCGGAAGCCGAGCGGCTGCGGGACGTCTTCCGCGCCGAGTACGCCCACCAGCTGCGTGGCGTCGAGGATGCCTTCGGCCATCAGCTCCTGGCCCTGCTCAAGCAGCCGGACGCCACCTGCGAGGCCACGGATGATCTAGCGGAGGCCGCCACAGCCGCCTTTCACCAGCACGACGACAGTGAGATCCTGCTCAGCTTCCCGGGCCTCGGGCCCATGCTCGGCGCTCGTGTACTCGCCGAGCTGGGCGATGACCGGGCAAGGTTCGCCGACGCCAGGGCGCTGAAGTCGTACGCCGGATCCGCGCCCATCACCCGGGCCTCCGGCAAGAAGCGCTTCGTCGGCCGCCACTTCGTCAAGAACAGCCGCCTCATCAACGCCGGCTTCCTCTGGGCCTTCGCGGCCCTCACCGCCTCCCCCGGAGCCAACGCGCACTACCGGCGCCGACGCGACCACGGAGACTGGCATGCCGCCGCACAACGGCACCTGCTGAACCGCTTCCTCGGCCAGCTCCACCACTGCCTCAAGACCCGGCAGTTCTTCGACGAACAACACGCCTTCGCATCGCTCCGCCAGGCGCGCGCGTGACGGTAGTCCGGGCCTCCCACATTGCCGGATTCCGGAAGGCAGCCGCTCCAGCCATCTGCCGTGCCCTGCCGCTGAGGTGCCGCGCCCGGACTGCCATGATGCTGACCAGGGGCGGCCTTGGCGTTGGGAGCCGCGTGACGTGAGAAGAGTGTGGCGCGAATGCTCGGGATCCAGACCGATGCGTTGGACACGGCTGGGGGGGTGTTCATGACGGTCGTGGCAGTGGGCTGTACATGGTTGGGCGGACGGGCCGTGCTCCGGCCACACCGGCCGCCGCAGCCGATCGTGGGCCCCGTATGGGTGGCCCGCACCTGGGGTGTCGCCTATGTGCTGCTCGGCATCGGTATGGCTGGCAAGACGACGACCATGCTGGCCGGCAAGGCGCCGGCCTGGCCGATGGCCGTGCTCTATTGGGCTGCTGGACCGCTCCTGATTTTCTCGGTGACTGCTGCAGGCGTGTCCCAGTGGCGAGCACGCCGTCGGGCCGGTGGCGCCGTCAGCGGACGGCACGGACGGCACAAGTGAAGCGGCCCGTGTCGTGGAGCGAGGTGGACCTCGTGAGCGCTGCCTGCTGGACGGTCAGCGGACTGGGGTACGGAGTGCTCGCCGCCCTCGACGAGCCGCAGCTGTCCCCTGCACCCTTGATCGGGGTGGGCCTGGCCCAGTGGTTCTTTGCGTATCACCGCTGCTGGTGGGCCGCTGTCGCGGCGTGCCTCGCGGGGTTTGTCGTGCTGTTCGGGCTCGTGGACATTCTGCGGCCGAGCCTGGGTCGGTACGTGGCGGATGCCCTGGCCACGGGGGCCGCGTCGACGGTCGCCCTGACCGTCTTCACCCTGGTCGATCGCGCAAGTGGACGCCGCCATGGCGCAGCAGGCCGACCCTGGTAACTTGGCTTCATCCGCCAACTTGACTTCTTACACCACTGAGATGTCTTTGAGGGACCGGATGTGTGAGCCGTCCACGGCGCAGTCGTCCAGGTCCAGCAAACCGGCTCGGCGCAGTTCGGCCAGCAGTGCGGCGTGCAGGCGCGGCCAGACGCCCGCCTCGGTCCAGTCCCGTAGCCTGCGCCAGGCCGTCACGCCTGAGCAACCAACGACCTGACTCGGTACGTCGCGCCAGGCGACGCCCTTGCGCAGGACGTAGACGATGCCGGCCAACGCGACCCGGTCGGGTACCGGGAGTCGCCCGGGACGGCGGTGACGACGTGCGGGCCGTGCCGGCAGCAGAGGGGCTATCTGATCCCACAGCCCGTCGGGGACAGGGTTCGTGGTCATGATCCGGAAGCATGCCAGAGAACCCAGTTGAGCCCTTCGAGTCCCCTCGACATACTCCCCGAATGACGAACATCGGGGCCGAAGAAGCCGCAGAGCAGGGATGGGACGGACCCTGGTACCGCGTCCGAACGAACCGGTTCGAGGCGTCGTTCCTGCTCAACGCCGACGAACCACTGGACAGCGTCTCCAACGTCGACGTCGAGGTCCGCCTGACGGCGGACGGCTCTCGCTGGAGCGCGACTGTGTTCACGCTCGCCGAGGTCGAACGCATCATGGCGAGGTGGTCCCGAACTGGCGAGGCGCTGGGCGGCCGATACTTCTGGTGCTCCGACGGCCTCATCGTCCGGGAACCCGGCATCGACAGCATGACCCATTGCTGGTCGGCCTCCTCGATGACGGCGGCTTCACGCAGGTCCTCCAGCGGCTCGACGACGAAGAACCGTCCGACGCTTCATTCTGAAACGATCAGTTGGAGCACCGCCTCAACGAGGTGGCCGCCCGTGCGGAAGCCGGCCACCAGCGCACCCGGCAGGCACGGGACCGGATCGCCGACGACCTCGCGCTCGGCATTGCGCTGCTCGTCGACGTGCTGAACCCGCGGAACATCGCCCTGGGCGGCTACTTCACGCACATCGGTGCGCTCCTGATCGACCGGGTCCGCGCGGGCGTTCTCGACCGGGTGATCGCCCCGGACGCCGGCGGCTGCGAGGTGCTGCTCTCGTCCCTGGGTTTCACCGCGCCCGCGCGCGGCGGTGCCCACCTGGCCCTGGACGTCCGTCTTCCGCGATCCGGGCGCCGTGGCGGGGGCCGGCGCCCTGACCCGTCGGCCGTCGCGGCAGGTCCCCCAGGACGGCCGTGGCGGGCTGGGTCCCGTCCGAGCGCGCACCCGTGGCGCGGCGGTTCGAAGTGGCACGGGAGGGCGTGCTGCGGCGCGGCACCTGCGCTCGCCCCGACCGCGGTGCGGTCGGGACGAGCGCCCGCAAGGTCGGTGCGTGGCTGCGGCTGTCAGTCGCGCGACCACCGCTGGCCCGCGCGTGCGTCACAGGTCTGGAGCTCGATCAGGGACCCGTTGACCCTGGTCGCTCCGACCACGCCCAGGCAGAGACCGGACTGGCTGCCGCGGAACGTGCCGTCGGACCGGAGGACCCACTTCTGCGAGGACACCGACGGCATCGACGCCACCGCCGCCAACCTCGGCCCGGCCTTCCCCCAGGGCGTCTTCGTCTGCCAGTACGGTTCCAACGGCACCCCCGGCAACCGGAACTTCAAGTTCGTCCCGCTGCAGAACATCACGGACGTGCGTTTGGCGACCCAAAGTCCACAGTTGATGGCGAAGGCATCCCCACAACCGGGCTGCCGCTGGGAAGAATCCGGGGAGGGTCGACCGCTCAGGAGGGCGTCACCGCGCAAGCTCCGGAAAGCCGGTTCCGGCGGCATCAGGGGCCGACTACCCGTCCTCCGGACCCCGCGGCGCCTGACGGCCGCTGGTGAAGGGAAGCGTGTCGGAATCGGCTTCAGCCGCGTCGGCAAGCGCCTCGGCGGCGGCTTCCGCGGCCTTCGCCGCGTCCTCGGCCGCCTGGGCGGCGGCCGTGCCCTCCGCGGAGGTCTCCCGGGTCGCCGGAGACTGCGGCAGCACCTCGTTGAACGCGCGGGACACTCCTTGAAGCGCGGACGTGACCTCGCTGGGAATCACCCAGAAGGTACTGCCGGCGCCCTGGGCGAGCTGGGGCAGCATCTGCATGTACTGGTAGGCGAGGAGCTTGGGGTCGGGGTCGTTGCGGTGCACGGCCTGGAACACCTCGTCGATGGCCCGGGATTGGCCCTCGGCCTTGAGGATCTCGGCGGTGCGGTTGCCCTCCGCCCGGAGCACTGCGGACTGCTTGTCTCCCTCGGCGGTGAGGATCTGCGACTGCCGCTGCCCTTCGGCCCCGAGGATCGCGGCCCGCTTGTCGCGCTCGGCACGCATCTGCTTCTCCATCGCGTCCTTGATGGACTGCGGCGGGTCGATGGCCTTGATCTCCACGCGGTTGACCCTCAGCCCCCATTTGCCGGTGGCATCGTCGAGCACGCCCCGAAGCTGGTTGTTGATGGTGTCGCGCGAGGTGAGGGTCTTCTCCAGGTCCATGGAGCCCACGACGTTGCGCAGGGTGGTGACGGTGAGCTGTTCGACGCCCTGGAGGAAGTCGGCGATCTCGTAGGCGGCCGCTCGCGGATCGGTGACCTGGAAGTACAGGACGGTGTCGATCTCGACGACCAGGTTGTCCTCGGTGATGACCGGTTGCGGCTTGAACGAGACGACCTGTTCGCGCAGGTCGATCACCGGATAGACGCGGTCGACGTACGGGATGACGAGATTGAGCCCCGGCCTCAGGGTGCGGTGGTAGCGGCCGAGGCGTTCGACATTCCGGGCGCGCGCCTGCGGCACGATACGTACCGCCCGCACCACGGTGAACACGGCGAGCGCCGCGAGGATCAGACCGGCGATGAGCAGTCCCGGCACATCCATGACCTACTCCCGGGGGTAGACGACGGCGGTGGCGCCGTCGATCGCCATGACGTCGACGGTCGCCCCCGGAGGTATCACCAGCGTCTCGTCGTAGGCGCGGGCCGTCCATTCCTCGCCACCGATGCGGACCCTGCCGCCCCGTCCCGTCACTTCCGCCACGACGTGCGCGGAGCGGCCCACCAGAGCGTCCACGCCGAACCTCTCGGCCTCAGGCTTGAGCAGATGGCGCACGGCGACGGGGCGCACGAACAGAAGACTGACCACGGCCAGAACGGTGAAGACCACGAGCTGCAAGGGCGGCGGGAGCCCCAGGGCGGCGGTTGCCGCCGTGACCGCCGCGGCGACACCGAGGATCCCGAGCGCGGCAGTGAGGGTGAAGATCTCCGCCACCACCAGCACCCCTGCGGCGATCGACCAGACCAGCCAGAGGTCCATGGCACTCTCCCGGCAGGTGCGACTCCGCGAAGGACTGAAAACGCACCCTTTTGCGGTATCTACCCCGTTTCGCGAGGGAGCACGCTCAGCCGTCGGGAACGGCAACGCCGACGGAAGGTGCCGCCCGCCGCCCATCGGGGCAGGCGAAGGGGCGGCGAGGGTCGGTCGCCCCGGTGATCGCGACTTCGACGGCGGGCTCCACGAAGATCGTGTGAGTACCACCGCGCCCCCGAACCACGGCGGCGCGCGCTCGACAGGTCAGGACGACCTCGCAGGCCCCCCAGACGCCCCCGCCCCATGGTCGGCGGGTCAAGGACAGACCCCTGAGGCGGGGCACCTGCCTCGGCGGCTTCACTCTGGCCCCACCCGGCAAGGGCTCTCTCCGAGAAATGCCACGTTTGTGAGACGGCTCGAAGAAGCCCGACCCGTGCCGCGAAGTGCGAGAGCCTACGAACGGCACCGCGTTCTCAGCGTCGATTGCCTACACGGGCCGTGGTGGATCCCTCGCGGACTCGGTCGTGGACGGTCGCAGTACGCGTCAGCTGGCCCGAAGACCGACGGCCAGCGTCAGTTCAAGGACCCGCTGTGGCGATGCGAGATCCGGAAACAGCTCCCGCAGCTGCGACATCCGGTACCGGACGGTCTGGGGATGGACGAACAGCGCCGCCGCCACCTCGTCCCGCCTGCCCTGGTGCAGCAGCCACTCCCGCAACGTCTCCTCCAGCCGCCGTGCGGTCGCGACAGACAGGGTCCGCAACGGTGCGAGGGCTCGGGCACGCAGGTCTGCGAACGCGTCCACGTCGGCGCTCAGCACCAGCTCGGGCAGGTGGTCCTCGGTGTCGCGAATATCAGGGGAGAGGGAGCGCGCGCGTACGGCTCGTGCGTACGAGGCGGAAGCACGAGTCCATGGCCGGGCCGGGCCGACCACGGCGGTGCGGTCGGTCAGCTGCCGCAAGAGATGCGACCGGTCGGCATCGGGCACGAGCAGCACACCGAGGGCGTCCGGCAGATCGTCGAGGACGAGGGTGCTCGGGTCGAGCGCGCGGTAGGCAGGCCGGGCCTGGGCGGCGGGCAGCAGAACCGCGGTCAGCGAAACCGGAGGCTGCCACCCGGCCCGTTGAACAGAGGCCAGCAACACGTCCGGGCTCGCGCCGGCGAGGAGGTCGCGGGCCAGGTGTTCCAGGTGCCGCTCGTGGGCCCTCCCCCGGGCGGCCAGTTCGTCGGCGTGGCCCGCGGCGCTCGCGGCGGAGAGCTCGTCGATGTAGGCGAAGGTCAGCTCGGCGAACTTGGCGACCTCGGCGGCGGGCAGGCCTGCGGGTACTGCACCAGCTGCCAGACATCGCCAGGCCACGCGGGCGCCGACACGGTAGGCGCCGAGCAGGGCGTCCATCGAACGGCCGGATCGCACCTCGCCGCGGCCCAGCTCGTAGGCCGCGTCACCGGCGTCGCCACCTGTGGCGTTCCCGCTCGCGAGGTCCAGATAGTGCCCCAGGGCGGTGCGGACGGCTCGGCGGATGGTGCCGCCCATGCGGCCCGAAAGGGCGTTGGCGTAGGGAGGGACCTCGTCGATGATCGCCTGGACGACCTCGTCAGCGGTGGTCTTCAGCGCGGCCCGAAGTGCGGTGACCGTCGTCTCATCCAGGGCCAGTTCGGTGACCCTCCGGATGGGATGGCTCATTCTTTATTCCCTGCGAACAATTCAGCCGACCAGATTTACGTCTTGCGGTCAGGACTTTACGCCTTGACGCGCATCAAGCTGGAGTCATGACGAGTGCAGCCCTTCGCAGCCGGGCGTGGAAACTGCTGGAGATGGTCACGACGCCGCTGCTGCCGTCGGACTACCTCGACCTGGTCAGCCCGCTGCGTGCGGGCGCCGACCTGTGTGGGCGCATCGAGGCCGTGCACCCCGAGACGGGTGACGCCGCGACTGTCGTGATCAGGCCCGGACGGGGCTGGCGCGGTCACACGGCCGGTCAGTACGTGCGGATCGGGGTCGACGTCGACGGGGTGCGCCTGTGGCGTGCCTACTCCATCACCTCGCCGACAGACCGCCCGGACGGCCGCGTCACGATCACCGTGAAGGCGATCCCGGACGGCAAGGTCAGCAACCACCTGGTCCGCAGGGCGAAACCGGGCACGCTGGTCCAGCTCGACCAGGCGACCGGTGACTTCGTGCTGCCGCAGGCCAAGCCCGCCAAGGTGCTCTACTTGACGGCCGGCAGCGGCATCACGCCTGTGATGGGCATGCTGCGCGACGTCGAGTTCGACGACGTCGTCATGGTCCACTGCGCGCCACAGCCGCGAGACGTGATCTTCCGCAGCGAACTGCACGGTCTGGTCGCGGACGGGAAGCTGCGGCTCACCGAGGTGCACACCGACACAGACGGCATGCTCGACATCGCCCGTCTCGACGAACTGGTGCCCGACTGGGCCGAGCGCGAGACCTGGGCCTGCGGGCCCGCGGGCCTGCTCGACGCCGCCGAAGGGCTCTGGAGCGAGCACGGCGTCCAGGAGCGCCTGCACACGGAACGCTTCCGCCCCGGCATCGTCGTCGCCGGCGACGGCGGCGGCGAGGTCACGTTCAGCGCCACCGGCAGGACCGTCGACGCGGACGGCGCCACGCCGTTGCTGGACGTCGGCGAGGAGGCCGGCGTGCTCATGCCCTCCGGATGCCGCATGGGAATCTGCTTCGGCTGCGTCACGCCGCTCAAGGCGGGCGCCGTCCGCGACCTGCGTACCGGCGAGATCACCGAGGCCGAGCCGGGTGTCCTCATCCAGACCTGCGTGTCCGCCGCGGCGGGCCCCTGCGACATCGAACGGTAGGAACAATTTGACCGCCATCGACCCCACCGCCCACCTGACCGCGGAGCAGATCGAGGAGCTCGGCCGCGAGCTGGACGCGATCCGCGACGAGGTGATCGCCGGCCGCGGCGAGAAGGACGCCGCCTACATCCGTAAGGTCATCTCGGCGCAGCGCAAGCTCGAGCTGGTCAGCAGGGGCGTGCTGCTGTTCTCGTTCTTCCCGCCCGCGTGGCTGCTCGGCACCGCCGGGCTGTCCGTGGCGAAGATCATGGACAACATGGAGATCGGCCACAACATCCTGCACGGCCAGTGGGACTGGATGCGGGACCCGAAGATCCACTCCACCACCTGGGAATGGGATCACGTGTCGCCGGCGGACCAGTGGAAGCACTCGCACAACGAGCTGCACCACACGTACACCAACGTGATCGGCAAGGACAACGACCTCGGCTACGGCATCATGCGCGTCGACGAGGACCAGAAGTGGCACCCGTTCCACCTCGGCCAGCCGTTGTGGAACTTCATCAACGCCTGCTTCTTCGAGTACGGCATCGCGGCGTACGACCTGGAGCTCGGAAAGAACCTGCACAAGCGCCGCCGCAAGGACCCCGAATTCCGCGCGCGGGCCAGGGCCGTCGGCCGCAAGATCCGCAAGCAGGTGCTCAAGGACTACGTGATCCACCCGTTGCTGTCGGGCCCGTCGTTCCTCACCACGCTCGCCGCGACGTTCACCGCGAACCTGGTCCGCAACATCTGGTCCCACTCGGTGATCATGTGCGGACACTTCCCCGAGGGCGTGCAGGTCTTCGAGCGCCGGTCCATCAACGGCGAGACGCGCGGTCAGTGGTACCTGCGCCAGATGATGGGCTCGGCGAACATCAGCGGCAGCAGGGCCATGCACTTCATGACCGGCAACCTGTCGCACCAGATCGAGCACCACCTGTTCCCGGACCTGCCGAGCAACCGGTACGCCGAGGTCGCGGTGAAGGTGCGCGCGCTGTTCGAAAAGTACGAGCTGGAGTACGTCACCGGGCCGCTGCCCCAGCAGGTGTTCTCCGCGTGGCACAAGGTCTTCCGGCTCTCGCTGCCGAACAAGAAGCCCAAGGTCAAGACGCCGGACCGCGAGCAGGAGCTCGTCGCGGCCTGACCTGTGACGATCATTCGCGGATCATGTCAGGGCCTGCCTGGCCCCGACGCGGTAGCCGGATTCACATCGCCCCTCGTTCAGGCTGTCGGACTCTTGCTGCGTCGTGCGCTGAACAGCGGCGTTTCCCCCGTACTCGCGGGCAGGTGATGATCGCTCCCCCGAGGACTTGAATCCGTCGCGCACAACGGTGATCGAGCGGACGATACCCCTCGTGATCGCGCGTCCGGCATGGATGTGATGCCGCCGGCGGGCGGCGCTGGTGCCACGTGGTACTGGCAGCTTCGGTGCCCGCGGCCTGAGCGCGGCGCGCAGGCCACGTACCTTTCGCGCCGTTAGGCCGTTAGCGGTATCGCGGACGCACACGGCGTCCCGACCGGAAGGAAGCCCCCATGTCCACGAAGCGCGTCACCCGCCGTCTGTTGGTGCTGTCGGCCACGGCGGCCACCTGCACGGGCCCCTTGAGCGTTCCGGCCGTGGCGAGCACGAACGTGCTGGCGGTCGGGAATCCCGCCTACGACACCACGATGATCAACCAGGAGCGGGACGTCACGGCGGTCGGTGAGACCACTCACAGCAGCGGGCTGGGCAACGGTCTCGTCCAACTCCCGGTGAACCACCCGGCCAACCGCGGTGGAGGGGGCAGCCTGCTCTTCTCGGATCGCGGGCTGAAGACCGAAATCGTCGCGGTGGTCTGGGAACGATGAGCGGCCGGTGGTTGACGGAGATCCTGGCCGGGCTGCGGAGGCCGCCCCTGGTCAGGAAGCGTCTTCGACAGGGCGCTTCCGCCGCCGGCCTGGCGTCGGGGGCCGTGCCGGAGGTGGTGAGCGCCGGCGATCCGGTCAATGGCTACCGGGTGCTTGAACAGGTGGTGCGTCTGCCCGTCAGCACGTGGCGATATCACTGGGACCCTCCCCACGTACGCCACCTGGGACCCATGGCGCAGGACTGGTGGAAGGCGTTCGGGGTGGGTGAGGACGACCGGACGATCTGCTGCACCGACGCCAACGGCGTGGCCATCGTCGCCATCCAGGCACTGCACCGGGAACTGACCGAGCTCCGGGGCGAGGTCGCCGCCCTGCGGGCCGGGAGCTCGCCGCGCGCCGCTCCGGCAGGACCGGAGCGGCCGGCCGGGGACGAGGCGGACGACCTGGCAGGCGATGCGCTGACGTAGGGCGTGTGTCGAACGTCCCGCCGGCCGTCCTGTGTGTCGCTGCCGCTGTACGAGCGGTACCTCGCGCCCGTACGCCGACGGGTCGGGCGCTGAGGGTCGGACAGGTCCAGGGCCGGGCAGACCGAGGGGAACCGGCTGAGCGTCGGGTTCGCGGCGCGCGGGGGATGACGGGGGTGGAGCGACGGAACGCGAGGTCAGGCGCTTTCATGGTGAAGCGGGTGCACCAACCCCGTGAGGACGCGGAGTTCGATTTCAAGGCGATCGATCCCGGCCGGGCGATGGACCTCGTGGTGGGTGGCATCGCCGATGAGTACGCGGGCCGCCTGACGGCCGTCCGCGCCGACATCACGCGCTGTCCTGTCGCGACCGGGCGGTACGGGGTCTCCGGAGCCCGTCGTACGTCCTGCTGAGGGAGTCGAGGCCGCGCTACTGCTGCTGGTCCTTGATCCCTCATGCTCAGGAAGCACACAGCAGCCGCTCGCCGCTTCGGCCCATGACCAGCGGCTCTCCGCCGATACCCGAGGTTGGGCTGCCGAAGCACCGTCCGCCCCCGCCCGGAGCAATCGGCACGCCGCGCCGCCGGGTCAGGCCCGTCGGCGGGCTCCGCGCGGCTGAAGGGCTGCGATGCCGCCGTGGTTCGCACTTCCGGCGGTCGGCAGTCCAGCGTCATCTGCAGCTTGGCCCAATCGGGGCCGTTTCCACTGGTCAGCGGCCATGCGAGGCGTGTACCACCCGCACACGAAGAATCTCCTCGTCAGCTACTCCCCGAAGAGGCTCGGCCTCTTCTGACGGCCTGCTGTGAAGGTCTGGCCAGGTACGGGCCGGCCCCTGGGACCACGTGGAAGCGGGAGGCGTCCGGGAGGGGGCGGCGGTCGTGGGGGTCAAGCATGTCCCTGCGTTCGAACCATTCGGTCAGGCGGGTGCGGGCCTGTTCGTCACGCCTGCGGAAGCGGTCGTCCGTGGGGTCGGTCTCCGCGGGGGAGATCTCGCGGAGCAGCACGCGGATCGGCGCCGTGTCATCCTCCGACAGGTGAAGGGCCAGGACGGAGAAGGCCGTGCCCAGCGGGAACACCACCTCCGGTTCGTCGTCCGTGCCGAGGAAGACGGACGTGCGGCGGCCGGTGGTGGACCAGATCCCGAACTCCACCGCGCCCTCCAGTTCCGCGTCGCACGCCGGGACGGCCGCCACCGCCGCGGGCTCGACGAGGACCGAGCCCTGCGCGTACCGGTCCAGCGGCACCTCCTCCGCCGGGGCCGCGAGCATGACGGCCCCGTAGTGGCCCGGCAGGCGGCGCAAGCCCGAGTCCAGGCAGCGCAGCAGCGGGGTGAAGGGGACGGGCCCGGTCGCTCTCGCGGCCTCGGCCAGTCCCGCGCGGGACCCCAGGTCGAGGGCGTCGGCCTGGTACAGGGCGATGGCCACCAGGTCCGCTTTGAGGCCGTCCTGTGCGAGGGAGCGCAGTGACGGCAACCGGGAGGCCAGCAGCTCCGCCTTGCTGGCGAGGATGTGGTACTTCTCGCCCAGCAGTTCGCGGAGGGCCGCCCGGTCACCCGGGCCGCTGCGGCCGCCTGGTGCGGGCGGCACGGTGGAGGGACCCGGCGCCGGGGGGATCGGTGCCGGCTCCGCCTTCTGTTCCGGTGCCCGCTCCTGTCCCTCCCCTCGCTCCCGCTCCTGCCCCTGTCCCTGTCCCCGCTCCTGCTCCTGCTCCTGCTCCTGCTCCTGTCGAGGTGAGCTCCAGGAGGTGGCTCCCATCCAGTGCAGGTCCAGTTCCTCCGCCCAGGAGCGTGCCCGGCCCTCGTCCGACGTGGCGCCGTGGAACAGCAGGCCGTACGGTTCCGTCGCCCCCAGGTCGGGAAGCGTGGCCAGGACACCGGGCAGGACGTGCAGGAGCTCGGGCGGCAACGGGTGTTCGCCGTCGCCCACGATCAGGGCCGGGCGGGCCGGGTCGGGGCACCTCGTGCGCGGTGCCGCGTCCGGCTGCCGGTCCGCCGGGCGCAGCCAGAGGCCTGCCGGGACGAGTTCGACGGCCCAGCCCTCCAGGTCCTTGACCGCGTACAGGGCCGGTGCCTTCGCCTCCGGTCCGGACGGCCGCAGCCACGCGGACGGCACCACGCGGTGACGAGCGGGCGAGGCGGCGAGTTCGAGCAGGAGGGGTTGCCAGGTGGGCGCGCCCCGTTCGTCGAGGAACGTGGTGGCGTGGTCGTCGGCCGTCCGTACGGGCAGGCCGACCGCGGCCCGTACCGTACGGTCGAGCTCGTCCGCGAGAGCCACCGCCATGGCGACGAGGTCGGACGGATCGGCCCACGGCGCGGCCAGCAGGAGAGACCGTGCGTCCGCCGCCGCCTCCGGCACCCTGGCCAGGAGTTCGGCGGTGGGCAACGCGGAGCGGGCAGGTGATCCGACGCCCAGGAGGTAGGTGTCCGGGGTGACTCCGATCAGCGGCCCGACCGCCTCGGGCAGTGCTCCGAGCCAGATTCCGCCCGGAACCGCACGGGCGCCCTCCTCCTGTTCCTCCGACGTCGCGGGGCCGAACCCGTGCGCGCCGCCCCGGGACACCGCCACCACGGGGACGGGAGGGGAAGGAGGCGGAAGCAGCTCCTCCACATCCTCCGCGGCCTCTGGCTCCGCGGTCTCCGCCACCTCCGGGGGCCAGCTCGGGCCCAGTTCGTACGGCTCCTCCCCCGGTTCCGCCAGCCACCAGGTGCCCGGTTCCGCGAGGCGCAGGGTGCCGTCCGGTTCGACGCTGGCCACACCGTCCGGGGCGATCACCGTGAAGTCCGCCGCCGTGGCCACCGCGCCTACGGGGCGGGCGCCGTCGGGGCCCGGGGCGGCGAGGCCCGAGGCGGCGAGGAGGAGGCGTGACGCCCCGCGTTCCCGGGCGAGGAGTACCAGATCGGGCAGGGCCTGGCGGAGGAGCGGGGCCGCGTCCGGGGCGGCGGCCAGCACCAGGAGCGTGCCGGACAGCGGGGGCAGTCCGTCCAGAACGGGGGCCAGGGCGGCTGCGGTCTCCGCGGAGGAGATCACCAGATGCGGGCCGACGGTGTGGGTGCCCGTCCCGGAGGCGGGGGCGGGGAGGGGACTTGTCATCCGGGGTGTCCGTTCTGCGGGGTCCGGCCGTCGGCGTCGAGCAGCGGGGTCTGGAGCTGCACCGTGCGGCGGCGGGTGACGTGCTGTGCGCGTCCGGCGGGCAGCACCTTCGGCTTCGTGCCACCGAAGAGGTAGCCCTCGGTGGTCGGGCAGGAGAGCAGGACGGCTGGGGTGTTGACGTCCTGGAGCCTGCGCAGGAGCGGGTCGGACAGGCCGCGGCCGGCACCGTTGGCGGAGCGGGCGACGATGATGTGGAGGCCGATCTCCGCGCCCTGGGCGAGGTTGTCGAGGACCGCGGCGAAGGGATGGGAGGCCATGGAGCCGTTGACGAGGTCGTAGTCGTCGACGAGGACGAAGAGCTCGGGTCCGCTCCACCAGTCGCGCCGCCGCAGCCGGTCCGGGGTGACGTCGGCGGCAGGGATGCGGTTGGCGATGGCCTTGCCCGCGCCGGTGATCATCTGGCGCAGCGGATCGAGGGAGACGGCGTAGCCGAGGCGGTACTCCTCGGGCACGGTCTCGTACATCTCGCGGCGGAAGTCGACCAGCATCAGGCGGCCCTGGTCGGGGGTGTAGGCGCGCATGATCTGGGTGGCGATGTGCTTGAGCAGGTTGGTCTTGCCGGTCTCGCTGTCGCCGACGACGATCAGGTGCGGGTCGCGGGAGAAGTCGTGCCACAGCGGCTGGACCTCGGTGTCCTCCAGACCGAGCGGGATCCGCAGGGAACCGTGGGGCTCGGGGAGATCGGCGGCGTCGAGGACGAGCGGGAGCATCCGGACCTCGGGGGCGCGGGGACCGGTCCAGTGGTCGGCGACGACGTCGACCAGGTCGGCGACGCCCTCGCCGAGGTCATGGGCGGTGCCGATGCCGTCCATGCGGGGCAGCGCGCACAGGAAGTGCATCTGGTCGGCGGTGAGGCCGCGACCGGGGATCTTGGGAACCTTGCCCGCCGCCCGCATGTTGACGACGGAGTCGACGGGGTCGCCCAGGCGCAGCTCGAAACGGGTCTGGAGCTGGTCGCGGAGGGCGCCGGTGACCTCGCCCCAGCGGGTGGTGCCGACGAGGAGGTGGACGCCGTAGTTGAGGCCGCGCTGGGAGATGAGGGTGAGGGGCTGGACCAGGTCCATGAACTCCTGGCGCAGAGTGTTCCAGCCGTCGATGACCAGGAACACGTCACCGTGCGGGTCGTCGGGGAGTTCACCGGCGACCTTCTTGCGGCGGAAGGCGGCGACGGAATCGATGCCCAGCTCGGCGAAGTACTTCTCGCGGCGGGTGATGACCGCGTTGACCTCGGCGATGGTGCGCAGGACCCGGTCGGGGTCGTGCCGCCCGGTGACACCGCCGACGTGCGGCAGACCGCGCAGGCTCGACAGGGCGCCGCCGCCGAAGTCCAGGCAGTAGAACTGCACTTCGGCGGGGGTGTGAGTGAGGGCGAGCGATGTCATCAAGGTGCGGATGAGGGTGGACTTGCCGGACTGCGGGGCGCCGGCGATGCCGATGTGGCCGTCGGCGCCGCCCAGGTCGGCCACGAGCAGGTCGCGGACCTGCTGGAAGGGTTTGTCGACGACACCGACGGGGACCTTGAGGGTGCCGCGGACGTCGCCCTCGGCGGTGAAGCCGTGCTCGGGGTCGGGACCGATCGGGGGCAGCAGCTCGTCCAGAGTGGGCGGCACGTCGAGCGGTGGCAGCCACACCTGGTAGGCGGGGGGGCCGGCGTCGACCAGGCGTTCGGCGGCGATGTCGAGGAGGGTGCCGGTCTCTTCGGCAGCCGTCTCCTCCCGCGGATCGGGGGTGGCGGGCAGTACGTGCGGGGCCACGTACTCGGTGCCGAGGGCGACGACCTGGCTCTCGATGACCGAACGGTGGGCATCCGGGCGTCGCTTGGGCCGGTAGGCGCCGGAGACGTAGGCGGCCTTGAAGCGGCTGAGGGTGGAGATGTCGCTGCGCAGGTAGCCGTTTCCGGGCTGGGAGGGAAGCTGGTAGGCGTCGGGGACGCCCAGGACGCCGCGGGACTCCATGGCGGAGAAGGTGCGCAGGCCGATCCGGTACGACAGGTGGGACTCCAACTGGTGCACCCGACCCTCGTCGAGGCGCTGGGAGGCGAGCAGCAGGTGGACGCCGAGGGAACGGCCGAGGCGGCCGATCATGACGAAGAGTTCCATGAAGTCGCGGTGGGCGGCGAGCAGTTCGGAGAACTCGTCGACGACGACGAAGAGGGTGGGCAGCGGGTCGAGCGGGGTGCCGGCGGCGCGGGCGGTCTCGTACTCCAGGAGGGAGGCGTAGTTCCCGGCGGCGCGCAGGAGCTCCTGGCGGCGGATCATCTCACCGTGCAGGGCGTCGCGCATGCGGTCGACGAGGTCGGCCTCGTCGGCGAGGTTGGTGATGACGGCGGAGGTGTGGGGCAGGCCGTCCAGGCCGAGGAAGGTGGCGCCGCCCTTGAAGTCGACGAGGACGAAGTTGAGGATCTCCGAGGAGTGGGTGAGGGCCAGGGCGAGGACGAGGGTGCGCAGCAGTTCGGACTTGCCTGAGCCGGTGGCGCCGATGAGCATGCCGTGCGGGCCCATGCCGCCCTGTGCGGACTCCTTGATGTCGAGGTCGATCGGGGTGCCGTCGGGGCCGAGGCCGAGCGGAACGCGGAGCTTGTTGGACTGGTTGCGCCGCGCCCACTGCTCCTTGACGTCGAAACGGTGCAGGTCGGGGATGCCGAGGAGGCCGGCCAGGTCGAAGTCGGTCTCCAGGGGTTCGCCCGCGTCGAAGCTGTCGCCGAGGCGGTACGGGGCCATGGCGGCGGCCAGCCGGACGGCGGCGGCGGGGGTCAGGGCGTCGGGGACGCCGAGCGGGGTGACCTGGTCCTTGCGGTTGCGGTCGGCGCCGACCATCTCCAGCGCACCGGGGGTGTCGGGGTCGCCGGTGATCCGCAGCCGGAGGGTGAGGCGACCGTGCTTCCACTCCAGGGTGGAGCCGACGTCGACGACGGTGGCGTTGCGGTAGCCGCCGAGCGCGGCCCGGTGGGGGGCGGTGAGGACGGCGCCGTCGAGGACGACGACGGTGTAGGGCTCGTCGCGGCTGGGGGTGGCGTCGGGCTCGTACGGGGGCCGGGCGCCGAACTCCTCACCGAGGAGCTGCTCCAGTTCGCCGATGCTGCCGGCGACGAGCCGCAGCGGTCCGGCGCCGTCCGTCTCGTGCGGGTGCAGGGCGTGCGGGAGCCACTTGGTCCACTCCCAGTGGGCGCGCCGGTCGGGGGCGACGACGGCGACGCGCAGTTCGTCGGGGGCGTGGAAGGTGGCCAGCTGGGCGAGGATCGCGCGGACCAGGGCCCGGGCCCGGTCGCCCTCCGGTTCCCCACCCGTCCCGGGCTCGGCGGCGCCGGTCTCGGAGCCGGGGTCTCCGGTGCGGATCAGGACATGGGCGAAGCCGCGCAGGTGGATGGCGACGGGCTGGTCGGCGATGGAGCCGTACGCGTGGATGAAGCGGCGCAGCGCGTGGGCGCTGAGCGGTTCCAGGTCCTCGACCGGCTTGGTGGCGAGGGGGGCGAGGCGGACGGCGAGCCTCTGCGAGCCCAGCGCGATCCGCACGTCGCTGAAGTCGGGGTGGGAGGAGCGGCGTTCCCACAGGCGCGACGTCCTCACCAGGAAGGGCAATTCGGCCGGGTCGGGGTGACGCCAGGCGAGGGCCTCCTGCTGGCGGAGGATCTCCTTGCGCACCTGCCGCCGCATCTGTGCGAGATAGCGCAGGTAGTCGCGGCGTTCGCCGGTGAGTTCCTGCTTGCGGTCGGCGTTGCCGCGCATGATCTGGGTGACGATCATGCCGATGGCGGACACGGCCATGGTGCCCATGGCGATGTACGTCATCATGCCCCCGTTGGGGCGCAGGAAGATGAAGACCATGGAGAGCGAGGACAGAGCCATCGGCACCATCGTGATGATGCTGCCCACGCCGCTCTGCTTCTCGGGCAGGCCGGGCGGCTCCTGGAGCTGGATCTCTCCGTCGGGCATCTCGGGGCCCGGCCGCCGCGGCGGGCGGTTGACTTGCACCACGCTCAACGAACAACGCTCCTCACGCCTGGCGCACGCCGGGCGGCCGACTTCGTGCGGTTTCCTCGTCAGCAGGGAACGGACGGGGGGTGCGGGGCGGTTCATCCCGGCCGTACGGCGCCGTCGGGTGAACGCCGGATGAACCCGACGGCGAGGAGGCCCGTTGACCACTGCGACGGAGAGGGAGCGGAGGATCAGGAAGAGCGTGCGCGCGTACGGATCCACGCCGGACCGCCCGGCGGCCCGGCCCGGCCGGTCGCCCGGGTGGGCGAGGCGATGCGCGTACGCTCGCCGGGGCGGAGTCCGAGGGAGAGCTGTGCGCGGGGACTATGAAGGCGCCGGGACCGGGGACGAGACCGAGGAGGACGACGGGGACGGGCTCGCGACCGGAATCGGCGGGGCGTACGAGGTGGGGGCGCTCCCCCGCGCGTGGCTGCCGGACGTCGGCCCGGAAGACGAGGATCCGCTCGGCGGGGCCGTCACCGGTCTCGACGTGCCGGAGGCCACCGCGGCCGAGGTGACGGGCGTGCTCGTCCGGCTGCTCGGTGCCACGGCCCCGGTCGGGTCGCCGGATCCGGAGGCCCTGCTGATCGCGCGCGTGTTCGTGGTCGACGAGCATCCGTCGGCGGCTCGCTGGAGCGAGGGCGAGCGGCGGTCGGTGGCCGGGCTGGCCGCGGTCCTGGTGGCCCACCGCGGCGAGGAGGGCGTCGAGGCGCTCGTACGGGAGCTACGGGCCTCGGCGCGCGGGGACGACTGAGCCCCGCCGTCCCCCTCGCTCGGGAGGAGCTGAACCCGGCGGCGCGGTGTGTCCGTTCCTCTGTCCGCCGAGGGCTTTCCGGCCTCGGCTGGACAGCGGAAAGGACACACGGGCAGTGAGCGGTAGCGCGGTGGCGGGGCTGTGCCGGTTGAGGTTCCACGGGCCGCAGAAGGTGGTCGAGCTCTCCGTACCGGCCGACGTCCCCCTGGCGGACCTGTTGCCGACCATCATCGGCTACGCCGGCGACGACCTGGACGAGAAGGCCGTCGAGGCGGGCGGCTGGGTGCTCCAGCGGCTCGGCGAGGAACCGTTGGACGAGGAGCGGACCGCGGAGGCCCTGGGACTGCGCGACGGTGAACGGCTCTACCTGCGGATGCGCCGCGAGGCGCTGCCGGAGGCGCACTTCGATGACATCGTGGACGGTGTCGCGGCCGGCCTCGAACAGCGCGGCGACGGCTGGACCCCGACCCTCACCCACCATCTGGCGCTCGGTGTCGCACTCCTCGCGCTGGCGGGCGGCTTCGTGCTCCTGGCGCTCTCCGGGGACCTCGGCCCCCTGAGGGTGGTCGCGGGGGCGGGAACCGGAGTCCTGCTGCTGATCGGCGCGGGCAGCGCCGCGCGGGCGGTGGGCGACGCGGGGGCCGGCACGGCGCTCGGCGCGGCGGCGGTGCCCTACCTGGCGCTGGCCGGGGCGCTGCTGCCGGCGGGGGAGAGCGACCTGGCGGCCGCCCGGCTGCTCGCGGGCGGTTCGGCGGCGGCGGGCGCCTCTGTGCTGGCGCTCGCGTCCGTGGCCTGCTCCGCGCCCCTGTTCCTGGGGCTGCTCGTCGTCTCGGTCGCCACGTCCGCCGCGGGGACGCTCGTTCTGGCGGGGCTGTCGTCGTCGGAGACGGCCGGGGCACTGGCGGTGCTCGTGGTGGCGTTCGGGGCGTTCCTGCCCGGTTTCGCCTTCCGGCTGTCGGGGATGAGGCTACCCGCGCTGCCGCGCCGGGCGGAGGAGCTCCAGGAAGACATCGAGCCGTATCCGGCGCGGGAGGTCATGGACCGCAGCGCCGTGGCCGACGGCTACCTGACCGCCTTCCACGTGGTGACCGGCGCCCTGTGCGCGGCCTGTCTCACGCTGATGTCGGGTGCGCCCGGCTGGGCGCCGGTGACGCTGGCGGCCGTCCTGTCGCTGCTGCTGATCCTGCACGTGCGCGAGGTCGGTTCCCGGTGGCAGCGGCTGGCCCTGATCCTGCCGGGCGTGTACGGGCTGGCGCTGCTCGCGACCGGGTGGGCGCTCTCCCTCGGTCCAACGGGCCGGCTGTGCCTGCTGACGAGCCTGACGGCCACCGCTGCGGCCCTCGCGATCTTCTCGTGGACGGTGCCGGGGCGGCGGCTGCTGCCGTACTGGGGGCGGGCCGCCGACCTGCTGCACAGCGCGCTGGCGCTGAGCCTGATCCCGCTCGCGCTGACCGAGGCCGGGGTCTTCACATGGGTGCGCGGGCTCACCGGCTGAGCCACCTGCCCCGAGACTCTTCCGATCCCCGACACCCCTTCCCACCCAGGAGTTCACATGCAGTCCAGGCGCGACCAGGTGCAGGCCCACCTGTTCGTGATGAGCAGGCTCGGGGCCGGCATGCTGCGGGGCGAGCCCGACGCGCTGGACCTCCCGCCCCGGCGGACCACCCGCGGGGTGCGGACCGGACTGTTCATCGCGGTGGTCATCGCCCTCGTGATGGGCCTGTACGGGGCGATCAAGCCAGGGGGCGCGACGGGCTGGGCGAAGCCGGGCACCCTGGTGGTCGTCAAGGAGACGGGCGCCCGCTACCTGTTCGTCGGCGGTGAGCTGCGACCGGTCCTCAACCAGGCCAGTGCCCGGCTGGTGGCCGGGGACCGGACGACCGTGACGCAGGTCGGCCTGGGCTCGCTGGGCGGGGTGCCGCGCGGCGGCCCGCTGGGGATCGTGGGCGCGCCGGACGGACTGCCGGACGCGTCCGCACTGGCCCGGGGCGACTGGCTGGTGTGCGGACTGGTGGCGGCCACCGCGTCGGGGCGGCCCGGCCCGGTGGTGTCGGTGGCCGTCGGCGCGGCGGGCGCGGGCCGGGCTCTGGGTCCTGGGCAGGCAGTGCTGGTGACCGCGTCGGACGGGACCGGGCACCTGTTGTGGCAGGGGCGGCGGCTGCGGCTCGGCGCGGGCGCGGGGGCGGCGCTCGGCTACGGCACGGCCACTCCGTTCCCGGTGGCGGCGGCCTACCTCAACTCCCTGCCGGCGGGACCCGACCTCGTCCTGCCGGAGATCGCGGGCCGGGGCACGCCCGGCCCCGCCCTGGCCGGGCGGGAGACCCGGATCGGCCAGCTGTTCACGGGTCCGGGCAGTGAGCCGTACGTGCTGACGCGGAAGGGGCTGGCGCCGCTCGACCGGACCTTCTTCGAGCTGCTGCGCGGCGATCCGCGCACGCAGCGACAGGCCTACGCGGGGGCTCCGGCGGTCGCCGTCGCGGTGGGCGCAGCGGATCTGGCCGCCCATCCGGCGCCGGCCGGGACCCTGCCGGACGGGGGCCTTCCGGAGGCGCCGCCGGAGCTGGTGGAACCGGGGTCGGGGCAGGGCGTGTGCACGACTGTACGGCCCTCGGCCGAGGGTGGGGTGTCCACCCTGGTGGCGGTGGCCGACGCGGCGGTGGTCGCGGGTCGTCCGGTGTCGCCCCAGCCAGGCGTGACGGCGGCGTGCGGTGCGGCGGACCTGGTCTCCGTACGGCCCGGCGGCGGCGCGCTGGTACGGGCACTGTCCGGGGCGGGCGCTGCCGGGGCGACGTATCTGATCGCGGACAACGGCGTGAAGTACCTGCTGCCGACGGCGGATTCCGCGAAGGCCCTCGGCTACGCGGGCGCGGTGGGCGTGGGCGTCCCGGCGACACTGCTGTCCCTGCTGCCGTCGGGCCCGGCCCTGGACCCGTCGGCGCTGACGACGGCGGGGGTCGTCGACGTGACGGCGGGCGTGCCGGCACCGGTCTGCCCCGGGGAGGCGCCGAAGGACGGGAAGACCGTGAAGGGCGCGCAGGTGGCGAAGGGGACGGCCACCGCCGCCGAACGGGTGGTGAACCCGGCTCCCTGAGCCGCCCGTTCTCCCTGTCGGGAACCACCCAGCCGGCACGACAAAGGAGTTCAGGTGACCGACGCGCCCAACGCCAACCTCAAGGTCTCGTCAGCGGTACTCACCCAGACCCTCAACGAGCTGGAGGAGCACCTCCAGACGATGGAGCGGTCCTACGCCCAGTCCGAGGACATCGCGGGGCGGGTCGGGGACAGCATGAAGTCCGCCGCCGGCACCAAGTTCGTCGCGAAGATCGAGAACTGGCAGCGCGGCTACCGCACGGTGATGGCCGAGTACAAGGACCTCGTGGAGGCCGTCGGCATGACCAGCAAGGTCATGTCGGACACGGCCGGCGAGGCCGAGTCCAACATGGACATGTGGGACGGCGACGTCTACGACATCCTCAGCAAGTGATCGAGGCGGAGCGTCCCCTCCGCCTCCCGCTCCCTTTCCCCCTCCTCCTCCCCCCTGTCGTAAGGAACGCGCATGGACCCCATGGACATGGACATCAAGCACGGCGCCCTCCAGGACGCCAACGACCAGATGAAGCAGGTCGCGGCCGCCATGAGCGCGGCCGTGCAGACCATCGTGGGGCGGCTCAGCGCCATCCAGTCGGAGTTCACCGGTGAGGCGGCCAAGGAGTTCGAGGAGTTCAAGCAGGTCGTGCACAATCTGGACTCCACGCTGTCGCACCAGTTCGACAAGGGCGCGGACCTGCTGGCGGACGCCCACGGCATCATCCGCAACGGCGACCGCAAGAGTGCCTATCTGTTCCAGCGCTGAGCCCCGCCCGGCCAGGAACCCGGCCCGCCCCTCGCAGGCGCGCCGGGTTCCGCCGTTCCCGGACCGGGCTGAACCCCGCCGGGCTGCGGCCGCGTTCTTCCTGTCGGACGCCCCGGACGACGTACCACCCCGACTTCGGCAGGAGAGCACTCATGACGACCCCGAGCGACGAGACCGTCACGTCGATCACGGACGACGTACTGCGCGACTACGCGTGGAAGTTCAGCACGCTGCTCCAGGACTTCCAGGACCCGTCCGTGATGGCACTGCTCTCCTGGGAGAAGGGGACCGGCAACAGCAAGATCCTGCCGGGGAACGTCAAGCAGATGGTGAGCGCCGAGGCCGTGCAGCTGGGGTTCGCCTCGCTGGCCAAGGACCTCAACAGCGCGCTGGAGACATTCCGCAGGATCGCCAAGTCGGCAAACCTCGACCTCATGTTCGTCAAGGAGACCTTCCAGAACGCCAGCGACGACTCCGTGGACGTCACCGAGATGTGGGAGATCCTCAACAACATCCAGCGGGACGCCGGTGGCGGTGGCGGCACCGGTGGCGGTACCGGCGGCAGCCCCTCGACCGGCAACTAGCGAAGGCCGAAGCCCCCGGAAGGAACTCCCTCACCCCATGGCAGCTTTCACCTGGGAACAGGCCATCAAGGTCCTTCTCCCCGACACCAACACCCTGACGAACCGCGAAGCGGTGGCGGCCGAGAAGTGGAGACGTCAGGACACCCCCGACGTCAAGATCGTCTCCGGCGACGGAAAGAAGGCGTCCGAGGGCTACGACGTCGCCTTCGTCATCCCCCTCACCCCGCTCGACGCCGCGAGCGAGCAGTACTCGTGCGTGGTCGGGTTCCAGCTCGACTGGCCGAACGTCCTGGACAACGCCCAGTCCAAGTTCAATCTCTTCTACAGTGACGCGCTCAAGCCCCTGGAAGAGCTGCTGTTCGCCTCCACGCACAACACGGGGGCAGTGAGCTACGCCTCCTTCGACGCCGCGATCGAGCTGGTGCACGGCGTGCACGCCTGGCTGGCGAAGTGGGTTCCCGTCCTGAAGCGGTGGGAGGAGAGCGTCGACGCCGACGAGAGCGAGTGGAAGGGCAGTGCGGCCGGGGCCTTCAGGAAGTTCCTCGACGTCATCTCCACGGAGATGAGCAAGGTCCAGCTCGACCTGGCCCAGCCGCTGCCCGTGGAGGGTGCCACCGGGTACCCGGACACGATCGACTACTCCAAGGGCAGCGGCTACGAGACGCTCATCTTCAACGCCCAGATCGAGCTGAACAGGGCACTCGCCGCGCTGTGGGCCGCGCTGGTGAACTGGTGGAAGCTACCGGGCGCCAGGGAGCTGACCTTCGAAGCCAGTCCGGTCTGGCGCATGCGGACGGCGCTCAACGAGCACATGGCCAACGCCACATGCGACTTCACGTGGCGGACCATCACCAGCAGCGACGGATCCAACAGCGCGCCCGTCTACTCCCCCGAGAACCCCAAGGTCAAGGACGGCTCGGGGATGGACGTCAGCCAGAGCGCCTGGCTGGAGAAGATCGAACTCGCCGCCAAGAAGTCGTGGCTGGACCACCTGTCTCCGCTCGACAAGGCGGCGGAGACCTCCATGGGCAAGGTGGACACCTCGTACCTCACGCTCGCCGGCGCCCTGCGCGAGGGCATCTACCAGCCCCGTCTCCAGATGCCCACCGGCGGCGGCGCGGGCGGCCCCGAGATGCCGCCGGGCGGCGGGTCGGGCGCGGGCGGCGGTGCCTCCGGACCGGGTACCGGGGAGGCGGGCGGAGGAGCAGGCGGCGGCATCGGAGGCGCCGGAGGAATCGGCGGCGGCAAGGGCGGCATCGGCGGCGGCAATCCGCTCGACAAGGGCGGTGACGGGACGGGCGGCACGAAGAAGCCCTCCCTTCCCGAGACGCTGCCCGGCACCGGGACCGGCGGGCTGCCCGGGACCCCGCCGCCGACCAGGCCGGGGACCGGTTCGCCGGGCGGGGGCGCACCGCTGCTCGACAAGAACGGCAAACCCGTCACGGGTGCGGACGGCAAGCCCGTCGTCCTGCCGCCGGGCTCCCGCATCGGCAAGGACGGCAAGGTCTACGACGCGAACGGCAAGCCCGTCATGGGTTCGAACGGCAAGCAGATCGTCGCCCCGCCCGGCGCCAAGGTGGGGCAGTCGCAGCCCGCCCCCGAGGAGACGCCGGGCCGGACGCCGGGGTCCCACTTCGACCAGATCCAGCTGCCCGAGGGGGCGAAGGTGCTCCCGGACGGCTCCGTCGTCGACGCCAAGGGCAAGCCGCTCCTCGACTCCAACGGCAATCCCTACGCGCTGCCCAAGGGCGCCACGCTCAAGGACGGCGTCGTCGTGGGCGCGGACGGCAAGCCCATCAGCCGGACCTACCAACTCCTCACCAATGCAGAGCACGCCATCAACTCCCGTCCCGTGCCGCACCCCACGACCGGCACGGGGACGGGCGGACTGGGCGGCGGCAGCCACAGCAAGCTGCTGGACCAGCTGGGCGGCGGCAGCGGTGGCGCGGGCGGCGCGCCGAAGCGCGTCCCCGGCCTGGCGACCGGCGGCTCCACCGCGTTCCTGGACCCGGCGGGCCGCCCCACCGGTGCCTCCGCGGGCTCCGGCGGCACCGCTTCAGTCGGCGGCACGGGCAGCGGCTCCGGAAGCGGTTCGGGCACCGGCTCCGGAAGCGGTTCGGGCACCGGCGCGGGCGGACCGCAGACCGCGCAGTCCCCGATGATGCCGCCGATGAACCCCGGCGCGGCCGGTGGCGGCCAGCCCAACCAGGGCAAGGACCGGCAGCGCACCACCTGGCTCACCGAGGACGAGGACACCTGGGGCACCGACACCGGCTCCGTCAGCGGGGTCATCGGACGCTGACCCCGCCCGCCCACGCCGAACGACCCCACTTCCCCCTTGAAAGGCGGCCCCATGGCCATGGACTTCGAGAGCATCCTCAAGGACGCGATGTCCGCGCTGCACGAGCAGCGGGACAAGATGCTGGAGGCCAAGCGCGAACTGGACGCGGCGACCGCGTCCGCCACCTCCAAGGACCGCATGGTGTCCGTGACGGTCGGCCCCCAGGGCCAGGTGGTCTCGATGGCCTTCCACACCAAGGCGTACCAGTCGATGGCGCCGGCCGAACTGGCCACCGTCCTCGTCACCGTCCTCAACGAGGCACGGTCCAGGATGGGCAGCGAGGTCATCGAGCGCATCAAGGGCTTCCAGGACTTCGGCGGCCACCTGCGCAGTGTGACAGGGCTCGCCGGCACGCCGGTCGAGATGGACGAACTCCTCAAGCCGCTGAGGGCGATGGCACCTGCATTCGGTCAGGAGGAGTCCCTGGAGGAACTGAAGGCGTCCCGGCAGGAGGAGTTCGCCGCCGAGGAGCAGGCCGTCCGCATGCCCTCCGTAGAGAAGGCGAGACAGGACGAGTTCGAGGCCGAGGCCGAGAGCCGTATCCCCACGGGCAAGCAGGAGGAGTTCCATGGCTGACGACCTGAAGGTCCTGAGCGACCTCAAGACCAAGTTCTCCCATTACGAGGACTACCAGCGCTGTCTCAGCGACCTGAGCCGGACGATCGTGGAGATCAACAGGATCAACAAGGAGTCGGCGGGCCAGGACGAGATCGGCAAGACCTACCACAAACAGGTCGACCGGCCCACCGAGAACCTGACCGAGACCCTCTCCTACGTCACCAAGCGACTGGGCCTGGTGACGGAGGCGGGCAAGGAGACGTCCGACACCATGACGAGGTCGGACGAGGAGGCCGGGTCCCACGCGGACGGCTTCTGACCGGGACTCCGCACGCGGCGCGGGGCCCCGCCCCGCGCCGGGGGCGGGGCGGGGGGGCGGGGGAGCCGGGGGGGGTGGAAGACAAAAACGCACAACAACGACCAAGGGGCGGCGGTG
>NZ_JBHWFF010000003.1:14795-120939 GCF_042733785.1 Streptomyces sp. NPDC059695 | reverse complement strand
CACATTATTATACAATAAATTTTGCGTGGTCAGGGTATTTTTTTTATATAACACTTTTTGGGGGCCGCGATACACATACACCGGCTGGGGGCCAATTATGTTTATGTACGTGTTCCGCGGCGGCGGGGCCGCGCCCCCCGCGGGCGGGGTGCTGAACCGCGCGGACGGCCCTCGCCGTTCTCCCGGGCACAGCAGCCCGCCGACCGGAGGACCTCCACGCCATGGCCATCAACCCGCCGGAAGGGATCGCCGACTTCCTCGCCTTCGTGTCGGGCATGGAGTGGCCCGAGGCCGACGAGGACCACATGCGGCGGGTGGCCGAGCACTACGCTTCCGTCGCGGAGGACCTGGAGACGCTGTCCGGGTACGTCATCGAGCTCATCCCGATCGTCAAGAACGACTTCGAGGGCGAGGCCGCCGACTCGTTCCTCCTCACCATGCGGGACCTCACGGGCCAGACGGCGGGCGCGAACCAGCTGGAGCAGACGGCGGAGCTGTCGCGTCAGCTGTCCGACGTGGCGCTGAAGGTCGCCAACCAGGTCGAGTACACGAAGATCATGGCCATCCTCCAGCTGGTGCAGCTGCTGGCCGAGATCCTGTTCGCCACCCTCTTCTCCGCCTTCACGTTCGGCTCGGTGTGGGGCCCTGTGTCGGCGCTCTTCGCCGCGACCCGCGAGGGCCTCCAGCAGCTCTTCCGCTGGCTGCTCCAGACGATCATCAGCCAGACCTTCATCGGCATCGTCGGCGGTGTCTTCCAGGACACGGTGATCCAGCTGTACCAGCTCAGCGTGGGCCACACCTCGGGCTGGAACACGGAGTCGCTGCTCGACTCCGTCAAGCAGGGCGCGCTGAGCGGCGTGGTCGCCGGTCCGCTGGAGATCCTGTCCCACTACGGTGGCAAGATCCTCGGCCGGCTCCTCGGCGGCAAGCCGCCGGCCTCGATCATCAGCAAGCGCGTCGACGACGTCCTCCACAAGATCGACGACAAGCTCGACGACGTCACGCCGAACCCGAAGCCCGATGTGCCGCCGGGCGGGGCGGGCAAGCCGGGCGGTCCGGAGGTCCCGAAGGCGAAGGAGGACCTGCCGCCGTCCCCGCCCAACACGCCGCCGACGGACGTGACCCCTCCGCCGGTCCCGCCGAAGAAGACCGAGGCGGCCCCGCCGGTCCCGCCCAAGAACGACGTGGCCCCGCCGGTCCCGCCGAAGACCGGCGGCGACCTCATGTCCCCGCCCGCCACCGGCCGGCCGAAAACGGAAACGCCGGTCGGCGCCGGGGCCAAGGACAAGCCGACCGCCCCCGCGGCAGGGAAGACGGGCGCCCCGGCCACCGGCAAGGGCGAGGTGCCCGGCGCGGGCAAGGGGGACCTCCCGACCACGGGCAAGGGCGACGTACCCGGCGCCGCCAAGGGCGACCTCCCCACCACAGGCAAGGGCGACGTACCCGGCGCCGCCAAGGGCGACCTCCCCACCACAGGCAAGGGCGACGTACCCGGCGCCGCCAAGGGCGACCTCCCCACCACAGGCAAGGGCGACGTACCCGGCGCGGAGAAGCCCGAGGTTCCGAACGCGCACAGGACGGAGGGCGGCGACACGGCCGGCGCGGGCGCGGGCAGGACGGGCTCCGGGGACGTGCCCACGGCGGGCGCAGGTTCCAAGCTGCCCGACGCGTCGGACGCTTCGGGGTCCGTCGGCCGCACCGCGGGGGATGTGGAGAACCCGCTGGACGGCCTCCTGTCCACCCCGGAGGCCCGCTCGGCCTTCGCCAAGGACATCGGCGAGCTCTTCGGCGGGGTCACCCGCAACCTGGAGACCGGGTTCATGCGGCAGGGCGCCGGCAGCATCGCGGACTCGTTCGCCGAGAAGATGGGCGAGGTGTTCAAGAAGCACCTCAAGCACGAAGGCGCCGAGCAGGCGGGCCAGGACTTCGGCAAGATGCTGACCCAGAAGTGGGGGCGGGCCGGGGCCGACCACGCCGACCTGCCCAAGCTGCTCACGGAGGCCATGGGCGATCTGGGCAACCTGGCGCCGCTCAAGAACCTCGCAGACTCGCTGCCGACCCTGTTCACCCGCTCCGAGCACAGCAACGCCCTCGCCCGCATCTTCAAGCAGGAGAACCCGCTCCAGGGAAATCCGATGTACCAGCTCGGCGGGGCGGTCGCCTCCCTCCTCAACGAGGGAACGAACGAGATGCTCAGCGAGGGCTTCTACAACGTGATCTTCGGGGACGGCACGTTCTCGGTGAGTGGCGGTCCGTTCGCCTCCGGCGTGGCCATGGGCGCGCTGAGCGCCGGTCTGCACCGGGCGTTCGAGCCGGTCATGGTGAAGTACCAGAACTGGGTCCTCACCCACCAGCACGCCGACAACCCCACCGACAGCAAGTACTTCGGGCTGCTGCACCCCATCAACATCGCCTCGTTCGTGTCGAACATGACGGGCAACCCGGCACCGTGGCCGGTTCCCCGCCCCACCGCGGGAACCGAGGAGACCAGCTTCAAGCAGGACATGAAGGACATGGTGAAGTGGGTCTTCTCCCACCCCATCAGCGGCACCCCCTTCTTCTCCGACCCGCCCCAGCGGCCCGACGCGACGGCCGGCGGGGACGGCGACGCCTTCACGCCGCTCGACCTGGACCTCGGGCCGTCGTTCGGCGACGAGATCGCCAAGGACCCGCTGTTCCGAACCGAGTCGGACGGCGACCTGGTGTCGGACGGAAAGGGCGACGACGTCCTGACCGTGGAGGAGGACGCCGGCGACACCGCCGTCGCCGCGCTGCCCCGGGCCACCGTCTCCTCGGACCTCTCCTCTCTGCTCGGCGACGGCACGGAGGTCCCGGCCCCCGCGCCGGAGAGCAGGCCCGTCACCCTGAGCTGCGGCGACCGGTTCAGCGCCGCCCCGTCCCAGGACAACGACGTCCCGGGGCAGGCACAGTCACAGGTGACGCCCGAGGTCTCCTCCCCCTACGACTGGGATCACCTCGAAATGCCGGGCGCCGACGAGCTCATGTACCTCGACGTCGGCGACGGTGCCAAGGTCGAGGACACGGACACGGACACGGGCGGCACGGACACCCGCGCCGACAACGACAGCACCCGTACGCCTGCCGGCGACACGTCCGACGACGACGGCAGCGGCGCGCACAGGAACGAGAACGTCGCCGAGGACGAGAACACCATCGAGCACGACGACGGCACCAGCGGCAGCAACCGTGACAACATCGACACCCCGTCCGGCCCACCCGTCCGGGACATCCCCTCCGGCATCGCCCTGGGCGTCCTCAGCCCCGCCCAGACCACCGCCCTCCAGGCCCTCCCGAAGCGCCCCGGCGTCTTCGTCGTCGGCATGCACACCGACCCGGACGCCCCGAACGACCCGGCCGCCGTCCTCAAGGCGCTCACCGACGCCCACGACGAGGGCCGGCTCGACGGCGTCACCGAGATCCAGTTCACCGCCTGCAGCCTTGCCGCGCCCGTGCACGAGGGCACGGTCAGGACCGTGATGAGCGGCCTGTGGAAGCACCGCGCCGCGACCGGCACCGCCTCCCCCGACCCGCTCACCGCACGCGCCGCCGACGCACCCGTCTGGTACGTGCCCACCGCCGACGGCGACACGGAGGGCGGCGGCCATCTCCTCGCCGCCCGGCACATCGGCCTCACTCCCGACGGGAAGATCGCCGTCGTGGACCGGGGCGCCTGGCACGTGTACGGCGACAGCGGCGACCCGGAGCACACCCCCGTCCGTACGACCCCCGATCCGGACGCCCTCCCCGACGACGCGGTCGCCTTCCTGTTCCGCACCCCCAAGGTCGACCCGGTGCACCCGGACGCGGTCAAGTTCGGAGACGGCGACGACCGCCCGCCGGTCGACAAGGGCAAGGGCAGGGCCGAGGACGACGACGATCCCCCGCTGACCGGCAACGGCGAGGGGCCCAGCACCCGCCGGCCCCGGCGCCCCGACGACGACCAGGAGGACCTGCCCTCCTGGGCCTCCGACGCCTCGCTCGACGACATGGACCGCATCTACTACGCGGACGCATCGGTCCAGTACGAGAAGAGACTCGCCGCCTACCTGGCCCGGCGGGAGGACGTCAAGGACCTCGCCAAGGAGCTGTCCGGCGTCCTCTGGGACAAACTCCGGCAGGTGGAGGGCATCCACAAGTTGCTGGGCACGAACAGCAACGAGTCGTCCGGTGCCGTGGGAGCCGACCGGGCGGCCCTGAAGAAGGTCGTGGAGGAAGGGAACCTGCGGGAACGCATGGCCCTGTTCTTCAACGCCATCTCCTCGAAGACCCTCGGCACCAGGATCGGATACACCCCGCACCCGCCGTCCTCCATCACCGACGAGCGCGCGTACCGGAAGGACAATCCCCGGTTCGTCGAGTACCGCGAGCTCACCAACGCGTTGCCCGACCTGCGGAAGAAGGTCTCCGCCATGCCGGACGGGACCGAGGCGGAGAAGGAGGCCAAGAAGAACGAACGGGAGGAACTCGAGAGGCTCGACCGTACGTGGAGGCAGCTGGCCGCCGATCTGAAGAGCTTCAAGGAAGCGGACATCGTGCCCCGCCTGAGCGAGCGGGAGAAGCCGCTCGCCCTGAACGCGGGGAAGAAGGTGCGGTGGATCCCCGGCGGGGCCCGCTACCGCCTCACGACGGATTTCCTGTACATGAAGCAGACCCAGGGACACCTGGTCACGGCCGGCACGTCGGGTTCGGGCTTCATGTTCCACCGGTACCTCCAGCTGATGACCGACCGCGGATGGTTCCGCGATGCAGACAACCGGCCCAACCCGAGGATCAACCACGAGACACTGCGGCTCGCCATCATCGCCGCCTTCCTCAACCAGGGACACCACTCCCTGCCCGAGGTCATGGCGGGCTCCGCCGCCTTCGCCGAGTACTACCGGGCGAAGTACCCCGACCGGCAGCTGCCGGACGACATCGCGGCCCTTCAGGCGCCGCCCTCGGCACCCGGCCGGGACTACTACCGCAGCATGCGCATCGTGCGCGAGAAGGACCTGCGCAGGCACGTCGCGGACGAGGGCAGGTTCCCCGACGAGATCGCCGACGAGAAGATGGCGAAACTGCGGCGGAGGTACGCGGCGCAGGAGGAGGAGACCGAGCCCGCAGAGAGCACCTCCATGGACGTGGACATGGACCTCGACGAGCCCGTGTCCCAGCCGCAGCCCCAGCCCCAGCCCGGTTCTTCCCGCAGGAAGAGGGACGCGGACGGCGACGTCGTCATGCAGGACCCCACCAAGCGTCCCCGTCGCGGCGACGACAGCGACGACGACGTCGACACGGCCGCGAACGTCCCCGAGAACTCCCCCCGCACCCTGCCGGGCCTGCAGCGGCCGGAGGCGGCGGTCCCGGTCGAACGGCCGGTCACGGCCGACCGGTGGGCGTCGTGGCGGTGGGCGCCGGGCCGGGAGGACGTACCTCCGCCCGCACGGGTCCGTACCGAGCGCTTCGACCCGGCGGCGGACCCGGACGCCGCCGGCCCCTTCCCGGGCACGGCGGACCGGCGGAACGGGAACGGAAACGGGACACTCGCGGGCCGGCGGACGCTGATCCGCGCGGACGTCGAGCGGTTCGTCGTGCCCGAGGACGGTGACGGCGCACCGGGCGGGCCCGTCCGGCTGGTGCGGGTGACGCTGCCGGTGGCCGTCGACGCCTCCTTCTCGGCGGCCGACGCGGCCGCGCTGCGCGCCCGGATGCAGGGGCTGCTGGACAGCCACGTCAACCTGGGCTTCCGGCTGCCGCGCACCAGCGACCAACTCCACATGGAGGTGGACCTGATCCCGACCTCCCGGGGAGGCGCGGACCTGGTGCGGGTGACCAGGGACCGCGGACCCGACACCCGCTCCGACCAACTGAACCTGCGGCTGCACGCCGACGACTCCGATCCGGACGTGCGCGGCCGCGACGACGCCATGCTGCTGCACGAGCTGCTGCACTACGCGGGACTGCCGGACCGCTACCACGACGCGGAGACGCTGTTCCGGCACACGCCCGACCGGGCCGACGCGTCCGGCGTCATGGCGACGTCCATCCTTCCCGACGGGACCCTGCCCCGCCGCTACCTCGGGGCCGTCGAGGACGCCACGGAGTCCGGCTCCGTCCTCCACGACAACGAGGGTCCGGGGTCGTGGACCGTGCCGTCGCCCTCCCCCGTACGGGACATTCCGGCCGGGATCGCCGTCGGCGCCCTCTCCCCGGCCCGGGCCGCCGCCCTGCGGGCCCTCCCCGCGCGCCCCGGCGTCTTCGTCGTCGGCACCCACACCGACCCGGACGCCCCGAACGACCCGGCCGTCCTCCTCAAGGCGCTCACCGACGCCCACGACGCGGGCCGGCTCGACGGCGTCACCGAGATCCACTTCACCGGCTGCGACCTGGCCTCCCCCGTCCACGGGTCCACCGTGAGGACGGTGATGAGCGGTCTGTGGAAGCACCGCGCCGAGAACGGCGAGGAAGGCCCGCTCACCGCTCTCGCCGCCGACGCGCCGGTCTGGTACGTGCCCGGCGGCGATCGGGTGTTCACCGCCCGCCACGTCGGCGTGACCGCTGACGGCCGGATGACCGTCCTCGGCGGCGCCGACTGGCACCGCTACGCCGACACCGGCGCCCCCGACCACACCGCCGAGACCACCCCCGTCGGCGACGACGGGGCTCCCGCCCACGCGGTGCGCCTCACGGACGGCGACGAGACCGGCCCGGAGCACGAGGACGCGGTGCGGTTCGGCGACGACACCGACGGCGAGGACGAGGCCGTCGCGGTCAGCATGCTGGTGGACGGCCTGCCCGACCTCAAGAAGCGGACCGTCTCCTTCGGCAAGGGGGAGAAGACGCTCAACCCTCAGGACGAGACGGAGCTCCGGAACCTCGCGGCGGAGCTCTTCCCCGAACTGGTCCGCCGCGTCGGCGCCCCCGACCTGGGTGAGCTGCGCGTCGAGATCGTCGCGGCGGGCAACAACCTGCGGCCGGGCGCCGCGGAGAAGACCGGCTGGCAGCGCGCCCAGGCCGTCTCCCTCCTGCTGAAGGAGGAGATCCACCGGCTGGCGCAGGACCTGTGGCGGGAGAACGCCATCAGCAGGGCCCAGGCGGAGGCGGCGCCCAGCCTGGCGAGCTTCACCCTCGTCTCCCGAGGCCTGACCGGTCTCAAGGGGCTCGACACGTCGGGCGACGGGTCCTGGACGGCCCGGCGCCGCCGGGCCACCGCTTCCGCGGAGGTCACGTACGAGAGCGCGTACCGTCCCAGGCTCACGCTGTCCGTGGAGACGACCGCCCAGGCGGTGGATCTGTTCCGGCGGATGGCGGACCGCCCCGTGGCCGAGCGCACGGCGGTCTCCCTCGACGACCTGACCGGTCCCCGGATCTTCTGGAAGTCCTCGTCCGACCTCCCGGACAACCACAACCTGGTCATCCAGGTGCAGACGGCACAGGGGGGCGGCCAGCGCCACCTGACGGGAAACATGTCGATCTTCACACCCGGCACGCTCGTCCACGTGGCCTCCTTCGAGCGGACGGACTCCGGGCGCTCCCTGGTGACCTTGCTGGAGGTCGGCCCGGACACAGCGTGGCCGCCCGAGGGACCGGAGCGGGGCGAGCCGGTCCTCGGCCTGCCCGGTGTCGGCTACCCCGGCCCGAACCGTCCCTTCGACTCCACCCTGAAATACGTCAAGGAGGACCTGAAGCCGAAGGACGGCGGGGGCAAGGGAAGGAAGAAGGACAAGGAGAGGGACCCGCAGACGACGGCCGAGGAGAACCGGAAGCCCGGGACGGAAGCCGAATCGAGCGCGAGCGCAAGCGCGCGGCCGAACCGCGCTCCGGAAGCGAACCAGGACGACGCACCTCAGACCTCGGGCCACTACGAGTTCCAGCAGGCGTACTACATCCATCGCGGAGAGGTGGACGTGGAGATGGAGGACGGCGAGCCGTACGTCCGCTTCTACACCGCGGTGGTCAGCCGGGACACGGTGACGGCCCACGAGAAGGCCCACGAGTTCACCGCCGAACACAAGGACGTACAGCAGCACAAGGACACCGGCGAGGTCGTCGTGGCCACGGGGGACAAGCCGGGCGGAACCCTGTGGGTCGGCATGGGCACCCCCGCGCGGGCCATCGGCTGGGCCATGAAGTACCAGGCGCAGTTCCCGGACAAGCAGCCGCTCATCCGTTCCTTCCTCGTCCCCCTGCACGTCTACCAGCAGATCACGTCGGCCTCGGTTCCGGAGCACGACGCCGGTTCGCTCGGGCACCCGTACCGGGGCAGCGCGTCCCTCACGCCCGAGGGCCTGCGCGATCCCGAGGAGGATCCGGAGAGCGAGGTCGAGAGGATCTACCGGGACCGGTGGAACAGCCAGGCGCGGGGCTCGGCTCCCGTCCCGGTCCCCGACCACAAAGAGACCGACAAGTCCAAGGGCGCCGACGAGGACCCCGAGCCCACCGTCGACCGCCCCCTCGCCGGACGGCCCGTCAACACCGACCAGTCCGGCGAGCGCAACCAGTTCGGCGTGCGGGGCGAGAACCTCCTCCTGCTGCGCAGGAGCATCCGGCCGAACTCCCTGATCACGTACTACGGCAACAGGGAGAGGCCCGGCCTGACCCCCGACGAGTACACGGGGGACTACCGGGACGGCGAGTCGGTCCACGTCGACGTGCTGCGCGATCGCCTCGGCATCCCGTCCGTCGACGCGCCGCAGCTGAAGGACCGCTACAACCCCTGGGTCCAGAACGCCGGGCACGTCAACTCCCCCGACGTCCTCCGGGGGATATCCAGCCAGCTTCGGCAGTTCCACGAGACGTGGAGCCAGTCCCGGCAGCGGCCGGCCGACCGCAGGGTGGGACACCTCCTTGAACCCGACATGCCTCCGGAGCCCTACGGGAACCGGCCCAACCTGTCCTTCGGCAAGCGGCTCGACGATCTCAGGAAGTTCCTGGGCGACCACGGGCGGCACCTGCCGGACCGGCAGGGCGAGCCGATCTCCCTGGACTTCCTCGGCACGCCCGACCCGGACCTGGAGTCGCCCGCCGACCTCCACGCCCGTGCCGTCGTGGAGAAGTTCATGAAGAACACGGTCCTGCCCTGGGCGTCCCACGCCGAGATCGGACTCGTCCTCTCCCTCCAGAGCCAGGAGGTCAAGGCCGACCTCAACATCACCGACTCGCCCCTCGTCCACGACTTCGACGACATGCGGCGACGACAGCCGGAGGAGGCCCACCTCCAGCGCCAGGTGGGCAAGGAGCTCACCGAGCTGTGGCGGGAGGGCACGTCCCTGCACCGGGTGATCGACCGCCTGATCCGGGACTACCCCGAACTCGGCCTCCTCTACAAGGAGATCTGCGCGACGAGCGAGGGGTACACCTTCTTCCAGCACGCGCAGATGGTCCTGGGCCAGTACCTCAAGCTCGCCCACCGCGACCGGGACAGCGCGGAGCGGCTGGTGCCCGTGGACGCGGTCGTCAAGGCGATCCTCTTCCACGACATCGAGAAGGCCAACTCGAAGCTGATGTACGGGGGCGACGGGAGGTCCAGAGCCAGGAAGGCGGAACTCCACGACCACGAGGCCGAGCACCGGGGGGCCGTCGAGGTCATGAACCGGTACCGCTACCTGTGGGGCGACGTCGACAAGGACCCGGCCGCCAGGTTCGCGTACAGGGCGGCCGTCATGATGGTCGACTCGGACCCCTTCGGCTTCTACTACCGGGACAAGCACCACTTCCTCCGGCCGAAGGGCTCCGACGCCGAAGCCAAGGCCGAAAGCGGCAGGCTCAACCGCGACGTGACCTTCCACTGGATCGTGGAGTCGTACATGAGGCTGCGGGGGCGGGATCCGGTGACGTCCGACGGCGACGTGCGCCGCCTGGCCGAGCTGACCACGGAGGACACCGAGGACATCCGCCGGCTCTTCCACGAGTTCCACCAGTACTACCAGGCGGACTTCTCCTCCTACACGACCTACAGCAAGTACGTCAGCTACAAGGAGCCGCGGTCCACCCCGGAGGAGAGGGCGCGGGCCGCGGAGAACGCCAGGATCACCCGGCAGCGGGCCGAGGAGAACGCGGAGCGCGAGAAGCGGGGGCTCGCCCCCCTGCCGAAGCCCTCCGCCGCGCCCTCCTTCAGCATCTCGTCCCGCGAGCTCGACGCGGTGAAGCCCGGTCAGAAGACCTTCACCGAGCTCTTCGCCCCCGTGCCGGAGAAGGAGAAGCTCGTGCTGAACCCGGACAACCCCTACGGCACCGGCCCCAGGACGGCCGAGACGTCCCCGGTTCGGGGAAGGTCCTCGCTGCGGTTCGTCTTCGCCGAGCTGGAGAGGCACTACGGCATCGCGACCATGCTCGACGAGCCGGAGGGCACCTCCCCCCACCGGGACTACGAGGGCATGTACCACGAGCTCGCGACGATGTTCGAGAGCGAGGAGAGCTTCAGGGAGCACTACCGGCGCGTCGGCGGGGAGCGGATGCGACAGGAGGCGAAGTACCTCGGCGACGAGAAGAACGCGATGAAGGGCGACTCCGAACCGCACGTCCCGAAGAAGCAGAAGGAGGTCACCAACCTGCTGGACCAGGAGGACGGGGGAGACCTCTTCATCGAGTTCGGGAACGAGCGTCCCTCCGCCCCCACCCCTGCCGACGCCCTCGACGGCGCCCCCGCCACCGTCCGGACCTCCGAAGAGCGGATCGGTGAACTCGTCGAGGCCCTGGCCCTCTCCCACCAGGACAACGGCACCCGCCACCTCGTCGACCCCGACGCCGGCGACGCCGAGGCGGACCGCATCCGCGGTGCCGTCGGACGCTTCCCCCGGGACGACCGGTTCTTCACGCTCGCCAGTCACATCACGGGGAACGACGGGGCGCCCGTCTGGCGCGGGCAGCGGGTCACGCCCGGCGAACTGGCCGTCGTACTGTCCCGGCTGGCCGACGAGGGGGTGTGGGACACCGCGAAGCCACTACGGTTCGCCGCCTGCGGGCTGGGCGGGGACGTGGAGCGCTCGTACGCCGCCGACACGCTGCGGGAGCTGCGAAAGCAGCGGCCCGGCCTGCCGCTCACGGCGTACGCCCCCCGGTCCGCGCTGTGGTTCGTCCCCTCGCTGACCGGCACGGACCCGGCGGCCACCGGACACACGGTCGTGGCCCAGAAGGTCGTCTGGGGACCGGACGGAAAGCCTCGGCTCACCCCCGACCACTGGGTCAGGCTGTCCCTGCCGGCGGACGGGGACGGCACGGTCGAGACCGCCCTTCTCGGCGCCCACATGCCGCCGGACGGCCTGCTGTCCCCCGGCGACGTGCCGGTGACGACTCCGGCGCCGGAGGGCTATCTCGTCGACGACGGCTCCCCGGACGGGGACTCCTCCCCCGTCGTACCGTTCGGCCACAGACCGGAGCAGGCGGACACTCTCCTGGGCGGGGCGGCACGGCCGCTGGTCGGCCCGAAGCCGACTCCGGAGACGGAGGCGGAGGCGGAGGCGGAGGCGGAGGCGGAGGCGGAGGCGGAGGCGACGACAGAGACGACCACGTCTCCCACCCCCGGTTCCTTCGTCCTGTCCTCGTGGACGTGACCGCGCCGACAGGCTGGTGGATCTGAACCGGTCCCGGTGTTCCGTACGTTCCCCCGGGAGCTCACGGAACGCCGGGCCGCCCCGGCCCGCCCAGAACCCCAGGACAGGAACCCGCCATGACCGACCTCGCGCCCCGGCCGGAGTTCCGGCTCGCCTCCGTCTTCGACCACGCGGACCCGGTGACGGGGCCGGGCTTCGCCACGGACCACCCGGTGGTCGAGAACCCCGAGCTGCACGCCCTGCTGCTGGAGCGGCTGGCGGCCGGGACGCCCGTGCTCGCGACGCCGGTCCTGATGGACGACGTGCTCGACCCCTCCCGGGTCGCGGAGGTGCCGCTCACCTTCCGTACGGACGGGCAGTGGGTGTGGACGGACACCGTCACGTACTACCTGGCCCACTACGCGCTCGCCCCCGACCCGGAGCTGCTGGCGCACCTGGGCGACCCCGGCTACACGGCGCCCGGCGCCCTCGGGCAGGACGTCGTCGAGCGCGCCGCCGCCTTCGTCCTGACCCCGGCGCCGGAAGGGACCGAGGTCCATCCGCTGGGCTGACCGGAGTGGTGAACCACGGAGCGGCGCCGGTCCGTTCGTACGTGCGCGGAGGGTTCGCGACGACCGAGGGGAATGACGGTGGACGACAACGAGGTACGGACCGGAAGAGCCGCCGGGCAGGGCGCGGCATCCATCAGCCTGCCCGCGGTCGCCTGGCAGCCGACGGGCGAGGAGCCGGAGGGCGAGCCCGGGCGGAAGCCGGGAGCAGAACTCGGCGGGGAGCCGGACGGAGCGGCCGGAAGCGGGCCGGTCGCGGGAGCCGTGGCACCGGAACCGGTCCCGGACGCCGTCGCCGAGCCGGAGACCCCGGCCACGCCCCCGACCGCTTCTTCCGGCGCCGCCCCGGCCGTCCCCGTCGCAGGCGAGCCCGGGAGCGATGCCGAGGCCGGCACGGGAACGACCGGCGCCGAGGGCGCTTCCGGGGACGGCGAGACCGGGAGCGATGCCGAGGCCGACACGGGAACGACCGGCGCCGAGGGCGCTTCCGGGGAGGGCACGCAGGCCGCCTCCGACGCGGACGGCCTCGCCGCGCGGGCCGCCGGAGCTGCCCTGGCGGCGGCGCGGGCCGAGCCTCGACCCGCCCGGCGCCTGTCGAAGCCGATGATCGCGGCGGCGGCCACCTCGGGGGTGGTCCTGATGGGCGTGCCGTTGCTGCTCTCCCAGGTCGGCGGGGGCAGCGGTTCGGGCCCGGGATCCGTGCCGCCGCGCCCCTCCGGGTACAGCCAGGCCGACGGCGGCTCCGGAGGTTTCGTGCCGCGGGCCGACGCACCGGAGAAGGGCTCCGCGCTGCCCGGCACCCCCGCACCGGGGACGACGAACGCCCCGGGGCAGACGTCCCCGGTCGCGGGGAAAGGCCCCCTGGCCACGAGTGTCGCCGGGATCGGTGCCGGAGTGGGCGCGGGTCAGGCGCCCCCCTCCTCCCGGGCGCCCCGTGCCGGACAGAGCCCGGATCCGACCTCCGCCGCCGGAGGCGGTCCCGCGCCCACCACGGTCCCCGCCGCGCCCCGGGAGACCACAGCCGCTCCGCAGAAGCCGGCCACCCAGGTGCCCCCGCCCCCTCCGGCGAAGGAGCGGTACTCGGCCCTGGCGGGGCCGAACTGCGTCGGCGGCGGTGCGAGTTTCACGTACAGCGGCTGGTACACGGACGGCAAGAAGGGCTGGCAGAAGTACAGCTCCGGCGGCCACTCGGGCGACGGCTGCAACGGCAGCTTCCTCTCGCTGCCGATGTCCGGGAAAACGGGCTCGGACGCCGGGAACGCGCTGCGCTGGACCTTCCGAACCGGCGCCGTCACCTCCGGTACCTGCCAGGTCTCGGTGCACATCCCGAACAACAGCGACATCAAGGCGGTCGGCGGCAGACCGGCCTACTACACGGTGCACGCGGGAGCCACGGGCAACGATCCGATCCTGCGGTCCTTCAACGTCGACCAGCCGTCCCGGCGGGGCCAGTGGGTGAGCGCGGGCGACGTCCGCATCACCGGCGGCGTGCTGACGGTGAAGCTGCACGACCGGGGCCTGGACTGGTCCGGTTCGCAGCAGACCTATGCCCACCACGCGGGCGACGCCGCCCGTGTCCAGTGCACCTCCGCCTGAAAGGGACCATCCACGCATGTCGCGCCATGTGCTGACCGTGAGCGCCGAGGCGCAGCACGACCGCCCGTCCGCCGGCGGCCCGTACCGCACGATCGGAGCCGCTCTGGAGGCCGCGCGCAGCGGCGCGGTGATCTCGGTGCGCCCGGGCCGGTACGAGGAGAACCTGGTCATCACCAAGATGGTGACGATCACCGCCGAGGACCCGAACGGGACCGTGCGGATCGTGCCGCCCCGGGGAACGGTGGTGCAGGTGGTGGCCGAGGCGGTGCAGCTGACGGGGCTGTTGCTCCAGGGCCTGGACGACGAGCTGCCCGTCGTGGACGTGCCGCGCGGACAGGCGGCGCTCCAGGACTGCGAGGTGGTGGGGAACGCCTGGACGGCCCTGCTGACCCGGCAGCAGGGTTCGCTGGCGATGCGGGGCTGCCGGGTGACCAACCCGGGCGGGGCGGGGATCGTGGAGACCTCCACGGGCACCAGCGTGATCGACGGCTGTGTGGTGGAGCACCTGGGGACCTCGGCGGTGGTCATCGGAGAGCGGGCCAATCCGACCTTCCGCAACTGCGTGCTGCGCGATGCCCGGGGCAACGGGGTGTGCGCGAACGGCGAGGGCCGGGGGCTGATCGAGGACTGCGAGATCTCGGCCACCGACAAGCCGGCCATCGCCCTGGAGCAGAACAGCTCCACCCGGGTGGTGCGGACCTCGGTGCGGGACTGCCTGCTCGGCGTGTACATCAGTTCCACGGAACGGGCGGTCCTGGAGGACTGCTCGGTGTCCGCCACCAAGGTGCACGGAATAGCGCTCGCCGAGGGCACCGATCCGGTGCTGAGCCGCTGTCGGGTCTCCCGGACCAAGGGCAACGGCGTCCATGTGACAGGGCGTTCGCGCGGCACGTTCGAGGAGTGCGAGGTCACCGCGGCCGAGGGCACCGGCATCTGGGTGGAGGAGTCCTCGGGCCCCTCGTTCAAGCGGTGCTCGGTGCGGGACGCGAAGGAGGCCGGAGTCCAGCTGACCGGCGACAGCGCCCCGGACTTCGACCGGCTCACGGTGCGCGGCGGCGCGGCGGCGGGGGTGCGCGTGCTGGAGGGCGCGAACCCGATGCTGCGGCGTCTGCAGGTGTCGGACGTGGCCGGGGCGGGGGTGGAGGTGGCCCGGGGCGGCCGGGGCCGCCTGGAGGGTTCGGAGATCTCGGCCACCGGGCAGGCGGGGGTGCGGATCACCGACGGCGGCGACGCGTATGTCGGCACCACCACGGTCCGGGAGACCGGTGCGGCCGGCGTGTCGGTCGGCGGAGGCGGGGTGGCGACGCTGCGGGACTGTGAGGTCGCCGACGCGCCGCAGGAAGGGGTGCTGGTCGAGGACGGCGGGGAGCTGACCGCGGCCCGGACCCGGGTGCGGTCCTGCCGGCGGCACGGATTCCGGGTCGCGGTGGGCGGCCGGGCCGCGCTGAACCGCTGCGAGGCGGTGGACAACACCGGCGACGGCATCCGCGTGGACTCCACGGAGGCAGTACGCGTGCACGACTGCACGGTCTCCGGCAACGGCGGCTCGGGGTTGCGTCAGCTCAAGCCGTCGGCGCGGCTCGCGGTGGAGAACCTGACCAGCACGGAGAACGAGCTGCCGGACTCGTACGGGGAGTCGCCGGCCGAGGCGGGCGGGCCGGGGCCGACGGCGGACGGGCCTCGCGGGGCGGAGGTCCACGAGGGCGCTCCCGACGGTTCCGCCCGCGAGGACGCGGTGGCGGCGGCACCCGCCGCTTCGCGCCGGCCGGACGGGCCACTGGAGGCACTGGACGCGCTGGTGGGCCTGGACGGGGTGAAGGGACAGGTGGCCACCCTGGTCAACCTCAACAAGCTGGCCCGGCGCAGGGAGTTGGCGGGGATGCCCGCGCTGCCGATGAGCCGCCACCTGATCTTCGCGGGTCCGCCCGGCACCGGCAAGACGACGGTGGCCCGGCTCTACGGTTCGATCCTCGCCGAGTTGGACGTCCTGCCCTCGGGCCATCTGGTGGAGGTGGCGCGCGCGGACCTGGTGGCGTCGATCATCGGCGGGACGGCGATCAAGACGACGGAGGTCTTCCAGCAGGCGCTGGGGGGCGTGCTGTTCATCGACGAGGCGTACACGCTGTCGCAAGGGACCGGCGGCAGCGGCCCTGACTTCGGACGGGAGGCCATCGACACGCTGGTGAAGCTGATGGAGGACCACCGCGACGAGGTCGTGGTCATCGTCGCCGGGTACACGGACGAGATGCGGGGCTTCCTCGATTCCAACCCGGGCCTGGCGTCCCGGTTCAGCCGCACGGTGGAGTTCGAGAACTACGCGGACGACGAGCTGAGCACGATCGTGGCGCTGTCCGCCGCCTCGCACGGCTACCAGCTCGCCGACGGCACCCGCGAGGCGCTGACGTCGCACTTCGAGACCATGGCGAAGGGCGCCGACTTCGGCAACGGCCGGGCGGCACGGAAGGTGTTCGAGGAGATGGTGGACCGGCAGGCGTCCCGGCTGGCCGCGCTGCCCGAGATCGACAACACCGATCTGGCGCTGCTCAAGCCGGAGGACGTGGGGGCGGAGGCCGCCAGGGCGGTCGCGGCGTCCGGCGCACCGGCGGAGCGCAGGACGGAACTCCTCGACGAGCTGCGGGCGATGATCGGCCTGCCCGCCGCCAAGGAGCAGGTCGAGGATCTGGTCAACCTGATCAAGCAGGTCAACCGGCGCAAGGAGGCCGGGCTCCCGACGGCCACGATCAGTCATCACGTGGTCTTCTCGGGCCCGCCCGGCACCGGCAAGACGACGGTGGCCCGGCTGTACGGGCAGCTGCTCGCCGAGCTGGGCGTGCTGCCGGGCGGCCAGCTGGTGGAGACGGCGCGGGCGGACCTGGTGGGTCGGTTCGTGGGCCACACCGCGCAGTTGACGAAGGACGCCTTCGACCGGGCACGCGGCGGCGTGCTGTTCATCGACGAGGCGTACACCCTGACGCCACGCGGCGGCACGGGCAGCGACTTCGGTCAGGAGGCCGTCGACACCCTCATGAAGCTGATGGAGGACCACCGCGACGAGGTCGTGGTCATCGTCGCCGGGTACGCCGACGAGATGCGGGGCTTCCTCGACTCCAACCCGGGCCTGGCGTCCCGCTTCTCCCGCTCGGTCGTCTTCGAGCACTACACCGACGAGGAACTGGTGCGGATCGTGGAGGCGTTGTCCGACAAGGCGGGGTACGTGTGCCCGCCGGAGACGCTGGCGGGCCTGGGCGAGTTGTTCGCGGCGGTGCCGCGCGACCGGAACTTCGGCAACGGCCGCTTCGCGCGCCAGGTCCTGGAGACCATGATCACCCGGCAGGCGGGCCGGCTCAGCCGGCTCGATGTCGACGACGTGGCCGAGCTGAGCATGCTGCTGCCTCAGGACGTGCCCTGGGACCGGGTGCCGGACGGTGTCGCGTGAGGCGGAGCGGGGCGGCGGCCCTCTCGACGGCTCTGCTGTGCGGGGCCCTGGTCCTGCTGCCGGGGAGCGCGGGGGCCGCGCCGGGCCCGGACGGCGGGAACGGCGCCGATTCGGTGGCCGGCCCGGCGGGCCCCGATCCCGCCTCGCTGCCCGCCGTCACCCAGCGGCTCTCCGGCGACACCTGCCGCGAGGCATCGGGCCGGAAGGTCACCGGACTCCCCTGGCCCCAGGCTCTGCTGCGCCCGGACACGGTCTGGCCGCTGTCCGAAGGGGCCGGGGTGACGGTGGCCGTGGTGGGCTCGGGGGTGGACGACACGGCCGGGCTGCTGGGCGACCGGCTGAGGCGGACCCCGCGCCTCTTCCCCGGCGGCGGCCCGGCCCCGGACTGCGTCGGTCACGGCACCTTCACGGCCGGTCTGATCGCGGCGGCCCGCACCCCGGGCGCCGGGTTCGCGGGGATCGCGCCCGAGGCTCGGATCCTCGACGTGCCGGTCACCGACCGGCGGGGGAACACCACTCCCGAACTCCTCGCCCGGGGCATCCGGACGGCCGTCGACGGCGGCGCCCGGGTGATCGCCGTGGTCGCGGTGGCGGGCACGGACAGCCCGGCGCTGGGGAGCGCCGTACGGTACGCGGTCGCCGAAGGCGCGGTCGTGATCGCCCCGGCCGCCCCGGACGGGGCGAAGGAACCGGCGTACCCCGCGGCCCATCCGCAGGTGGTGGCGGTGGCGGCGACCGGCCCCGGCGGGAAGGCGTCCGGGCAGGCCCCCGAGGGCCGGGTCGACCTAACGGCACCCGGCGAGGCCGTGATGGGCCCCGGGCCGGGCGGCCGGGGCAGTTTCACGGCCTCCGGACCGAGCTACGCGGCGGCGCTGGTGGCCGGAACGGCGGCCCTCGTCCTGGACCGCCGACCGGAGTTGAGCGCCGAGGCCCTGGTCCACCGGCTCCGCGCCACCACGACGGGACCGGGCGAGCCGATGCCGGACCGGACGCGCGGGTACGGCTCGGTCGACCCGATCGCCGCCGTGACGGCCGTACTCCCCGAGGAGGGCGGCGGCGCGGCGGTCCGGGCGGCTGCTCCGGGAGTGGTGATGCCGACCGCGCCGGGACGTTCCGCCGCCGGGTCCGCCGGATGGGTGGCGGCCGGTTCTCTGGTGGTGCTGGCGGGTGTGGCGGGGGCGTCCGCCGTACTGCGACGGGGCCGCCGGCGCAGGTGGCGGCCGGGCGGCTACCGCGCCCCGGAGGGCGTGAGGGGAGGCGGGCCGGAGCCGTTGCCGCCTTCCTAGGGCGTGTCTTGTCGATCAGGCCGTGCGCGCGACGCCAGGGATTCCGCTCGGACGCACGGGCGTGGTCCGTGGCGCCCACGGGGCAGGCCGGTGCCCACCCCGATGCCGCCTGCGCTCCACACCGATCAGAAGATTAGGGAGGCGTTACCGGACAGCCCTCGATCACGCCCGAACATTAGCCATGCGTTAGTCGAAATTGCCAAGGTCGTTCCCACCAGTCCGACGTGCCCGGAGCCGTCGGCAGATCGGTGCCGCCGTCCGCCACCCCCGAGTCGCCGACGCGCGGCGGGGAGGAACGACCGGGGTGACAACGCACGAAGACGGGGCCGACGGCGCGGTCCGCGCGGGAGCGGGACCGGAGCCGCACGCGGGGGCGCGGGGGCGCCCCACCATGGACCGCGACACTCTGGCGGAGCTCCACCGGCTGCACGCTTCCGCCCTGTTGCGCGCCCTGCTCCGTTTCACCAGCGGGGACCGGGGCAAGGCCGAGGACATGCTCCAGGAGACCTTCCTGCGCGCCTGGCAGAACCCCCAGGCGCTCGTCCGGGGTCCGGAGCACGGTCGCCCCTGGCTGTTCACCGTCGCCCGCCGGATCGCCATCGACCACTTCCGGGCGCAGTCCGCCCGGGTGAAGGAGCTGGGCGACGAGACGCCGGAGGACCGTGCGGGCCCCGACGACCCGTACGAGGAGATCGTGACCGCGCACGCCGTCGGCGACGCGCTCGCCGAACTGCCCGAGCACCAGAAGGAGGTGCTGGTGGAGCTGCACCTCAACGACCGGTCCACCGCGGGCGCGGCCGCCGTGCTCGGCATCCCACCGGGCACCGTCAAGTCCCGCAACTTCTACGCGGTGCGGGCACTGCGTCCCATCCTTGAGCGGCGCGGCCTCGCCCCGACGGGCCGCCCGCTCCGCGCCGTCTGAACCGGTCGTGCCCGCCGGGCCGTTCCTCCGGGCGACCGACGAGAGGGGACCGAGGTGGTCAGCGTCGTAGCCAGAAACGACATGGACGCGCCCGAACACTGGACGGACGCGCCCGACTACAGCCCCGGGCACTGGCGCGCGAGGCGGAACGAAGCCCCGCCGGAAGCCCCACCGGAAGCCCCGTCGGAGCCGGACCCGGGGGCGGAGCCCGAACCGGCGGCAAAGGCTCCGGAGCAGCCCGTGGCCCCGGCCCCGGCGGTCCCGATCGAGCCCGCGGCCCCGGCGGTCCCGATCGAGCCCGTGGCCCCGGCCGCACCGGCCCCGGTGGTCCCGGTCGAGCCCGCGGCGGAGACGCGGCCGATGCGGCGGGCGTCCCGCTCCCTCTTCCGGATCGGGCGGCGCGGAGGGGCGGGCCATGCCGCCGAGGCCCTCCGGGCCCCGCTGCTGCGCAGCCATCGGATCGCGGTGATCGGTCTGAACGGCGGGGCCGGGAAGACGACCACCACCTTGGCCCTCGGCGCGGTCCTGGCCCGGGAGCGGGCCGACCGGGTGGTCGCCGTGGACGCGAGCCCGGACTCGGGAGCCCTGGGCCGCCGCGTCCGGCGGCAGTCAGGCGCCACCGTGCTCGACCTGGTGGCGGCGCTGCCCCGGCTGCGCACCTACATGGACGTCCGGGCCTTCACCTCGCAGACGCCCAGCGGTCTGGAGGTCGTGGCGCACGACCCTGACCCGGCGGATCCGCGGGCCTTGGGCGCACAGGAGTACCGGCAGGTCGTGGAAGCGCTCGCCGGTCAGTACCCGCTGGTCATCACCGATTCCGGGACCGGCATGCCGCACGACGTCCTGTGCGCCGTCCTGGACCTGTCGGACCAGCTGGTCGTCGCGGCCACACCGGGCGAGGACGGTATGAGCGGCGCCGGTCTGGTGTTCGACCGACTGGCCGCCCTCGGCCACGAGGAGAAGGCACGGGAGGCGGTGACCGTCATCTCCGGCGTGCGGTCCTCCTCGGGGCGGCCGGCCCTGGTGGACGAGGCCGTCGCCCGTCTCCGGCAGCGCTGCCGGGCCGTGGTGACCGTCCCGTACGACCCCCGTCTGGCCCGGGGCGGCGAGGTCGACCCGGAGACGCTGCGGGGCCGGACCCGGGACGCGTACCACGATCTCGCGACGCTCGTCGTCCGGAACTTCCCCCACGACTGACACCGCCCCCTGCCCCGTCATCTTCTTCACGCCCGTCCCCGAGAACACTGGAGAGCACCCATGGCCTGGTACGAGGGCCCCTGCCGGATCACCGTCATCGGCCTGGACGCCGACTGGCCGCAGCGCGCGGTGGTCACCGTGTCCGGCGCGCGCGGAGAACGGATCGAGATCCCCGGCGAGGTGGGAACGGTCCGGCACGTGGACGCGCCGAGCTGGCACCTGGAGGTGGAGCACCGGTACGAGGGCCGGTGGCGGCCCAACGTCCGCGCGGTCAGGACCCGCTGGGAGACGGTGGACGGCGTCCGTACGCAGACGATCACCAGCAAGGACGTGGACTGGCCGGGGCGCGCCCGGCAGGAGCGCAACCTGGTGCTGCGTCTGGAGCGGATCGGCGAGGAGGACGAGTGCCCGCGCGAGGCGGGCAGGGAGGCGCCGGCCCGGTCCGTGACTCAGTCGACGGCGAGCACCCCGTTCCGCCGGACGTCGGCCGACCCCGTCTCCGTACCCCGGGGGTCCGTCTCGGGCGGTTCCGTCTTCGGCACCACACCCACGACGTCCGGGGGCGCTTCCGGGGGCGCGACGTCGACGAGCAGCAGCAGCCCCTGGTAGACCCCGGGCCGCCCGGGCAGCCGCCTGGAAGCCCTCACAGCTCCGGCACCGGGTCGGCATCGCCGTCCGCGTCCCCGGCCGCGCAGGCTGGGCCCACTCACCCACACCCCAACCCCAGCGAAACGCGACCCCTCACCCTGTGGGAGGCGTCGGCCATCGCCACCTCCCACCGGAGCCGGGTACGGCCCCTCGGGCAACCTGATGGCCGTCATCGGCTTCACCCCGGCGACGCCGTCAGAGCAACCAGCGTCGCCTGTCCGGCGACGGTGCGTGCCGGAGCGGCTGCCGCGCCACCGGTGTCAGGCGCGCCGCCTCCGTGTCCGTACCCGCTCGGATGTGTGTCGGCCACCGCGCGGTGGTGTATCAGGCGCGTATCAGCCCAGGTCGGAGGCGTGCCGACAGCCCTCCGGCGGCGCCGGGGGCGCTGGAGGGTGAGGCATGATGGAGGGCCTGCCCTGCCCCGTGCCCGAGAGATGTCCATGTCTGATTCCGTGTCGACGCCCGCGCCCGTGACCGTCCTGCTCGTCGAGGACGACGAGGTGATCCGGCGGTCCGTCGCGATGGCCCTGGAGCGCTACGGCTACCGCGTGCTCGTCGCGGCCGACGGGCTGACCGGGCTCGAACTCTTCCGGGAGGGGCGGCACGACCTGGTGCTGCTCGACGTGATGCTGCCGGGCCTGGACGGCATCGGGCTGTGCCGGCGCATCCGGGAGACGGCCACGGACCCGATCCTGATGATGTCGGCGCGCGGCGACGCCCTCGACGTCGTGTCCGGCCTGGAGGCCGGGGCCGACGACTACGTGGTGAAGCCCGTCGACACCGCCGTCCTGGTGGCGCGCATCCGTTCGCTGCTGCGCCGGGCCGCCTTCGTTTCCCCGGTGCCCGAACCTGCCGGCACCGCGGGGCCGACCGGCCCGCTGCTCTTCGGCGACCTCTCCCTCGACCCCGCGGCCCTGGAGGTCCGCAGGGGCGGCGAGCGGATCGCGCTCGCCCCGACCGAGCTGCGGCTGTTGCTCGAGTTCGCCGCGCACCCCGGGATCGTGCTGGACCGTCAGACCCTGCTGCGCGAAGTGTGGGACTACGGCTGGGACGGCGACACCCGGGTCGTCGACCTGTGCGTGCAGCGACTGCGCAAGAAGATCGGCGCCGAGCGCGTCGAGACTGTCCGGGGCTTCGGCTACAAGTGGAAGCGGTGAGCCGCGGCCCCCGGGGAGGTGTCAAGGGTCTGATACCCCACTCCCGCTCGCTGCGTTGGAAGATCGTCCTCCTGGTGGCGCTCGCCTGTGCCTCGATGGCGCTGACGGTCGGCGTGCTGGTGCACGACTCGGTGCTGCGGCGCTCCATGCACGAGGGCGCGGGCAGGGCCCACATGGCGCTGACGACGGCCTTGGAGGATGCCTCGGCCGCAGGTGAGGAAGGGCCCCGGGTGTCCCCCGGGGAGCTGCCCGAAGCCCTGCTGTGGCAGGTCGAGCACGGCGGCGAGGCCACGCTGTACGAGAACGGGCCCCCGGCCCCCGTCTTCTGGGCGGCCCGTCGCGAGGGCGGCAAGCTGTACGCGGTCGAGGTCGACATGACCGCCGACCTGCTGACCCGGCAGGCCCTGGACCGTCACATGTGGAAGTACTCGCTGCTCACGCTGGGCGTCGTCGTCCCCGCCACGGCCCTGGCGACGGAGCTCCCCGCCCGGCGGCTGCGCCGGGTGGCCCGCACGGCCCGGCGCATCACGGCGGGCGACCTCGACGCCCGGACGGGGACGGTCCGCGGGGGCGACGAGGTCGCCGAGATCTCGGCCGTGGTCGACTCGATGGCCGACAGCCTCCAGCAGCGGATCGACACCGAGCAGCGCTTCACCGCCGACGTCGCACACGAGCTGCGCACCCCGCTGATGGGCCTGGTCACGTCGGCGGAACTGCTGCCCGAGGGCGAGGTGACGGACATGGTCCAGAGCCGGGTGCGGGTGCTGCGCGACCTGGTGGAGGACCTCCTCGAGGTCTCCCGGCTCGACGCGGGCGCCGAGACGTCCCAGCGGGGACCGGTCGACCTGGCCGCCCTCGTCCGGGACTCGGTGGCGCGGACGGGCCTCGCGGCGCGGGTGACCGAACGGGATGCGGCCGTGGTCGAGTCGGACCCCCGGCGCCTGGACCGGATCGTCTCCAACCTCGTCGTCAACGCCCACCGGCACGGCGCGGGCCGGGTGGAAGTCGCCGTCGCCGGCAGGACGGTGACCGTCCGGGACCACGGCCCCGGCTTCCCGGCCGACCTGCTGTCCCACGGCCCCCAGCGGTTCCGGACGGGCTCGGCCGAGCGGGGGCACGGGCACGGCCTGGGCCTGACGATCGCGTCCGGCCAGGCGAGGGTGATCGGGGCGACCCTGGACTTCGCCAACGCCCGGGACGGAGGGGCGGTCGCGACCCTGAGCCTGCCCCAGGACGGGACACCGTCCGAGGTGTGACCCCGTCCCCGGGACGGCCCGCCGGCGGGTGGCCCGGCTGCACCGGAACGGCCTGCCCGCCGGCGCACGGCCCTCGCCGTCCCGGGACGGTCGCCCGTCGGCACGTTCCCGCCCCTCGGGCACTCCCTCCGCATCGCCCTGCCGGACCCCGCCCCGCCGATGCGTCGAACTCGCCGGCCAGCGCGCGTCCGCTCGCCGCCGCCCCGTTGATACACGACCGATGGGTTCCCGAGCGCGGGCCGCGCTCTCCCCACCGTGGGGCGGAGACCTCGTCCCCGGAGTCTTGCTGCCGTACCGATCCCGTACCGCAGCCCCTGGAGGCGGCCCGTGTCCCTGCCCCGCACCCCCCGTCACCGCCTCGTCGGCGGTGCCCTGTCCCTGGCCCTGCTGACGGCCCTGGGCATCGCCGTCGCCTCGCCCTCCGGCGCGCCTCCGACGACGGGAGACGAGCGACTCCCGGTTTCCGACATCGGCCCGCTCCCGTGGCCGCGGGACGGCCAGAGCGCCGTCGAGCTCGAAGGGACCGGTTCGCTGGGCGAGCGGGGCGAGCGACGGCCCGTACCGATCGCGAGCCTGACGAAGGTGATGACCGCCTACGTCATCCTCGAGGAGCACCCGCTGCGGCCTGACGAGGAGGGCCCCCTGATCACTGTGGATCGGACGGCCGCGCACGAGGCGGGGGTCGGCGGCGAGTCGACCGTCCCCGTACGGCCTGGCGAACGCTACTCCCAGCGCCGGCTCCTGGAACTGCTCCTCATCCCCTCCGGCAACAACGTCGCCCGCCTGCTGGCCCGCTGGGACTCCGGCAGCCAGGCGGCCTTCGTGGCGAAGATGCGGCGCGCCGCCGGACGCCTCGGCATGAAAGATACGGTCTACACGGGGGCGAGCGGCATCGAGCCGACGACCACGAGCACCGCGGCCGACCAGGTGCGGCTGACGCGGGCCGCGATGGAGGACCCGGTCTTCCGGGCGATCGTGGCCACCCGCGAGACCACCGTCCCCGGCCTCGGGACGATCACCAACACCAATCCCCTCCTGGACACTCCGGGCGTCCTCGGTGTGAAGACCGGCTCCAGCACCCCGGCGGGCGGGAACCTCCTGTGGGCCTGCGAGGTGCGTGTCGGCGGTGCGCCCCGGCTGCTGGTGGGCGCCGTCCTGCACCAGCGGGCGAACACGACGCCCGCCGAGGGGCTCCGGGCCGCCGTCGACGCCAGCCGTGGCCTGCTCACCGCCGTCCGCGACCGGCTGGCCGCCGCCGGAACGGAGGGCGGGGGACGATGACGGCGACGACACGCCCGGACCCCACTGCGGCGCCGGACGGCACGGCGGCACGGCCCCTTCCTTCCCCCGCGGGGGACGGCACGGCGGTCGGCCCGGACCACACTCCAGGAGCCTCGGACGGCGCGGCGGACACCGTGTCGCGCCGCCGGTGGTGGCGGCGCCGCGGGGCGGCGATCACGGGGTGCTCCGTACTCCTCGCGGTGAGCGTCGCGGGCCACGGGATTCTCCCCGGACTGCCCGGACGGCTGAGCAGCCTGGCCGAGACCCTGCTGCCCTGGAGCGCATTGGCCGTGCCCGTGCTGGTGGCCGCAGCCCTGCTGCGGCGGGCGCCGGTGGCAGCGGCGGTGGCCGTGGTGGTGCCGGCGGTGGCCTGGCTGGCGGCCTTCGGCGGAGCCCTCACCGATAAGACGTCCCCCGGTGGGGACCTCACGCTGGTCAGCCACAACGTCAACCAGGCCAACCCCGACCCCGAAGGCACTGTACGGAGCCTGCTCGCCGCAGGGGCGGACGTACTGGCGCTGGAGGAGCTGAGCCCGGCCACGGCGCCCGCCTACGAGCAGGCCCTGGCGGAGGCCTATCCTTACCACTTCTACCAGGGCACAGTGGGCCTGTGGAGCGTCCATCCGCTGAGCGACGCGCGGGCCGTGCCGATCATGCCGTGGACGCGGGCGATGCGGGCCACGGTGGACGCGCCCGGCGGGCCACTGGCCATCTACGTCGCCCACCTGCCGTCCGTCCGCGTGGGCCCGGCCGGATTCACCGCCGGGGCGCGCGACGAGGCGATGGGCCTGCTGGTGGCGGAGGTACGGGACGAGCCCGTCCGGCGCGTCGTCGTCCTGGGCGACCTCAACGGCTCCACGGACGACCGCGCACTGCGGCCCCTCACCGACCGTCTCGTCTCCGCACAGGCCGAGGCGGGCGCAGGCTTCGGCTTCACCTGGCCGGCGCGCCTGCCGGTCGTCCGGATCGACCAGATCCTTCTCGGGGGCGTCCGGGCCGCATCGGCATGGACCCTCCCCGCGACGGCCAGCGACCACCTTCCGGTAGCGGCCCGGATCCACCTCTCCCCGGACCTCGCTCCCTGATGATCCAACAGTGCTCGGCCGAATCCGGGTCCCGGCTCACTCGGCCGACCACCTCGTGGCGCGTTGGATCCCGGCATGCGCCGTGGCGACCTGTCGGCCCGCCCCTCGCTGTGTGCCAACTCGCCGCCGCCTCGCACCATCGGTCAGAGGTCCCCCGTGCCGACCAAGATCCGGGCCATACGCGGACCAGCCGCCTGCAGCTTGGCCGAATCGTGGCCGTTTCCAACAGTCAGCGGCTTTACGAGGCGTGTACCACCAGCACACGAAGAACCTGCTGGTGAGCTACTCACCGAAGAAGCCCGGGTTCTTCCAGAGGGCACGAGCGCGAGGCGCCTGGCCTGGGCTTCCGCCCGTCAGGCGCCTCACGCTCGCACCACAGGTGGAGGTGACGCGTCTACGCCGGACCTCCCAGTTCCTCCCGCGCGGGTCCCAGGCCTGACCAGCACTTCATCGGTGGCCGAAGGCCGTGCCGCCTGATCGGACGGCGGCACGGCCTTCGGTTGCGGGTCGACGACGGTCAGCGTCGGAAGGACTTCAGGAAGAGGGAGTCCCCGCTGTCCTGGTAGTTGTTGTTGACGCCCAGTCCTGAGGTGAAGCTGTTGTTCTCGTAGCCGGCCCAGTCCTGGATGGGGTTGGTGTCGATGGGCGGCAAGCTGCCGGTCCCGTAGTCGAGGTGTTTGAAGGAGCGCGGGGAGTCCTCGGCGGAGCCGAACTGGTAGGCACGGCCGCGGGTGGAGTAGGGCTGGTAGAGCGCGTAGGGGCCGTTCTTGGTGGTCTGTTTGGTCAGGTTGTTGTTGAAGAAGACGTTCTGGGGGCCGCTGGAGCCGGACCACTTGACGGCCTTGTTGCCGGCGCTCCAGTAGATCGGCCACCAGGTGCCCTTGTCGCCGACGCCTCCCTCACCGCCGCAGTTGGCGCTGCAGCTGCCGGAGGAGTGGTTGTAGGGGACGTGGACGGTGTTGTTGTCGAAGAGGTTGCGGCGTTCCCAGCCGCCGTGCAGGTTGAGGTCGGAGTCGAAGTCGTTGGCGAAGGCGACGTTCCCGGAGGAGGACCACTGGAAGGTGAAGTGGCGCAGGTTTCGCGTGGTGTTGAAGGCGTAGAGGGAGTCCCAGACGCGGGAGCCGCGCAGGTATCCGTTGCCGCCCTTGCCCTTGTTCCAGGAACCGTCGAAGTAGTTGTTCTCGATCTGGAGGTTCTTGGCGACTTCGGTGACGACGGGGTGGGAGCCGGTCATCGCGCCCTTGATTCCGCGGACCCAGCTGTTGGCGGCCCATTTGAAGACGATGCCGTGCATGGCGGCGTCGGGGGCGAGGTTGCCGTAGTTGTGGGTGGCGCAGTTGGCGGTCAGGTCGACGCACTGGGCGGTCAGGCTGTCCATCTGCTGGGTGAAGGTGAAGTCCTCGAACCCGACGTCCGTGATCATCTTGAGCGGGGTGACCTTGCTGGGGTAGGCGGGACCCCCCGAGGTGATGGGCGCGGAGCCGTCGGAGACGGAGTTCACGGGGACGTCGAACTCCAGCGGCTTGTCGATGGTGACGGTGCGTCGGGTGCCGTCGACGGAGGAGATGGTGAAGACCTGCTGGCGCATGTGCAGGTCCTCCAGGCTGCCCAGTTGACCGGCGGTGTCGATCTGCTGGCTCTGGTAGAACTTCATGCTGTTGGCCGCCCCGACCCACAGGTAGCCGCCCGGCTTGAAGACGGACATGTCGGCAGCGCCGTTGAGCTGGATGGTGCTGTCGCCCTCCCTTGCGGCGTATCCGGGGGTGGAGGAGTTCTCGGCGAGGGTGACGCCCGATTCCCAGTGCTGGTTGATGGATCCTTCGAACAGGTCCCGGCGGTTCTCCGGGATCGCGGAGAGGTTGCCGCACATGCGCTGGTGCTTGGCCGACACCTCTCGGGTCTGCACGCGGAACAGGCCGCGTCCGGGCCAGATCCAGCCGCCGGTGCCAGTGATGGAGCCGATCGTGCCCTGGCATACGTAGCGCATCGTGTCCTGGTCCCAGCGGCTGCCCTGGTAGAGGGTGTCGTACCTGGTCGCGCTGTCCGGCCGGAACGTGATCTTGGTGCCGCTGTCGGCTTTCGTGCCCTGGCCTCGGATGACGAGGTAGGAGGCGTCGACGGCCAGTTGCTTGCTGACCTCCAGGGTGCCCTTGGGCAGTTCGATCGAGGAGAGCTTCGTGGGCGAGGCGTTGGGGGTGCAGGTGGTGCGTATGTCGTCGATGGCCTTCTGGATGCCGGAGGTGTCGTCCTGGCCGTCGTCGGCCTTCACGTTGTAGTGGTCGGCCAGGGCCTGGGGAGTGATTCTGCAGCGCGGGTCGTTGGAGCGCTCCGCGGGGCCCGGCAGCCGTTGTCCGCCCCGGTAGCCGGCTTTGCTCCAGTCCGGCAGGTCACCGCCCAGACCGGTGCGGCGGTTGCCCTTGGCCAGGACCTGGCTGGTGTCGTCCAGGCCGCCGGGGACGGAGCCGGCACTGCCGGTGCAGCGTGAGGTGACCGGTCCGGTGTCGGGGTCGGCGAGGATCTTGGTGAGGCAGGCGGAGAGGGCCTGCTGGCCGAAGTAGTTGGGGTGAATCGCCTCCTGCTGGTGGCCTTGGGCCGTCCACGGGATGTCCGTGTCGATCAGGTACGGGACCCAGCGGATCCATTCGGCCTGTGCGGCGTCCAGGGGCGCGGTCGAGTTGTTGGCAGAGGTGGCCTGCTGGGTGGAGGTGGAGCACAGCTCGTGTCCGGCGAAGGCCTCCTGGACGTCCAGGAACGAGACGTTCGCCCGTGTGGCGGCCCGGCTCAGCATCGCGGTGATGTTCGCCATCACGTGGTCGCGGGCCCAGTCGCTGTCCTTGTCGAGGAACGGGCAGCCGCCCTTGGTGTAGCGCCCGTACTTTTCGAACGGGTTGGAGGAGTTCTCCGGGTAGCGGTACTCAGAGCTCTTGGGCAGCGGGTTCGGGTAGGACTGGAGCACGATCCGGTAGCTGTCGTCGGACTGCCCGGAGTCGCGCAGGACATCGCGGATCCCGGTCAGGCTCTTGACCACGTCCTCCTCGACCACGCCCAACGCCGCGTCGAAATCGGCCTGCTTGACGGCCCGGCAGCCGTTGTTGTTCACGGCCGGGGCGAGGTAGGCCTTGACGCACTCCTTCACGATCTCGGAGAACTGGAGGTCGTTGCCTCCGATCGACAGCACCACGGTGGAGACGTCACGGGTGGCGGTGAGGTCGCGCAGCTGCTCGATCTGCGGGCGCTCTCCCTTGAATGTGTTGGTCAGGACGCTGGCCGTGGTCGCCCCGGAACAGGCCAGGTTGACCCGGTCGACGGTTGCCGCGCCGGGCACGGTCACACCGTTGATCTCGGCGGAGTCCGACCGGTCGCACGCCGCGTCGGGCTTGGCGGCGTAGGAAGTGTCGCCGTACACCCGCGTGAGGTCGTGGGTGCAGCTGGTCTCGCCGGCATTGCAGCCCACGGCGGAGCGGTCCGTACCCCATACCGAGCCGTCGGCAGAGGCGTCCGCGTTACCGGCCCACCGGCCGGCCTCGCCCGAGATGTAACTGTCGCCCATCGACACCACCGTGGGTGTCGCCGTACAGGGATCGGGCTCCGGGCCGGGGAAGGGCGTCTGCCCGTCGGACAGGACGGAAGCGTTCAGCGCCGAGGCCACCGTCACGTTGCCGGCCGAGGACGGCTGGCAGCCCTTGAACAACCTCGTCTTCCACTTCCACGTGGGAGTCGCACCCTGAGACACGGCGCGAAGCCCCGAACCGACCTTCTGATTCTCCGGGGCGATCGTGAACCCCTGGGGGTTGACCAACTGACCGGAATCACTGTCGAAACGCCAGAGCTGGCTCTCCTTCTGGCCCGTCTGGCAATTCTTGTGAACGATCTTTCCGCTGCCGTCGGGAGCGATGGTGAGACACTTCAGGGATCTCTCGAGCAGGAGCAGTGAGTACTTCTTCCCGCCGATGTCGACCGCTCCGAACGGTGACAGGACCTGGCTCCCGTTCCTCGCACGGATGTTCTGCAGGACGAACGGGGCGTCCTCTCCGATGCTGTCGTCCTCCAGCCGGGCCTGGTCGACGCCGATCGTCCAGGAGGCGGAGTTCTCCGAGGTCCCACCCGTCAGCCAGTACGGAACTCCCGGATCGGCTCCGGCCTGGAGGCCGCCGAAGAACACCGGATAGTGGTCGCTATCGTGCGTGGTGTCGGACCGACCGACGATGTTCCAGTCGCTGAACAGCTGTGAGGCGACCATGTAGTCGTACCGCCCGCCGGTCCGGAAGGTGCGGACACCGGGGGCCGTGGAGTGCGTCACGCTGTTCGCGGGGAGATCGGCCATGGTTCCCGGCTCGCGGTTGTAGTCACCCAGGACCGCCCATCGCCCCGCACTCAGGGTTCCCGCCCGCCCTGCCACCGCGTTGACGAACTCGCTTCCGTTGGCCCCGCCGGGGGAGATCGCGTGAATGGAGCCGAAGGTAATGGCATCGGCACCGGTGCCGTCGACGATGACGAGCCCCGGGCGCGTATTACCAAATTGCGTCTCGACGATTTCCACGCTTTCCGGCCGACGGTGCGTCATGAACCCGAGACGGTACATCTGCGGCCGGAGGCTGTCCTCGACATAGGTGAGGTAGATGTCCGAACGGTAGCCCAGTCGGGAAGTCAGTATCTTCCTTTCGATCCGGTAGCTGGTGCCGGGGACCAGAATTTCTCCGTCGTTCACCACGTTTGCGGCCGAGATCGCGGACATCGGCATTTCCTGCAACGCAACGATGTCGTACCTGAGGGCGTAGTTGTAGGCGTTCTGCCAGGCCTTCGGCGTATGGGCCATGTTCCAGGACATCACCCGCTGCTCTCCGGGAACAACCGCGTGCGCGGGCTGGGCCAGGCCCACCAGGAAGCCGCCCATCAAGGCTGTGACGAGACCCAGTGACAGGAGTCGCCACAGGGTCAGAAATGAGACGGCGGGAGGTCTTTGACGGATCATTCGAATGTCACCCTAGGTTTTTGAATTGTCTGGCCCCCGATCCGGCTCCACCCTTTCTGCCTGCCTTGACTGAACACTCGGCGCTCCGGTGGTGCCATGATCACGGGAGCCGCAACCTATCGGGATCCGCTTGCGTTCTGGTTGCGTTCGACTAACAGCGGCTAACGCAATGAACAGCTGGACCACCATCTCTGCGCATCTCGGCTCGCCATCCGTGACGAATCGCGTCAGGGACTGCTCCGGCAGTTCGAGAAACTACCGCAGGCGCGGGTGCGTCCGGCAATGCTGTCCGCGTCCGGTAGATCGCTCCCCCCGGGCTGGCCACACAGGACAGGCCGACACCGTTCGAGCCGAAGGCCAGGCCACCGTTCTTCTGATCCATGCCGATCGACAGCTCCGTACGATCAACGCGGAAGGCCCCCTCGGGCCGCGCCCGCCCGCAGGAGGCCGCGATCCGGGTGAACGCAGTCCCACACGGTCGAGCAGGCGGTCTCCGCCCCGAGCTTCTGCTGAGGCCTGGTCAGAATGCGCTGCATGATGCGCCGGTGCTTGGAGAAGCTGACACAAAGGCGGAAGCAGCCTCCTCTGGGTGGAGGGTCGGCCACGGACCTGAGCGAAAAGCGGTCGCGCTCCTGACAAGAGGGCCATAGCGTGCGCGGGTGGACGTGGGAGATCCGAAGGAATTGGTCCGGCGCGGGTATGACGTGCTCTCGGAGCGCTATGAGCGGGCGTTTGGCAGCGAGACGAAGTACGGCGCGTGGATCGAGGAGTTGCTCGGCCGGCTCCCTGAGGCAGGCATTGTCCTGGACATCGGGTGCGGCAACGGTGTTCCCGTAGCCCGGTCGCTGGTGGCGGCGGGTCACCGCGTGACGGGCGTCGACATCAGTGAGGTCCAGATCCGCAGAGCCCGGGAGCTTGTGCCGGGCGCCGACTTCGTCCGGGCTGATGCCACGGCATTGGAGCTGTCCCAAGGGAGCTTCGACGCCGTCGTCTGTCTGTATGCCCTGATCCATGTTCCGGTGGAGGAACAGCCGCCCTGCTGGAGCGGATCGCGTCCTGGCTGCGGCCCGGAGGTTGGTTCCTGAGCACCACAGGACATCGTGCTTGGACCGGGACCGATGAGAACTGGCTAAGGCTTGTCCCGTATAAGCGCGTGAGCTGGGGCTTTGCCTGACGGTACGGTCGCTGGGTGGAGTCGAAGCGGTTGAACGAGTGCCCGTTGCACGGGGCCGGTGTGCGTCCTGATTACCTGGTCGGGCGGCGTCTTGAGCGAGTGCTTGCATCGTGGCACCGGTACGGTGCGGAGCCCCGGTCCGGCCCGCTGGATGTGTGGCTGATCGACAGCGAGGAGGCCGCCACCCACGTGACGACCGGGTCGGACTGGTGCCTGATCGTGGAGACATCGGTCCCCTTTCAGGGATACGAGATGGCGGAGTCCGGCCGCGTCGAGGTGGCGCCGGTTCACGGCGAGACCCCGTTCGTGGACCATCTCGGCGAGACGGTCCGGGCGGTACGCGAAGAAACGGCCCCGGACACCGGCCGGCTCGCGCTTGAGATCACCTTCGACTCCGGCCGTGTCCGGTGCGAGACCTGGTCCGGGGATCTGCGTCTGTCCAGCAAGTGATCAGCCCGCCAGTACCGGCGGGAGCCGTGTGAGGATCTCGCCGTGACTGGTGTGATCACGGCGTCGCAGCCGTCCTGGATAGCCCCCTTCGCCGGGCTGAGCACGCGCTGCTTCGGCAAGTTGGTGACGATGCTGCGGCGTGAAGGCGCGGACACGGTCCGCAGGGGCCGGCCGTGGAGCCTGCCACTGGAGGACCGGGTGCTGCTGGTCGCCGCGTACTGGCGTACCAACTTGACACTGCGCCAGCTCGCCCCGCTTTTCGGCGTATCCAAGTCCGCGGCCGATCGCATCATCAACCACCTTGGCCCCCTGCTCGCACACCGGCCCCGCAAGCGTTTCCGCAAGGGCACCGTGCTCATCGTGGATGGAACCCTGGTCCCCACCCGCGACCACACGGTGGCCGAGCAGTCCAAGAACTACAGGTACTCCACCAACCACCAGGTCGTCATCGACGCCGACACCCGGCTCGTCGTCGTGGTCGGCCAGCCCTTGCCTGGCAACCGCAACGACTGCAAGGCATGGGCGCTGTCCGGCGCGAAGGATGCCGTCGGGAACACAACGGTGATCGCTGACGGCGGCTACCGAGGCACCGGACTGATCATCCCGCACCGCCGCGACCCCGGGCAGAGTGAACTGCCCGCTTGGAAAGAAGAACACAACACCTCGCACCGCAAGGTCCGTGCCCGCGTCGAGCACGCCTTCGCCCGCATGAAGACCTGGAAGATCCTCCGCGACTGCCGCCTCAAGGGCGACGGCGTACACCACGCCATGAGCGGCATTGCCCGGCTGCACAACCTCGCCCTCGCTGGTTGACCGAGCAGTCCGAACAGCGGCCGGCCACATCCGCACCGACTCGAAGATCATTTACGGGACAAGCCTTAGGCGGTGGGGCCGCGATGTGGTGGAGTCACGCCGACGCCGAAACGAACCGAGCATGGCTCGTGCAGGCCGGTTTTGAAGTGGTCCACGAGGAGTTCGTGCCCGAAGGCGACAAAGGCCACGTCCTGTTCTGGGCTCGACGCTCTCTGGAATGACAACGGCGAGCCGAGAGAAGTGGGCGGCGACACCGACCCCCTGATCGGGTGAGGTTCCGGCCGATGATCAAGGTAGAGGGCCGACGCGCTCGACATTCAGCGCGCGCCGATAGGTGATGACACAGCAGGCCAGCTTCAGGAAGGCTTCCTGGATGTCGTTTCGCAGGCTATCTGGTGCCGACGGTGACAACTCATGAGCCTCGGCACAGCTGAGCGTGGGGCAAGGATACGGGGGTGGTCCGGGTGCTCGGGCAGGTCGGGTGAGGCGGACTGGGAAGGTATCCGGTCGGCGCGGGCGGTGACGGTCTTCCGGGTGATCGCGAGGTGTTCGAGGTGGGTCTCGGCCTCCCGCAGCCGACCGTGCAGTTCAGGTCGGGCAGCCTGCGCTGGGACGAGGGCCGCTTCGTCAACGGCCGGCTGCGACCTGCATGCGCGTCAGCCGGACGACGAAGTACCCTGCCGCGCCAGCCGCGACGACGTTCAGCGCGTCCCCCACCATTCCCAGAGTCACGGCGTCCAGCACCGCGGCAAGACCGTCGGCCCGCTGATGGCTCAGCCCCGCATACCAGCGGAGCAAGAGCGAACCGGCGAAGGTCCCCCACCAAAGGTTCACGGGCCAGAAGGAGGGACCGGATCCCGCACCACGGCCGGGCCCCCGCAGGCAGGCGGCCCACATCTCGACGGCGATGCGGTACGGCATCCACAGGAATGCCACGGGCACGAACCAGGCTCCGATCGCCCAGCCACTCCCCCACCTGAAGCCATCCGGCGCCAGAGCTCCGGTGGCGCGCCGCACTCGATGGAACCAGGTGACGAACACGGCGGCGCAGGCCATCAACGCCAGAAGGTAGAACCGGTCCACCTTCCTGAACAAGGCGTCCGCCGCTTCCAGCCCATCTTGTCGTGCGAACAGAAAGCCACCGTCCTTCCGTACCGCGATGTGCGTCCGGAACCCGGCGTACACGGCGAACAGATCACATACGGCAACACCCACGAGCAGCACACACACCGCGACAAGCAACGCCCGCCCGGGGCCGGGCATCCGGTCGGGCAAGGCCGGCCGTGGGCGCAGAGCGCCCAGAGGAGAAGAAGACATGGCGGTGTGACCCCCTACGGGCAAGGAACGGGAATATGCCCGCGGACCTGCGTGCAGAGGGAAGCTATGCCACGGACGACCTGTCCGTCCACGGCCAATCCCCGCACCGGGAGCAGCCGTGGGACGCCCCGACAGCCGCGCAACAGCGTGGCATCCACATCGCGTAGCTCGTGGAAAGGCGCCGGTACGGACTCAGCTGCGGGTCCAGCCGTTCGCGAAGTCGCATGTGAGGTCGGTCCACGCACGCAGATGCTCCGGCGCGAACGAGGAGGCGTCGGAGCTGCGCCGCTCCCCCACCCAGGTGTCCCAGGGGCCGTCGGGGGCGACGATCCGGTCGGCGTACGCCGTTCCGAGTTCCGCGTCCAGCCGGAGCAGTGCCCCGAGGGCCGCCGCCTGGTCGTAGTCGAGGTCGAGCCGGGCCAGGTAGCGGTCCAGATAGTCGACGAGGATCTCGGCGTCCGCGTGGCTTCCGAAGCGTGCAAGGGCGAAGCAGTACCCCGTACCTGCGAAGCAGACCTCGCTGTCCAGGAGCAGGGCGCCGATCCGTTCGCGGTACGAGGCCCGGCGGTCCACTCCGATCAGCCAGGCCGCCGTGAGCCGTGACCGCCATTCGTAGCCGAGCAGCGCATCCAGCTCGGCGTCGCTGATCGCCAGCGCGTCCCGGAGGATCCGGCGGACGAAGCGGCGCCGGCCCGGCCCTTCCGGCCGTGCGTAAAGGGCGGAGCCGATCTCCAGGTAACGCGGCCTGCCCCAGTACGTCGCCTTCACATACCGCCTCACGACGTGGCCCATACCGATGTCGCGCGGGTCGCACAGGGTCATGCGGCCTGTCCCGCCCGCCGCGTGGGCTTCGAGCCCCGTTGTCTGTCGGCGTTCGTTCATGGGGGCAGTCTGCCGGAACCGACCGCGCGGCAAATCGTGGAGGACCGGTTCAAAGGGCCAGGCCCGTCCGACGCCCGCTGTGCGGCATGTCGTGAGGGGGAGGGACCTTCAGTGGGTGCAGCTTGTCCTTGACTTGCCAGCCACGGACAGACAGGAGCCAACCCGAGGGCAAGTACTTCCCCGGCAGACAGGACCCTCGGAGTGCAGGAGCCGCTGGTCAGAGTGAACACCTGGACGCGGTGCCGCGGGCGAAGCGGGCTCAGCCGCTGTTCAACGACGGCGGCACGCCCAAAGCGCCAGCCGCTTGCCCGCTACGAACCGAGGGGCGCGAAGCGGGGTTCGGCTCGCGGTGCGGAAGCTGTGGTGGCCTCGCCAGCACGGGACCGACCAGCCCGACTGGGCGGACAGCAGGGAACCCTTGGTCAGCCAGAAGGCCCCGTCGGCTACCGCCGCTGCTCCGGCCTTCCCACGGCCTGAGCCTGTTCCGCTGTACATCGAAGCACATCAAACCCATGGACTCCGCGATGGCGCCGCGACGGCCGCCGCGTAGGCCGACGCCCCCCGCTTTCGCCCGCTTCCGGGTCTCCGCCATCGCGTGAAGCCAGCGCCTCCCTCGGCCACCGGGGGAACCGCCTCGCTCCGGACCCCGGGCCGGCGCTGATCAGCGCACGGTGGCAGACACGCGGTCGGGTGGCCGGTGAGGACCTACCGCCTCGCGTCCTGATGCTCTGGGATATCTTCCTGGCGCGGCACGTCGAGACTCTTCTCCGTGCCGCGTATGGGAGGGAATCTATGCGCAACACTCTGCTTCAGCGCGCGGCCGCGGTGGTCACGACGCTGGGGCTCACATCGCTGGGACTGTTCGGGGCGGGAGCGGCGCCCGCGCAGGCGGCGATCAGTGACTGTCCCCGCGGCTACTTCTGTGGCTGGGCGAACGACGGCGGCACGGGCTCGATGTTCAAGACGAGGACGAGCGTCGCCACGATGGGGAGCTGGGACAACAAGATCCGGATGCGCATCAACCGCACCGGTTTGAACGCCTGCATGTACGACCAGTCGAACTACGGACACGTCAACGGGTACTCGTGGGACACCCCTGCCCAGGACTATCCGACCACCGGCGGCCCCGCTGACATCAGCTCGATCAAGCTCGTCCCCACGGTGCGCGAGTGTGAGACGAAGGCGTATCCCTACTGGGAGGCGGCGACGTCGCCGAAGGCCGCCGGGTTCGGGGACATGAACGGCGACCGGCGCGCGGACGCACTGCTCCGTGACGAGGCCGGGCGTCTGTGGTTCATGCCCGGCAACGGCACTGGTCGCCTCATCGGTTCCGGCGGCTGGAACGCCATGAACGCCCTCGTGCGGCACGGTGACTTCAGTCGCGACGGCCGCGAGGACGTCATCGCCCGCGAGAAGTCCACCGGCAAGCTCTGGCTCTACCCGGGCACCGGCAACGGGGGTGTCGGCGCGCGCAAGCTCTTCGGCTCCGGCGGCTGGAACACCATGGGGCTGCTCGCCGCGTTCGGCGACCTGTCGGGCGACGGCCGCTCCGACCTCCTCGGCGTGGAGAAGTCCACCGGCAAGCTCTGGCTCTACCCCGGCACCAGCGGCGGGGCCCTGGGTGCGCGCAAGATCATCGGCGGCGGCTGGAACACCATGAACGCCCTCGTCGGCGCCGGTGACCTGACCGGCGACGGCCGGGCCGATCTGGTGGCCCGGGAGAAGGCCACAGGGAAGCTGTGGCTCTACCCCGGCACCTCGACCCGGACCCTCGGTGCCCGCAAGCTCATCGGCACCGGCGGCTGGAACGCCATGGACTACATCCTCGGCGTCGGCGACACCTCCGGCGACGGACGGCCCGACCTGGAAGCGTCCGACGGCTTCTCGCTCTACCAGTACCAAGGACTCGCCACGGGCGGTCTGCGTAAGGTCGACCATGACAACGGATCCTGGTGGGCGCTGGAAGACGCTACCGCTTTCTGATCCGTCCTCGAACGGCTTGGCCACCCCCGTGCGCCCCGCTCGGGAGGCGCCCGGCCTGCATCACACAGGTGCCTGGGCAGACCGCAGGAACGGCCTGCCCAGGCCCAGCCAACTCGATGCAGCGCGATCCAGCGCACAGGACCGCGGCCTCCTCGGCGGTAACGCCGTTGCTGGCCGTGACCTCACCCTGCGTTGCGGACTCGAACCATGCCGCCGCACCAGGGTTGATCCCGTCGTCATAGACATGGGGGTCAACCGTCGAAGGATCGGTGTAGGCGCCGTTGTACCAGCTGTTGTTGCGACGGCGGAACGACTCCTGATCGTCCGAGAGCCTTCCCTCCCTCGCCAGATTGTTGACGAGCCCGAAAACACCGGTGAAGTGACCCCGGGCATTCCGGTGCAGAGATTCAAACCGCACGTACTGGACGGCCTCGTCGCCGCGATCGCTCATCCCCATCGGCACATCCTTTCACCCCTCTCCGCCCTCCCCGAGGCCCGCTTCCCTCGCCAGTCCGTGGCGCCGTCCAGGGCCTCGTCTTCTCAGGGTGGTCCTCTGAGCGGCTCACACTCCTCAGCGGGTGTCTCCGGAGTTGCGAGAGAGGCACCGCACTCCGGGCCCGGGACCTTGCGGCTTCACCCCTTTCTACTGTGAGCCTGGACTTCGCGGGGCCCCTGAGAAGGGTGGGGCCGAGGGCCAGGTCTGCTCCTTTCGCCGCAACTACCTGACTTCCGTTCCAGGGGTCGACCTGCTCGCCGAGCTGGATGCCTCCTTCGCGGAGTTCGAGCGGGTGGAGGAAGGCCGGCGCATCGGGATGCGGATCCACACCATCGGGCAAGACATCCTCCATCCACGGACGCACCGAGATCGCCCCTCACCCCCGGCTCACCGCCCCGTCCCCCGTACCGGAAGAGAGTGGCGATCGACGCGGACGGCCGGCTCCTGCGCTTCCAGGCACGACTCGGCGCCGAGGTCGAGCGGGCCACCGCCGAACTCCGCCCGACCCACCCGCCAGACCTCTTCCCGCCCTTCCGGAACTGCTCGCACAACCGACGCTCTCCGTGGACCGCGAGTGACGCGCCGAAAGGGCAGGCCCTACCGGTGAACGGGCAGGACCATCACTCGATCGGGTGATTCCGGCAGAGGGGGACAGGCGCGGGCCCGAGGGCAGGAGAACGTTTCCCCGTCGGACGGTGAGGTGTCCTGAGAGGGTGTGAGTACGGAGTGGATGTCGTACGGGAGTCGGCCCAGGCCGGACGGGTCGTGCTCTGGGAGGAGTCCGCCCGGGACGGCGCACAGGCCAAGACGCTCATGGGGGCCGATTTTCGAGTGCGGCTGGCCCACGCGACGGGCCGGATCTTCGGAGCCGACGGCCCACGGCACGTCGTGTTCGCCGCGGGCTTCCCCGCGGTGTGCGCCGAGGAGTTCGAAGCCGTACGCCAGGTCGCGGTGGAGGCCGAGGGCGCGGTGAGCGTGGCCGCGGTGTGCCGGGGCGTGGACCGCGACGTGGAGCAGGCCGTCGCCTCGGTGCGCGGCAGTCGGCACGCGCGGGTGATGGTCGTGGTGCCGGCGTCGGACGCCATGGCGCGGGTGATGGTCCACCAACCCGCTGCCCAGGCCCTCCAAGCCGCTACCGACCTGGTCAAACGGGCCCGGGACCAGGACGATTCTGTCGCGGTGGACATCTGCCTGGCGGACGCCTCCCGCGCCGACACCTCGCTGATGGCCCACCACGCCCAGGCCGTCACCGACGCCGGTGCCGGGCTGGTCGTCCTGGCCGACACCGTGGGCGCCCAACTGCCGGACAACTGCCGAGACATGTTCACCCACGTCCGGGCGGGATGCGGCCCAAACGTGGTCCTCGCCTCCCATCTGCACAACGACCTCGGGCTCGGCCTGGCCAACACCCTCCAAGCACTGGCAGCAGGGGTGCGAGTGGTCTCCGGATCCTGGCTCGGCATCGCGGAGCGGGCCGGCATGGTCGCCACCGAACAGCTTCTCTTCCTCCTGGCCCGCCACGGCGGGGAATGGCTCGGAGCGGACTCGGAACCATGGTGGACGGCCCCCGACCTCGCCCGACTCCCCCACATCGCACGCATGGTGGCGCGGGAGACAGGCGTGCCCCTCGGCGTCACCACTCCGATCGTCGGTACGGGCGTCGGCACCATCTCCACCGGCACGCCCTTCGTCCATCCGGAGTTGTTCCAGCCGTACGACCCGCGCGAGGTACTGGGGATCGAACCGCACGTGGTCCTCACCCAGCTCGCCAGCACGCGCGTCGTCACCGCCGTCGCCGCCCGCCTCGGCCACAGCCTCGACGCGGACCAGACCCGCGCCGCCATGCACTGGGCGAAGACCCGCGCATACCGCACGGGCGAAGCGGTCACCGACGACGCCACGTTCGCCGTCTACCTCGAAGGCCTCACCGGGAGCACCGCATGACAGCCGCCGACGGAGCCGCTCCCCACACGCCGGCGTCCCTGGCTCAAGCCCGGCGCGCCCTGCGCGACGGCAGTGCGGTGGTGCTCCCCAATCCCGCACCCCTCACCCACGTCGTCACCGCGACGACCGCGATCGCCGTCAACCAGGCCAAAGGCCGGCCCACTGACCAGTCTGTCGCCCTGTGGGCCCACCACGAGGACACCCTCGGCACCCTGAGCGGCCTGTGGGACCTGCCCCCGGACCGCCGCACGACGGCGGTGCGCCTGCTGGCAGAAGACCACCTCACCGTCCTCCTGCCGGTGCTACCCCACGTCCCGCTCCCCTCCTGGCTGGAGCCGGCCGTGAAGGACGGATGGATCCTGCTGTTCGGCGCTCGCTGGCAACCGCTGCGCCCCCTGCTGGACGACCACCCGGTGCTGTACGTCAGCAGCGCGAACCGCACCGGCCACCCACCAGCCGCCGACACCGGCGCGGCGCTCGCCATGTTCCCGCCCACGGTGCCCGTCCTTCACCTGACGGACGCCGAACACTCAGCCCCACAGACCAGCACGCAGGTACGACGGGCCACCACCACAGTCCGCATGACGTCCGACGGACAACTGCGTCTCCATCGCCACGGAGCCCAGGACCACGCCCACGGCGATGCCGACGCCTACCTGCGCCACCTGCGCACCCGTCACACCTGACGCGACGGAAGCCGGTCCCCGCTCCTGCGGACCCCTACCGGCCCACCCTCCTTCAATGAGCCACACTCACCGATCCGGCCGGGCAGGCGCCTCCCGCTCGTGGTGTGGCGGAGCCGGCCGTCGCGCAGGATGGACCGGTTCTCTGCGCCGTCTCGCGTATGACGGCGGTCGTTCCCGCTCACCGCTGCGGAGCAGTCCCGGATTCCCCCAGGGTGCACATGCCGCTCGACCCGCGCGAATCCGTCCGACCCGTTCGGTGGGGGTTGCTCGCCCCGGACCGTGATGCCCCGGACCGGGACCTCCGGACGCCCGGGCCCGAACACCGCGTCGAGGGCCTCGCGCAGCCGGTCGCCGGCCGTCGCGCGGCACGGTGGCACGGTGGCACGGAGCAGTCCGATGGCCTCGGGCCAAGCACTCAAGACCAGCGGCCTGCACACCGCAAAGGCCCCGCGGAGGACCTCTCAGCGCTCCGGTCGGTAGGTCGCGATGATCACTCCGCTGCTCGTGGGCCGGGCACTCACCAGCTTCAGCTTCTTCAGGGCGCCATCGTCGGCGAACAGCTTCTTGCGCCCTTCTCCGGCCACCACCGGGTGGATCAGCAGGACGAGTTCGTCCAGGAGGTCCAGCTCCAGCAGCGAGCGCACCAGCGTCGGGCTTCCCGCGACGGTGATGTTCTTCCCCTCGCCCGCCTTGAGCTCCTCGATCGCGGTCGCCAGCTCGCCACGGACGAGTGTGCTGTTCGCCCAGTCGTCGACGCTGTCCAGCGTGGAGGAGACCACGTACTTGGGCGAGTCGTTGATCCACTTGGCGAAGGCAGCGTCCTCCCCGCTGGTCACCGTCGGCCAGTACCCGGCCCACTCGGTGAACGTCACACGGCCCAGCAGGATCGCGTCGGCCGTCTCCAGCGTCTCGGCCAGCGCGGCGCCCATCTCCTCGTCGAAGGCGAACTGCCACTCGTTCGGCGACTGGGCGACACCGTCGAGCGAGACGAACAGACCGGAAACGACCTTGCGCATGATTCCTCCATGATGCGTACGGGTTTGTCGCTGCGTCAGGAAGGCTATGCGGGCGCCGAGGGCTAGGGCTTGTACAGAAGCGACAGCGGCTCGGACGTGTCCGGGGCGCTCAGCCGTGTGGCGGTGCGGCCGATGTACCGGGTGAGGGACCGTGCCAGGTGCGGCTGGTCGAAGTACCCCAGCCGGTGTACGACGTCCTGTGCCGGAACGCCTTCCTGGATGAGTACCGCCGCCTGGCGGGCACGGTGGATCTGCCGTACGGCGCCCTGGGTGAGGCCCGTCGCGGCGGCGAAACGCCGCTGGAGGGTGCGTGCGGAGACGTCGGGAACCGCCCCGTCGAGGACCGCGGGCACGATCGGGTCGCGGTCCACGATGCCCTCGCGCACCAGGCGCCGTACGAACGCCTCCGCATTGTCGTAATCGGGCACGTGCCACGCCGAGCCCTTCAGCCACACGGACCGCCGCGTCACGTCGGGAATCTCCGCGCCGCTTCCGACCAGCCGACTGATCGGTACGTGGGGCATCGAGGTACCGACGGCGAAGCTGATCCCGAAGAACGTGGCATCCTTCGGGACGAGTGCCGGGCCGGCCTCGGGCTCCGGGCCTAGTACCGCAGCTTGCGCCCGGCCGTCGTGCTCCCAGAAGACGAGCTCCCAGTGCGCGTTCGCGATCGACGTCATCCGCCCCACGTCGTCGCTTCGGCTGCGCCAGACCCGCTCGATGTACGGCAGCTCCGAAGGGCGACTCTCGATCTCCAGCCCCAACCGGATCCCCCCGCTCACCGCTGCTGCGTGAGCCGCCAGTCTGCCACGCCGTCCGAGACGTGGCAGAGACGGTCCGGGCCGGCGGTGACCGCGTCCAGCAGCTGGGCATTGGTCCCGGCGCCCCGGGCGCGGCTCGCCACGGCACGCTCTCTTACGGAGGGCTCGGCGTGAATCCGCTCCGGGCCCAGTCGGGCGTACGACGGCCTAACGGCGAGGGCATGGGTATCGTCGCCGGATTGCCTCGCAGGGATCGGTGCGCCGTCATGGGTGTGGTGAACGTGCCCCCCGGCTCCTTCTCTGACGGCGGCGGCTGGAGCCGTACTCGCGTCCGCCTCCTGACTTGCCGAAGCCACGGCCGTGGATCTCCGTCCCGTGCCCCGCGGTCGGTGACGGGAGGAGGCCGTCCCTCTGCCGTGGGCCGAGGGACGGCCGAGAGGCGGATCTCGGTCAGCGGTGGGTGAAGGCCGGGGCCCGCTTCTCCACGAAGGCCGACATGCCTTCCTTCTGGTCCGCCGTGGCGAACACCGCGTGGAACAGGCGTCGTTCGAAGCGGACTCCTTCCGCGAGGGTGGTCTCGAAGGCGCGGTTCACGGCCTCCTTGGCCATCATCGCGACCGGCTTCGACATCCCCGCCACGGTCTCGGCGACGGCCAGGGCCTCGGGGAGGAGGTCGTCGGCCGGGACGATACGGGAGACCAGTCCCGCCCGTTCGGCCTCGGCGGCGTCCATCGTCCGGCCCGTGAGACACAGCTCCATCGCCTTGGCCTTGCCGACGGCGCGGGTGAGGCGCTGGGAGCCGCCGATGCCGGGGATCACGCCCAGCTTGATCTCCGGCTGCCCGAAGACCGCCGTGTCGGAGGCCAGCAGGATGTCGCAGAGCATCGCGAGTTCGCAGCCGCCGCCCAGGGCGTAGCCGGAGACCGCCGCGACGGTGGGAGTGCGGAGGTCGCCGAGCCGGTCCCAGGCGGTGAACCAGTCGGTGATGTACATGTCCGTGTACCCCTGGGGTTGCATCTCCTTGATGTCCGCGCCGGCCGCGAAGGCCTTCTCGGAGCCGGTGATGACGACGCAGCCGATGTCCGGGTCCCGGTCGAGGGCCTCGGTGGCGGCCACGACCTCTTCCATGACCCGGAGGTTCAGGGCGTTGAGCGCCTTGGGCCTGTTGAGGGTGAGCAGGGCCGTTCGGCCGCCCGTACGCTCCACGGTGATCGTCTCGTAGTCGGTCGCGGTCATGCGGTGGTCGTTCCTTTCGGTGCTTCGGCGGCGGTGTCGCGCAGGGCGTGGACGATCCCGGAGAAGTCCTGTGCCGCTCCCGCCCCCTCGGCGAACGCGGCGTACATCTCGGCGGCCCGCAGGCCGAGCCCCGCATCGATGCCACCCGCGCGCAGGGCGTTGGCGGCGAGTCCCAGGTCCTTGGCCATCAGCGGGGCCGCGAAACCGGGCCGGTAGTCGCGGTTGGCCGGGCTGGCCGGTACGGGACCGGGGACGGGGCAGTTGGTGGTGAGTGCCCAGCACTGGCCGGAGGCGGTGGAGGCGACGTCGTAGAGCGCCTGGTGGGAGAGGCCGAGGCTCTCGCCGAGGACGAAGGCCTCGCTGACGGCGATCATCGAGATGCCGAGGATCATGTTGTTGCAGATCTTGGCGGCCTGCCCGGCGCCCGCGCCGCCGCAGTGCACGGCCCGCTTCCCCATGGTCGCGAGCAGCGGTTCTGCCTCGGTGAACTCCGCCTCTCCTCCGCCCGCCATGAAGGTGAGGGTGGCGGCCTCAGCTCCGACGACACCGCCCGACACGGGGGCGTCCAGGGCTCGGTGCCCGGCGGCCACGGCCGCGTCGTGGGCGGCGCGCGCGTCGGCGACGTCGATGGTGGAGCAGTCGATGAACAGGGTTCCAGGTCGGGCGGCCGCGAGGAGGCCCTCGTCCCGGTAGAGGGAGAGGACGTGGCGGCCCGCCGGCAGCATCGTGATCACGACGTCCGCTCCCGCAGCCGCCGCCCCCGCGGAGTCGGCGGTCTCCACTCCGGCCGCGGCAGCGGTCGCCAGGGCCGCGGGGACGAGGTCGAACCCGAGCACGCGGTGGCCGGCGGCGGCGAGGTGGGCGGCCATGGGGCCGCCCATGTGGCCGAGGCCGATGAAGGCGATGACGGTGGTCACCAGGGCACCTCCTGAAGCGGGTCGGGGGCTGTGAGCCGCAGCTCGCGGTCGACTCCGAGCGGGGTGAAGTAGCGGGCCACGTCCTCGTCGGTGACGCCCGTCAGCCGGGCCGGGGACCAGCGGGGGTCGCGGTCCTTGTCGATGACCTGGGCCCGGATCCCCTCGACCAGGTCGTGCGAGGTCAGCGCCGCGCACGAGACGCGGTACTCCTGTTCGAGGACCTTTTCCAGGGGTCCGAGCTCCCGGGCGCGGCGCAACGAGGTCAGGGTGACCTTGAGGGCGGTCGGCGACCTGGTGATCAGGGTGGCGGCGGCCTCCTTGGCGGCCGGCACACCGCTTCCGGCGAGGCGGTCGACGATCTCCTCGACCGTGTCGGCGGCGTAGCAGTGGTCGATCCACTCCCGGCGACCCGCCAGTTCACCGGGTGGTGCCTGGCCGACGTGCCCGGCCAGGGCGTCGTGCACGGAGGTCCGCTGGAGGTCCTCCAGCAGGCGGTCGAGTCGTTCGGACGGTACGAAGTGGTCGGCGAGCCCGCACAGCAGGGCGTCGGCGGCTCCGACGAGGGCCCCGGTCAGGGCGAGGTGGGTGCCCAGCTCGCCGGGCGCCAGGGCCAGGAGGTAGGTGCCGCCGACGTCGGGTACGAAGCCGATGCCGGTCTCCGGCATGGCGATGCGGGAGCGTTCGGTGACGATCCGTACGGTGCCGTGGGCGGAGACGCCGACGCCGCCGCCCATGACGATGCCGTCCATGAGGGCGACGTACGGCTTGGGGTAGCGGGCGATGAGGGCGTTGAGCCGGTACTCGTCCCGCCAGAAGTCCGCCGAGGCCGTGCCTCCCGCCCGCGCGTCCGCGTAGATGGCCCGGATGTCGCCGCCCGCGCACAGTCCCCGCTCCCCCGCGCCGGAGATCACCACCGCTTGGACGGCGGGATCGTCCCGCCAGGCGAGGAGCGCCTCCTCGATGCGCCGCACCATGGGATGGGTGAGCGCGTTCAACGCCTGCGGGCGGTTGAGGATCAGGCGGCCCGTCCGGCCCTCTGTGGTGACGAGTACGTCCTCGGTCATCGGAGGCTCTCCGTGAGGCCGCGGGCGACGATGACGTTCATGATCTCGTTGGTCCCTTCCAGGATCCGGTGGACCCGCAGGTCGCGGACGATCTTCTCGATGCCGTACTCGCTGAGGTAGCCGTAGCCGCCGTGCAGCTGGAGCGCCCGGTCGGCGACCGAGAAGCCCGTGTCGGTGGCGAACCGCTTCGCCATGGCGCAGAGTTGGACCGCCTGGGGGTCGCCGCGGTCGAGGGCCTCGGCGGCCTGCCGTACCAGCGCGCGGGCGGCCGTCAGTTCGGTGGCCATGTCGGCGAGCCGGAACTGCAGAGCCTGGGCGTCGAGCAGCCGGGCGCCGAAGGCCTCGCGGTCGGCGAGATGCGTGAGGCTGCGGTCGAGTGCGCTCTGGGCGCCGCCGAGGGAGCAGGCGGCGATGCCGAGGCGGCCGCCGTTGAGCCCGTGCATGGCGATGCGGAAGCCTTCGCCCTCGGTGCCGAGGCGCCGGTCGGCGGGGATCCTCACCGCGTCGAGGACGACCTGCCGGGTGGGCTGCGCGTTCCAGCCCATCTTGCGCTCGTTCGCGCCGAACGAGACGCCCGGGTCGCCGCGCTCCACGACGAAGGCGGAGATCCCGCCGGGGCCGGCCCCTCCGGTGCGGGCCAGGACGACGTACAGGTCGGAGGCACCGGCGCCGGAGATGAACTGCTTCACTCCGCTCAGGACGTAGTGGTCGCCGTCCCGCTCGGCCCGGGTGCGCAGGGCGGCGGCGTCCGATCCCGCGCCGGGTTCGGTGAGGCAGTAGCTGCCCAGGGTCTCGGCGGCACAGAGGCCGGGCAGCCAGCGGGCACGCTGGGCGGGGTCTCCGTACCGGTCGATCATCCAGGCGACCATGTTGTGGATGGAGAGATAGCCGGCGATCGAGGGGCAGCCGGTCGCCAGGGTCTCGAAGACGAGGACGCCGTCGGCCCGGCTCAGGCCGGAGCCGCCGCACTCCTCCCGTACGTACACGCCGCCGAGCCCGAGCGCGGCGGCGCGGCGGATGACGTCGACGGGGAACTGCTTGTCCTGGTCCCAGGTCACCGCGTACGGGGCGAGCTGTTCCTGGGCGAAGTCGAGGGTGACTTCGGCGAGGGCCAGTTGGTCCTCGGTGAGGGTGGTCACGGCGCTCATCCCATCGTCGGCATGGTGAAGCTCGCGCCTTCCTTGACCCCGGAGGGCCAGCGGGAGGTCACGGTCTTGGTGCGGGTGTAGAAGCGGATGGCGTCGGGGCCGTGCTGGTTCAGGTCGCCGAATCCGGACCGCTTCCAGCCGCCGAAGGTGTGGTACGCCACCGGGACCGGGATGGGGACGTTCACGCCGACCATGCCGGTGTTGACACGCCGGGTGAAGTCGCGGGCGGTGTCGCCGTCGCGGGTGAAGATGGCCACGCCGTTGCCGTACGGGTGCTCGCTCGGGAGCCGGAGCGCGGACTCGTAGTCGGCGGCCCGTGCCACGCACAGCACCGGGCCGAAGATCTCCTCCTGGTAGATCCGCATGGACGGCGTGACGCGGTCGAAGAGGGAGGCTCCCGCGAAGAAGCCGTTCTCGTGGCCGGGGAGGGTGAAACCCCTTCCGTCGACGACGAGTTCCGCACCTTCGTCGACGCCGATGCCGACGTACCGGTCGACCCGGTCCAGGGCGTCCTTGCTGACGAGGGGCCCGAAGTCGGCGTCCGGGTCGTCGGAGGTGCCGATGCGCAGGGAGACGATGCGCTCCTTCAGCCTCGCCACCAGCGCGTCGGCGGTCTCCTCGCCGACAGGGACGGCGACGGAGATCGCCATGCACCGCTCGCCGGCCGAGCCGTACCCGGCGCCGATCAGCGCTTCAGCAGCCTGGTCGAGGTCCGCGTCCGGCATCACGATCATGTGGTTCTTGGCCCCGCCGAAGCACTGGGCGCGCTTTCCGTGCGCGGCGGCGGTGGCGTAGAGGTGCGCGGCGATCGGGGTGGAGCCGACGAAGCCGAGGGCCTGGACGCGAGGGTTTTCGAGGAGGGTGTCGACGGCCTCTTTGCCTCCGTTGACCACGTTCAGCACACCGGGCGGCAGTCCGGCCTCCAGGAACAGCTCGGCGAGCCGCAGGGGTACGGAGGGGTCGCGCTCGGAGGGCTTGAGGATGAAGGCGTTTCCACAGGCCAGGGCCGGTGCGGCCTTCCACAGCGGAATCATCGCGGGGAAGTTGAAGGGGGTGATCCCGGCGACGACACCCAGCGGGCTGCGGAGCGAGTGCACGTCGATGCCGGTGCCGGCGTTGTCGGTGAACTCGCCCTTGAGGAGGTGCGGGATGCCCGCGGCGAACTCGACGACCTCCAGGCCGCGTTGGAGGTCCCCGTGCGCGTCGGCGACGGTCTTGCCGTGCTCGGAGGAAAGCAGCCGTGCCAGGGAGTCCCTTTCCGCCTCGACGAGTTGGAGGAAGCGCAGCAGGACGCGTGCGCGTCGCTGCGGGTTCCACCGGCCCCATTCCCGCTGGGCCTCCTCGGAGGCGGCGATCGCCGCCTCCGTGTCGGCGCGCCCGGCCAGGGGGACCCTGGCCTGGACGGCACCGGTGTTGGGGTCGTACACGTCGGCGAAGGAGCCGGACGTGCCGGCGGTGTGCTTGCCGCCGATGAAATGGGTGAGTTCGCGGACCATCGAAGCCTGCTCTCGTCAGGTACGGATCCGAGGAGGGCGCGGCGAGGACCGCGAGGACGGCACCGATCGGGGTGCGCGCACGCGGGTCCTGCCGCGGGACAGGGGAAGGCGAGGACGCCTTCGTCGAGTCACGAACGCGGGGACAGGGCCTCGGGGTTCGGGTACTCCGCCGGATCACCAGGGTCGTGGTCACGTACCGGTGCCATGCGTGTCTGCTCCATCCTCGTGGACAACACGGAACACCCCACGGCCGGTATCCTGACTCCCGGATCAGCGCATGCTCTCCGGCCTTCCCGACGGATGGTTTCCGTCAGTGGCCTGACCTGCTGGAAGAGCACACTCCCCGGTCACAGTGGCGGGACCGCGCCGGAATCACACCGGCTTCCCTGCACCGCGGGCTCGTCACGAACATATAGTTGGACGTCCTAGTAAGTCCACCCCCACCCACGGCGCGGCGACGCCATCCGGACAGGCGCCGGCCGGAGCCCGGTGCACCGCCTAGGCTCGGGTCATGCGCATCGTCTCCTTGCTGCCTGCGGCGACCGACATCGTGGCCCAGCTCGGGCTGGCCGCGGACCTGGTGGGACGGACCCACGAGTGCGACTGGCCGCCGCGGGATGTGGCCGGCGTCCCGGTGGTCACGTCCGCCGAGTTCTCGTCGGACGCACTGAGCAGCCGGGAGATCTCGGCCGCGGTCGGCGGGGCCGCGCACGGCGGCTCCTCGCTCTACACCCTGGACGCCGAGGCGCTTTCCGCTCTCGCGCCCGATGTCGTGCTCACCCAGGACCTGTGCGACGTCTGCGCGGTGTCCTACGAGGCCGTCTCACGCGCGGTGCGCGTCCTCGACGGCGGTCCTCGCGTCCTCAGTCTGGAGCCCCGCACCCTGGACGACGTCCTGGACTGCCTGGTCACGGTCGGCGACCTGCTGGGCGTACGGGAGCGGGCCGAGCGGCGGCGCGAGGAACTGCGCGATCGGCTGGCCGCGGTACGCGGACTCACGGCGGGTCGGGCCCGGCCCAGGGTGGTGGCCGTCGAGTGGCTCGATCCGCTGTGGCCCGCGGGGCACTGGGTGCCCGAGCAGATCACCTGCGCCGGCGGCGAACCGCTTCTCGCCGCTCCCGGAGAGCACACGAAGCCGATGACCTGGGAGGCCGTCCGGGCCGCCCGACCCGACGTCCTCCTGGTCCTGCCCTGCGGCTTCCCGCCCGAACGGACCGTGCGCGAGCGCGACCTGCTGACCTCCCTCCCCGGGTGGGACGATCTGCCCGCGGTACGGTCCGGCGCGGTATGGGTGCTGGACGGGCCCGCCTACTTCAACCGGCCGGGCCCCCGGGTCGTACGCGGCGCGGAGGTTCTGGCGCACGTCCTCCACGGGGTCCGGGCGGGAGACCCCGTGACGACGACCGAGGCCTTCCTCCTGCCCTGATCCACGGCTCAGGCCGACGGGTCGGCGACCGGGTACGGGACGAACGTGCTGGCGTTCTGGTCGATCCGGAGCGGACGCCCGAGCGGCGGGGCCGCGCGCTGGGGGGGGCAGTCGAGGCGCTCGCAGACGCGGCAGCCCATGCCGATCGGGGTCGCCGCCGCCGCGTTGTCCAGATCCAGGCCGTCCGAGTACACCAGCCGGTGGGCGTGGCGCAGCTCGCAGCCGAGGCCGATGGCGAAGGTCTTGCCGGGTTCGCCCCAGCCGCCCCGGTGGCGGGTGAGGGCACGGGCGGTCCACAGGTAGCGCTGCCCGTCGGGCATGGCGGCGATCTGGACGTGGATGCGGCCGGGTGCGGCGAAGGCCTCGTACACGTTCCACAGCGGGCAGGTGCCGCCGGCCCGGGAGAAGTGGAAGCCGGTGGCGGACTGCCGCTTGGACATGTTGCCCGCCCGGTCGACGCGGACGAACGAGAAGGGGACCCCGCGCAGCGGGGAGGGACGTGCCGACCGTGTTGGCGCTGAGCTGCCCGAGCGTGCCGGTCCGCTCGGCCGGCCAAGCGTGGGACTCGCCCCACAAGGCCCAGTCTGGGCGTACCGAGTCTTCGTCTTGTGCGGCTGGGCCGCTGCCTCGTGCTGGTCCTCCGCTTGCTTTCGTGTCCAGCGCGGCAAGGATCGCCGCAAGGTCGTAGGCGTCGGACGCTCCGCCGACCGGCCCAGCCCCCGGCCCGCAGTGACGCACGCCGACTGCGCGCCTACCGGATCGACGGCATCCCCTCCATCCTCGCGGCCGGCCCTGGATCGCTCGGCGCCCCCGCGGGGAGCGGAAGGCTCGGCAACACCCGCTACCGGATCGACGCGGACGCCCGGTTCCTGCGCCTCCGGGACCGACTCGGCGGGCGAGGTCGTTCCACCCGGCGTGGCCACGGTGTGCCGGGGCGTGGAGCAGGGCGCGCCCGGGTCCGCGGTAGCCATGAGATGCGGACGCTGTCCCCTCCGGGCAGAGTGGGAAGGACCTGTTCGTACCGAGGTGGTCCCGTGCGGTCCCGCGTGCTGGAGACCGGGACGGAATGATGTGAGGATTGTCGTGACGTCGGAGTGATCGATGTTCCGCAGACGGCCGGCCGACAGCAGCGAGGACCTTCTGGTCCGGCTCGGGTCGCTGACCGCCAGGGCGCGGGAACTGGCCGAGACGCAACGTTCCCGTGTCGAGCTCGCCGTGGCCCTGCAGCGCGAGATGCTGCCTTCGGACCTGCCCAGTCTTCCGGGCGCCCGGCTGGCCGTGCGCTACGAGCCCGCCAACCACGGGCTCAACGTCGGCGGTGACTGGTACGACGCCTTCTCCCTGCCCGGCGGGCAGATCGGCATGTCCATCGGTGACGTGCAGGGACACAACATCGAGGCCGCCGCCTTCATGGGACAGGTCCGCGTGGCACTGCGCGCGCTGGCCTCCGTCACCGCGGACCCGGGAGAGCTGCTCAGTCGCACCAACGACCTGCTCATCTCTCTGGGCGCCGACCTCTTCGCCACCTGCACCTTCCTGCGGCTCGACCCCGCTGCCGGCACCCTGGAGTGCGCCCGGGCCGGTCACATCCCCCACATCTGGGCCACCTCCGACGGCCGCTCCGGCATCGACGACAGCGAGGGCGGGCCTCCGCTCGGTGTGCTGCGCGGCGTCGACTACCCGGCCACGTGCCACCGGCTCACCGCCGACGGTGTCTTCGTCCTCCTGACCGACGGGGTGGTGGAGGGGCCCTCGCTCCACGTCGACGAGGGTCTGGACCGGGTGACGCGGCTCGCCGGGATCACCGCCGTCGCCGGACTGGACGTCGACGCGCTCGCCACCGCCGTCATGAAGCTGGCGGCCACGGTGGGGCACGAGGACGACGCGGCCGTCCTGGTCGTCGGCCATGACGGCGGCCCGGCCCGGCCGGCAAAGGAGTGAGGGAGGGGGCCGCCTCGGGCCAGGTCGGGAATCGGGCCGGGTCGGGACTCGGGCCGGGTCGGGACTCGGGCCGGGTCAGGCCTCGGGCCGGGTCCGGCCCCGTGTCGGGTCGGACCCGTGTCGGACGGCGGCGCCCGACACGCAGGGGCCTTGCCCGGCCGTGGCGGCCCGGCCGGTGTCTGATGGCTGACGTGTTGGATATTCGGCAGTTCCGGTCCCCTACGGAGACGGCTCTGATGTCGCTGGCCGTGGCGGTTTGCTACTACGCGGCCGGACGACTCGGCCTACTGGGCCGCTTCGTCGTCGAAGGCGTGGTGGTCACCCCCATCTGGCCGCCCACCGGCGTCGCCGTCGCCGCCCTGCTGCTGCTCGGCGCGCGGGTCTGGCCTGGGATCGCCCTCGGCTCCTTCCTCGTCATCGCCTCCCTCACCACTCCGGGGCCCACCACAGTGGTCACCGTGGTCAGCAACACCGTCGCGCCGCTCTGCGCCTACCTGCTGCTGCGACGGGTCGGCTTCCGGCTCGACATGGCGCGGTTGCGGGACGGACTCTCCCTGGTCTTCCTCGGCGGGTTCGGCGCCATGCTGATCAGCGCGACCGCGGGGGTCGGACTGCAGGTGGCGAAGAGCTCCCTGGACACGAGCGAGTTCTGGCCCGTCTGGCTGGCCTGGTGGGTGGGCGACACGATGGGGGTGCTGCTCGTCGCCCCGCTCCTGCTCGTCCTCGCGGGGCCGGCCGGACGGTTCCGGGTGCGGCGCTGGAAGGAGGCGGCCTTTCTGGGGCTGACGGCCCTGGTCCTCATGCCCTTGGCCGTGTTCAGCTCGACGAGCATGCTGTTCCTCGTCTTCCCCCTGCTGATCTGGGCGGCGCTCCGCTTCCAGCTCGCCGGAAGCATGCTGTGCGCGCTCTTCGCCTCCGTGCTCGCCACCTTCGAGGCGACCTCCGGACGGGGCGCGTTCCTCCATCTGACGGACGTCGAGATCATGGCCAAGCTCCAGGCGTTCAACGGTTCCGCCGCCCTGACCGCCCTGCTTCTCGCCTCCGTCATCACCGAGCAGCGTGCGACCCGCCGGTCGGTGCGCCGCGCCTGCCAGGAACTGGCGGAGGTCCTGGAGCACCTCGCGGCGGGCGAGCCCTCACCGGGTCCGCCCGGCGCCGTCGAGAGCCGGGCTGCCCCACCCGGCGGGCTCCTCGATCCGTGATCCCCTGAGCCGCTGAGCCTTCGAGTGTCGCCGCGAGCCGACCCCGCACGCCGCCAGGCATGTTCGTCGTGGACGCGGCGACAACGCGGTGCGTCAGTGCCGGCAGGACAGCCGGACGTGAAGCAGCTCGGTCCGCAGTGCGGGGGTGCCGTCGACAGGTGCCGGGTTCTCCGCGGTCGGCTCGATGCCTCCGGCGGCGACCTTGTCGAGCGTCGCCAGACCGGCGGGGCCGACCGTGCCGAACACCGTGTAGTTCGGTCGCAGCGCGGAGTCCCCGTAGACGACGAAGAACTGTGAGCCGTTCGTGTTCGGGCCGGCGTTGGCCATCGCCAGCAGGCCGCGTCCGTAGAGCCGGCGCGCGCCCGTGGGATCGGTGGCCGCGGGCGGCAGGTCCACCGGCAGTTCGTCCTTGTACTTGTACCCGGGCCCGCCCTCACCGGTGCCGGTCGGGTCGCCGCACTGCAGGACCTTCAGCGTCGGGTACGCCGTCAGGCGGTGACACACCGTACGGTCGTAGAAACCGTGCCGTGTCAGGTGCAGGAAACTCTGGACCGTGCACGGCGCCTTGGCCCGGTCCAGGCGCAGCGGAAGCGGGCCCTGACTCGTCGGAACAGCCAAGTCGACCGTGCCACGAGCAGGGGTGTGCCGTGGGTCGGGCGGCAGCGGAACACGGCGCGCCGGAGGCTCGTCCGGGGTCTGGCTGTACTGGCAAGGACCGTGCGTGGTGCGCGGCGGAGCGCTGTCGGAAGCGGTGGCGACACTCCCGCCGGTCACCACTAGCGTCGCGGCCGCGAATGCACTGATCAGTGCTCGTCTCATCTTGCACGCCCTCCCGATGATCTCCAGGTCTTGGAGCGGTCGCAGTCTAGGGCGCGGCGTGGCCTGCGGGAGTGGGATTTCCGGCCGATCAGCGTGACCGGAGCCCTCCATGCTTGGCTCCGCCCATCCGGGACAGACGGCCGTCCATGGTGAAGATTCTTCCCGTGGCACTCGCCGCGCTCGCCTCCGGCCTTCTGGCTTTCGCCGTGTCCCCCTGGTGGTGGTGCGCGGCCGGGCCCGCCCTGCTGCTCGCGGCGGTCGCCGCGTACGACCTCGCGCAGCGGCGCCACTCGATCCTGCGCAACTACCCGGTCCTGGGACACCTGCGGTTCGCGATGGAGGCGATCCGGCCCGAGGTGCAGCAGTACTTCGTCGAACGGAACGTCGACGGCGTGCCCTTCGACCGCGACACCCGCTCCATCGTGTACGAGCGCTCCAAGGGGACGGACGGCGAGGACCCCTTCGGTACGGAGCTGGAGCTGGAGCGTCCCGGCACCGAGTACCTCGTCCCGTCCATGGCCCCGCGCCCGGTGCCGACCGCGCCGCCCAAGGTCCGGATCGGCGGCCCCGGCTGCGCCCGGCCCTACGACATGGCCCTGCTCAACGTGTCGGCGATGAGCTTCGGCGCCCTGTCCCACCGGGCGATACGCGCCCTGAACGAGGGGGCCCGGCGCGGCGGCTTCGCGCACGACACCGGCGAGGGCGGGATGTCCGAGCACCACCTCGCCCCCGGCGGGGACCTCGTCTGGGAGATCGGCACCGGATACTTCGGCTGCCGCGGCGAGGACGGCGGCTTCGACCCGCGCCAGTTCGCGGAGAAGGCCGCACTCGACCAGGTCGCCTGCGTCCTGCTGAAGATCAGCCAGGGCGCCAAGCCCGGCATCGGAGGCGTACTGCCCGGCTCCAAGGTCGACCGCGAGATCGCCGCCGTCCGGGGCGTCCCCCAGGGCCGCACCGTGATCTCCCCGCCGTACCACCGCGTCTACCGGACTCCCCGGGAGCTGGTGCGGTTCCTCGACCACATGCGGGAGCTCTCCGGGGGCAAACCCGTGGGCTTCAAGCTGTGCGTGGGATCGCGCCGCGAATTCCTCGCCGTCTGCAAGGCGATGCTGGAGGAGGACATCACGCCCGACTTCATCGTCGTCGACGGGGCGGAGGGCGGCACCGGGGCCGCGCCGCTGGAGTTCGCGGACACCGTCGGCCTTCCCCTCACGGAAGGCCTGACGACCGTCCACCGCGCGCTCGTCGGCGCGGGCCTGCGCGACCGGATACGGATCGGCGCCTCCGGCAAGGTCGCCACCGGCAGCGACATCGTCAAGCGGCTGATCCAGGGCGCCGATTACACGAACTCGGCCCGGGCCATGATGTTCGCGCTCGGGTGCATCCAGGCACAGCGCTGCCACACCAACACCTGTCCCGTCGGGGTCGCCACCCAGGACCGCAGGCGCGCCCGGGCCCTCGACGTCGAGGACAAGGCACTGCGCGTCCAGCGCTTCCAGGAGGCGACGGTCAAGAGCGCCCTGCAGATCATGGCGGCCATGGGCGTCGACGATCCGAGCGGACTCGGGCCCGGCATGCTCCTGCACCGGGTGGGGCCGAACGCCGTCCGGTCCCATGCCGAGCTGTACGCACCCCTCGAACCGGGGCAGCTCCTCTCCGCCGCATCGATGCCGGCCGCGTGGGCAGGCGACTGGAACGCGGCACATCCTGACCGGTTCACGCTCCTGTGAACCGCCCGACGTCCTTCCTGAAGGGAGACCCCATGACCCGTACCGTCGCGCAGGTGATCGTCGACGGTCTCGCGGACCTCGGCGTCGGCCACGTCTTCGGCGTGGTCGGCGACGCCCTCAATCCCGTCACCGATGCCATCCGGACCACCGAGGGAATCGACTGGACCGGCTTCCGCCACGAGGAGGCCGCGGCCTTCGCCGCCGGCGCCCGGGCCCAGCTCTCGGGCGACCTCGCGGTCTGCATGGGCACCGTGGGCCCGGGGTCGGTGCACCTGCTCAACGGGCTGTACGACGCGGCCAAGAGCGGTGCGCCGGTCCTGGCGATCTGCGGCCAGGTGCCGCTGTCGGAGCTGGGCGGAGACTACTTCCAGGAGGTGGACAACGACCTCCTCTTCCGGGACGTGGCCGTGTACCGGGCCACCGTGACCTCCCCCTCCCAGATGCCGCGGCTGCTGGAGTCGGCGGTACGGGCGGCGGTGACGCGGCGGGGTGTTGCCGTACTGACCGTGCCCGGGGACCTCGGCGACCAGAAGGTCGACGACGACAGGCCCGCGCGGTTCGCGCTCCCCCGGCCCGCCGTGACCCGTCCCGACGACCCGGCGCTGGCCGAGGCGGCCGACGCGATCGCCGCGGGCTCCCGGGTCACGCTCCTCGTGGGGCGGGGCGCGCAGGGCGCCCGCGCGGAGGTGCTGCGCACGGCCGAGCTCCTCGCGGCCCCCATGGTGCTGACCCTGAAGGGCAAGGAGGGCTTCGAGGAGGACAATCCGTACGAGGTCGGCCAGACCGGCCTGATCGGCAACCCCGGCGCCGCCCACGCCATGGACACCTGCGACACGCTGATCATGCTGGGGACGGACTTCCCCTACCGCGACTGGTACCCGAAGGACTGCCGTGTCGTGCAGATCGACGTGCGCGAGGAGCACCTCGGCCGCCGCGTCCCGGTGGACGTGGGTCTCACCGGGGACGTGGCCGCGACGCTGCGGGCGCTGCTGCCCCTGCTCACCCCCCTCTCGTCGCGGGACCACCTCGACGAGGCACTCGAACGGTTCGCACGCTGGGAGAAGGGCCAGGCGAACCTGGCCGACCCCGCCCACGACACCCGTCTGCTCGGACGCGTACGGGCGATGTTCGACAACCGCGTGGAACAGATCCGCCCCGAGGCGCTGGCGGCCGCGGTCGACCGGCACGCGGCGGACGACGCGATCTTCACCTCGGACACCGGCATGGCCACGGTCTGGCTCTCGCGTCTCGTACGGATGCGCGGCACCCGTCGGCTGATCGGCTCCTACAACCTGGGGTCGATGGCCAACGCGATGCCCCAGGCCATCGGGGCCCAGCTGTGGGCTCCCGACCGCCAGGTGGTCGCCTTCTGCGGCGACGGCGGCCTCGGCATGCTGCTGGGCGACCTGATGACCATCCGCTCCGAACAGCTGCCGGTCAAGCTCGTCGTCTTCGACAACGGCCGTCTCGGCATGGTCAAGCTGGAGCAGGAGCAGGCAGGGCTGCCCGAATTCGGAACGGTCCTCGACAACCCCGACTTCGCCGCGGTCGCCGAAGCCCTCGGGCTGACGGGGATCCGCGTCACCGAACCCGGCGAGCTGGACGAGGCCGTGCGCCGGGCGCTGGCCCTCCCCGGCCCGGTGCTCCTGGACGTCGTGACGAACCCCGACGAGGTGGCGGTACCGGGCAGACCGACGGTGTCGCAGGGCTGGGGCTTCGCCATCGCCAAGATCAAGGAGAACCTGCCGTAGAGCGAGGAGGGCGACGGACGCGCCGCCGGTACGGGACCCGGGCCCGGACCGGCGGCGCGCCCGTGCGCGCGCTCCGCAGAGGCGACGGTGTACTGGGGAAAGGGGACGGTGGGCGGGGAGCTGCGGCGTACGCGCATCTCCCTGCGGTGCGTGGCGGCGTGCGTGGGGGCCCGCACCCTTGCCTGGTGCGGGCCCCGCACGGATACCGGCGCGTTCACGGCAGGGGGCCGTGGATCACGCGGCGTGAGCGTGTCCCTTCGCTCAGGGCTCTTGTGCCCCAGCCTCAGGAATCCATGCTTCCCCTTTTTTGGGCGGACCCCTCGGGTCAGGGAGGACGACCCGCCCCGGAGCCCGCAGGCCCTCTCAGAGCACTTTAATGCCGGTCGCAATGAAGACGATCTCCGGCGAAGTACCCCGTCCCGACAGCCCTGTTGACACTATTCGTGCAAGGGCGTCTCCTTCGCTGCGGCGCCGTCGTCACGCCGGGCAGACGGAGACCGATCAGATGGGAGAGGTCCGCATGACCACGCGCACTCCACAGGAACTCGCCGTCCCCGTTCAAGGAGGCGACCTCGCCGTGACGCGCTGGCCCGGCGATGGGCCCGCAGTCATCGCCGTTCACGGCATCACGGGCAACAGTCTGTCCTTCGGTGCCGTGGCCGAGCGGCTCGGCGACGTCGATCTGTACGCCCCGGACCTGCGCGGCCGGGCTCACAGCGCCGGCCTGCCCGCTCCCTACGGGATTCCCGCCCACGCCGAGGACATCCTTGTCCTCCTCGAACACCTGGGCCTGCGTCAGGTTCTGCTCCTCGGCCACTCGCTGGGGGCCTTCATCGCCGCGTTGGCGGCCGCGCGACACCCGGAACGGTTCCCGCGCGTGGTCCTCGTCGACGGAGGCCTCGGATTCCCCGTTCCGGGCGGCGCGGACCTCGACGCGGTGATCGAGTCGGTCATCGGCCCGGCGATGCGGCGGCTCAGGACGACCTTCCCGGACGGCGACGCATATCGCGCGGTCTTCCGTGAGCACCCGGCGTTCACGGCCCACTGGGGTCCGCACGTCCAGGCGTACGTGGACCGCGACCTGGTCGGCGAGCCCCCGGAGATGCGCAGCAGCTGTGCCCTGGACGCGGTCCGTGCCGACGGCGCGGGTCCCATAGGCGACCTGGAGACTCTTGGCGCCATCCACCAGCGGGAGGTACGCGGCACCCTGCTGTGGGCGGAGCGAGGAGTGATGAACGAGCCTCAGGGGCTCTACGACGAGGGGCGGCTCGCCGCGGCCGACCTGTCCCCGGACCGGATCACCACCCGGCGGGTCGACGACACCAACCACTACACGATCCTGTTCGCGGAGCATGCGACGGCAGCCGTCGCGGAAGCCGTACGCGGGGAGCTGAAGCAGATGTAGGAGCAGATGCAGTACCGGATCCGACGTGACGCGGCTGCACCTCCGCGTGGCCGGACAGGCGCCGCACGGCCAGCTCATCGCCGTACGGCGCCTTCGGTCCGGCCACGAACGCCGCGGTCCCCGGAGTCGTACGGGCTGCCTGCTGGCGGCGTCGACGGCTGCTGCGGCCGCGACCTGCCACTGGTACGACCCGCTCGGCCGCACCCGTAGGCCAGGGGACGGTCAGATCGTGTTCAGTACGGACGTGGTGCCCGTGCCGTTGTCCGTGATCGCGGGCGTGCCGGAACCGCGGGCGGTGAGGTCGTTGCCGACGAGCCAGGTGCCGCTGGAGCCCGCCATCACGCCGATCGCGCCCCCCGAGGTGCCTCCGGTGACCACACCTACGGTGGTGGCCTGGACGAACGTGCCCACCGCGTTGCCGCCGACGCGGACGGCGTAGCCAGTGGCTCCGGTGATCTGGTTGCCCCGCAGGGTGGCGCCGTTCACGCCCGTGTTGATGCCGGGGCCGGTCGTGGTGAGGACGGTGTTGTCGGCGACGAGGGCGGCGGTGGAGCCGCTGTCGACGCCGATGCCGTCGCCCTGGATGTCCGTGAGGGTGTTCCGGGCGACGAGGGCACCAGGGGAGCTCTGGACGTGAATGCCCTGGCAGTTACCGGTGGGGGTCAGGCGCACGGTGGTTCTGATGGTGTTGCGGGTGAGAGTGAGACCGTCGGTCTGCGCGACGTAGATGCCGGCCTCGCCCTTCACCGACTCGACGGTGTTGCCGGAGACGGTGATGTCGCGGTGACGGGCTCCGCCGGCGGCGACGGTGGCGGAGATGCCGCCGCTGCCGTCGACTCCGCGGACCGTGTTGCCGCTGACGGTGATGCCGCTGAGGCCGTTGCCCTGGGGCGAGTTGAGGTAGATGCCGTGCAGCGCGACGTCGGTGACCGTGTTGTCGGCGATGACGGAGTCCTGCCAGTCGGCGGCACGGATGCCGAACGCGCCGCTCTTCTGGACCGTGTTGCCGATGACCCTGATCCGCCGGTGGAAGACGCCCTTGGCGCCCCAGTGGTCCCCGCACAGGGCCCCGAACGGCCCGGTCGTGGTGCCGGCGCGCAGGGTGCAGCCGGTGATGAGGATGTCCTCGCAGCCAGTGGCGTCGTAGGCGGGGGCGGGCAGGTTCCCCTCGGTGGCGCAGGTGATCTGAACGGCTTCCTTGGTGGTGAGGCCGGCGCCGTCGCCGGGGTGGTGGCCGTCGAAGACACAGTTCACGACGGCCGCGTTCCGGACCGCGTTCAGCTCGACGGCATGTGCCGAGGGGGTGTCGACGAAGGTGCAGTCCTTGACCAGGATGCCTTCGCAGTGGGCGAAGCCGACGGCGTCGCTCTGCTTGCTGAACTGGGCGCCGCGCATGTCCCAGGTGCCGCCGAGGACGGCGATGTTCCCCGCGCCCGCGTAGCCGTACACGGGGGTGAGGGAGTCGAAGTTCTTGATCAACGCGCCGCTGTCCTTGGTACGGACGATGCGGGCGCCGTAGGCGGACACGACGGTGTCGGCGGCGAGGACGAGGCTCACGCCGACGGGGTACGTGCCGGGCGGCACCAGCAGGGTGGCCGCGCCCGGTACGGCCTTCACCGCCGCGAGGGCGCCCTGGAAGGCCGCGGTGTCGTCGGTGACGCCGTCGCCCTTCGCGCCGTGGGCGGTGACGTCCACGACGACCCCGCCGGCGGCCGCGGCGGACGGCGCGCCCAGCACCGACGCGCCACCCCAAGCTCCTACGAATCCGCCCATGGCCAGCATCAACGCACGACGTTCCATGCGCCCCCCCTTGTTGTCTTGACGTGTGACAGGAGCGTACGGCAGGGGTGTCGGGGGCCTGTCGCCGGAGAGTGCAGGCGAGCGAAGGCAGCCGGACCGGGCGCTCTCTGCCGATTCCATGGGTGAACTGACGGGTGAACTGACGGGTGCCCTGGTGGCGTCAGGCACCTCGGGCGAGACACCCACGCATCTGTCCGTTGTGGCGAGGACAAGACAGTGCCCGTATCCGTCCGCGGGACACATTCGTTGGCCATGCATGAATGTCCACGGCGTGAGCTGCCTGCCACCGCGACCATGCGGTCCTGCCCCTGCGGCGACGGCATCCGAACAACTGACGGACCACCTCCGCGTGCCCGTCGGCCTCTCCGCCTCGCTGACGAGGAGGACATGTGAGTGAAGAGGTTGTTCCGCTGAGTCACGAGGGCTTCCGCTACTCGTGTCGGGTCAATCGCCGACCCGACGGATCCGACCCGCCGGTCTTCCTCTTCGGAGGCGCACTGCACCGCAATCACGGGTGGGCCAGAAGGCTGGAGAAGGTACTCGCTTCGCAGAGTGCTGTCGTCACCGTCGACCTGCCGGGGTTCGGGGCGGCCGATCCCGCGCCTCCGTCCTGCGACGCTTCGTTCCTCGCGGAAGCGGCGTGGCGCGCTGTCGAATGCCTGCGCTTCAGCCAGTACGACCTCGTCGGGCAGTGTCTGGGCGGGTTCGTGGTGCAGCAGATGCTGCACCAGCCTCGGCCCGGGCTTCGCAGTGTCGTTCTCTCGGGCGTGTCCGCGGGTCCATGGCCCAGTCCGCAGCTGCGAGCCCAGCTGCAGAGCGCCGAAGTCGCCAGTGACTGTGGGGACCGGATCACCCTGCTCGACGTGGCCACCCAATTGTTCTTCGGTTCCGCGGCAGAGTCCGAGGAACGAGCGGAGCAGTCCTCCGTACCCCTGTTCAGGGACCGGATCAGTGCGCTGGAACCGGGGGTCCTCGAAGACCTTCGGAACCATCTGTACCGCGACTGGTTCCCGTCGGGGCACGCCACTTCGCCCTTGCCCGACGTACCGGTATCTGTGTTCACCGGCGTGAACGACATCCTGACGCCGCCCAGCGATGCGCACCGGCTGGCCATGAGCTACCCGCGCGGGAGGTTCGCTGTCGTCGAGAACGCAGGACACATGATCCACGTCGAGCAGCCGGACGAGTACGGGAAGATGGTGGCGTCGTGCTTGAGCGGCGGTTTCGGTGCCATCCCTCACGCTCGCGTGCTCGAAGCATCGGAACGGCTGGCCGAAAGCACATGAATCACATCACCCCGCTCTACAGGCGTACCGCCCGTGAATGAGGCCCTTGCACATCGCTCCGGCCGGTTCGTCCTTCTTCGGGAACTCGCTCCGGCCGACCTGGACCGGGCAGCTGAGATGTGGGGCGACTCCGGTGCCACGCGATATCTGACCGCGGATCCGATGAGCAGGCAGATGGCCAAGGACACCATCGAGTCCGCCGTCCGGTGTGCCGCGTCGCCCCAGCGCCGGACCTACCACCTGGGTGTCGCCCAACACGACGACAATGCGCTCATCGGCAGCGTGGCGGTCAATCTGGAGGGGAGGAGCAGCGCGTACGTGCACTCCTTCATCCTTCATCCGCGCGCACGCAATCTGTCCCTCGCCGGTGCCGAAGCGGCTCAGCTGACGGCGGCGTTCTGCTTCCAGGAACTCGGGCTGCACCGGTTCTGGTGCATGTGCCGGGAGGACAACACCAGAGCCAGGCGTCTCTACCTGAGCCTCGGGATACAGCAGCAAGGTCTCTTCCGTGAGGTCGACTTCAAGGAGGGCCGCTGGCACAATCACCTGATTTTCGACTGGCTGGCGCCGCACTGGGAATCCCGACGCAAACCTCCGCCCCAGCGTCGGATTCGGGACACGGTCGCGACCCACACCAACCGCCTTCTGCATCAATGATGCCTGCGGCGCCGTTCTCGGCTGGCCAATACAGGCGGGGAGAGGCGAGCTACGGCATCCATGCTGCCTGGTGAGAGCGGATGGCTCACTTCGATGTGCCGGAGTGACAGCGCGCGTCGTCAAGCCAGCGGATCGTCGCCCCTCGTCGGGAAGACCGAACTCCGCACGGAGGTGTACCGAGAGACCGAGCGCAGGGGGCCTGCCCGCTGGTCAGCGACGGGCAGTCCCACCGCTCCGGCCCCACCGAACTCGGCCTGTCGGGTTCAGTTGTCGTGGCCTGCGCGCAGCCAGGCGATGTAGTCGGCGGCCGCCCGGTCGGTGTCGTACTCGGGTCGGTAGCCGGTGTCTCCGGTGAGACGGCTGATGTCGAGCACCAGGTGGGGTGCGCCGTCGCCCGTGGCGAGATCGACCCGGGCGTCGGGGACCGCCTTCTTGATGGCGCGGCTGATCTGGGCGTTGGTGGTGGAGCGGCCGGATCCGACGTTGTAGGTCCGGTGGTTCAGCGTGTGCGCGAGTTGGAGGAGGGCGATCGCGCGTCCGGTGTCCTTGACGTAGGTGAGGTCGAGCCCGTCTTCGGCGGAGGCAGGGTGGAGGAGGTGACTGAGGTCCGCTGCGGTGCCGCGGGCGGCGGCGTGGACCAGGGCGGGGGCGGCGAAGAAGGGGTCCAGGTGCCCGAGCGGGCCCCAGGTGCCGGAGATGCGGTAGTTGACGATGTCGAGGCCGGTGGTGTCGGCGAGGAAGCCGCCGAGCATTTCTCCGACCTTCTTGAAGGTGGGGATGGAGACGGCCGCGTTCATCGACAGCGGGGCGTCCTCGCGCAGCGGTCCGTGGTTCGCGGCGCCGAAGTAGACGCCGATCGTGCTGGCGATGCCGAGGCGCCTCACGCCCCACTCCTGGGCGGCCTCGGCGATGTTCAGGAGCCCGCCGATGGCCTTTCGGGTCGCGTCGACGGGCGCGTCGGGGGTGGGCGGCCAGGGGTAGGAGCCGGCCAGATGGACGATGCCGGTGATGTCGTGGCGTCGGCCGACGGCCAGGAGGGCCTCGCGGTCGGTGATGTCCGCCTGCTCGACCCGCACCGGTTCTCCGGCGAGTACGGGCGGGAGCGCGCGGGCGCGGCGCTGGACCACGACGCAGTCTTCGCCCAGGTCGAGCAGGGCGCGCACGGTATGGGATCCGATGAAGCCGAGGCCTCCGGTGACGAGGATCATGGGGTGTCCCTATGCGTATCGTTGTCGGGCGTCGGCGGTGGGGTGGTTGCTCACTTGCTCCTCAGCTCCCCCAGCGGGTCGGGGTCTTCCTCCAGGGCGGTGCCCGCCGCCTTCCAGCCGGCCTCGTCGCCCAGCAGGGTCTTGGACAGGAATGCCGTGGTGAGGTGCTGGATCAGGGCGACGCGCGCCGGGTTCTCGTCGGTGGTCTCGGCGACCTCGTGCCCGGCGATGCCGCCGAGCGAGTGCTCCGCACCGAAGAGGGTGAGCAGGCTCTTGTCGGCGGGGCTGTGGGTGTACGGGTCGGTGAACCAGTCCGGTCCGCGGGTGGACAGGTGGGACTGGTCCTGGTCGCCGGCGACGATGAGGGCCGGCGCGGTCATCGTGTCGAACGACGGCCTCATGAAGGGGAAGTGCTCGGCGGCGAACGGGGTCAGATCGTCACCCAGGCCGGTCAGGGCCAGCAGCACTCCCGCCTTGACGCGAGGGTCGGACATGTCCTCGCCGGGCGCACCGTCGGGGTTGAGGACCCGGGCGCCCAGCAGGGTGCTGACGGTCTGCGCTCCCCAGGAGTGACCCGCGACGGCGACGCGGGTCGGGTCGACTCGCCCGGCGAGGCGGGGGACGGACGCCTCCAGGACGTCGAGTCCGTTCAGTACGGACGTGATGTCCTCGATGCGGTGGCGCCAGATCAGCGGGGTGCGAGGGTCCTCGGCAGGGATGCCGAGCGTCCGGGAGTCCAGGTGGGTCGGCTGGACGACCACGAAGCCGTGCGCGGCCCAGTGGTCGGCCAGGGGGGCGTAGCCGTTCATCGACCAGCCGAAGCCGTGCGAGAAGATCACGACGGGCAGGTCTCCGCCGGCCGCAGGCGCGGACACGCGCACCTGGAGGTCCGCGCCCCGGCCGCGAGGGGCGTTCAGGACGACCGGCTTCACGGACACCACCGCGGCGGTTGCGTCCGCGGGATTCCGGGCGATCAGGGCGTTCGAGTGGGACATGAGAGTGCCTTCCGATCAGGGTCTTCGCCCGTCGGCGGCCCGGCGGCGGACGAGGGGCGGCGCCGTGGGACCTGCCGTGGCGGGAGCGGGCGGCGCTCGCGTGCTTCCGGCTCCCCGAGGGCGCGCGGACACGACGAGCTGGCCACCGGCCCCGTGGTCTGACATCATTCAATGAAACGGAACCTTGTTCCACTTACGATACGGAACGCTGTTCCGGTTTGCAAGACCGTCACGAGAAGGAGCGCCGCGGTGAACGAGAACAGCCCGCGCCAGGGAAGTTCGGCCGCCTCCACACGCAAGGACGCCCGCCGCAACCAGCAGACACTGCTGGACGCCGCCGCCGCGGTCTTCGCCACGTCAGGCGTGGACGCGCCGGTACGCGAGATCGCCGCCGAGGCCGGCGTCGGACTCGGCACGTTCTACCGCCACTTCCCCAGCCGGGCCGACCTCGTCATCGCCGTCTACCGCCACCAGGTCGACACCTGCGCCGAAGCCGGACCGGCCCTGCTGGCGTCCGGTCCGACGCCGTTCGCCGCTCTCGAAGCCTGGGTCGACCTCTTCGTCGACTTCCTGGTCACGAAACACGGCCTGGCCGCGGCGATGCAGGCCGACAGCACCGGCTTCGAGACGCTGCACGCCTACTTCCTGGAGCGCCTGCTCCCCGTGTGCACCCAGCTCCTCGAAGCCACGGTCGCCGCCGGCGAGACCCGCCCCGGCCTCGAGGCGTACGACCTCATGCGCGGCATCGGGAACCTCTGCATCGGCACCGACACCGACCCCCGTTACGACGCACGCCGCCTGGTCGCACTTCTGCTCGCGGGACTGCGGCAATCCCGCTGACCACTACGCCCGCGCGGGGAAGTCCCCGCCGCTGGACACCTACGAGCGGGCCTGCTGGGGCTCGTCGGCCCGTGGGCTCCGGGGTGCTGCGTACGGGAGTCAGCGCGTGATCGAGAGGGCGAAAGGTGCGAATCCGCTGGAGCGGATCACGTGGGGTACGAACAGGATCGCGCCCTCCGTTGCGCGGGCCGTCCTGATCCCCCCGAGGTCGGTGATCCACTCGTGGTGCCAGCCGAGGTCGCCGAGGAGTTCGCGCACGGTCTGCTTGGCCCGGGGGTCCTCGCCGGAGAGGAACACCGTGGGCGTCTGGGTGAGCATGGCCGGGGCGGTCATCACCGGGAAGAGCATGGTGTTGAGGGTCTTGACGACGTGTGTTTCGGGGAGTGCCTCCTGAAGTTGCTCGGCGAGGCTCGAACCGGGGTAGAGCAGGTCGGCGGGCAGGCCGTCCGGTCCGTCGGTGGTGGCGTTGGAGACGTCGACGAGGAGGGTGCCGCTCAGTTCGTCGCGCAGGGCGGCGAGCCGTTCCAGGGAGCCGGCACCCGGGGTGGCGTTGATGACGATCCGGGCGCGACGGGCGGCTTCGGCCGCGGCGCCCGGCATGCTGTCCGCGACGATCACCTCGTGCCCCGCGCGGGTCAGGGCGGCGGCCAGATTGCCGCCGACGCGGCCGTTTCCGAGTACTGCGATCGTGGTCATGAGGGTGTGGTCCTTGGTCGTGTGTTCGGGTGGGGTGGAGCTCGGTCAGCGTGAGAGGGCGCTGACGGCCTCGGCGTGGATGCCGGGCGCGGCGGCCAGGAAGCCGGCGCTCTGCGGGGTCCAGGGACGGCCCTCGGCATCGGAGATCGTTCCTCCGGCCTCGGTGACGAGGAGCGCCCCGGGCAGCAGGTCCGCACGGGCGCCGGCGAACTGCCAAAAGGCATCGATCCGGCCGACGGCCACGTTCAGCAGGTGCAGGGTCGCGGGCACGGCGACTCGGACGACGAGTGCGTCGAAGAGCATCGCGGTGATCGAGGAGCCGACGCGCCGGACGACGTCATCGTCCTCGTCGGGCCGGGCCTGACTGGTGGCCACGACGCTCAGACCGAGGTCCGCGGTCCGGGAGACGTGCAGGGGGCGGCCGTCGAGGTGGGCGCCCGCACCGGTGAGCGCGGTGTAGGTCTGGTCGGTCAGCGGCAGGTGGACCACGGTGAGCACCGGCTGGTTGTCGCGCACGAGGGTGGCGGTCACCGCCCACTCGGGCAGGGCGTGCAGGTGGTTGATGTTGCCTTCGGCCGGATCCACGACCCACCACTCGCCGGACGGCAGCGCGCCGCCGTCCAGCTCGTCCTCCACCCAGCCGGCGTCCGGGCGCAGGCGCGTCAGGCGGGGACGCAGGATGCGGAGGGCGGTGTCGTCGTTGGCGGCGAGCGCGCCCATCAGCTCTTCGCGGGTCTGGTACGGGACCACCTCGCCGAACCGCTCGCGCAGTGCCGCACCCGCCTCGCGCACGGCGGCCGCGGTCCGGGCGAGCAGGTCGGCGTCGGAGACGGAGCCGGTGGTGTCAGCGGTCTGCAGGATTTCGGACATGGTGGTGCTCCCGTCTGAGCAAGGGTTGTTGAAGAAGGCTTCGGGCCAGTCCGCGCGTTCCGTCCTGCGCCGTGGTGACGACGCTACGCACCCCCTCCATTAGCATCAAGTGCATGTCAAACACGGCTGGGATGACTCCCATGCAATTGGACTTGAACCTGCTCACCGCGCTCGACGCGCTGCTGGAGGAAGGCAGCGTGGCGGGGGCGGCCGCACGCCTGCACGTCACCGCCCCGGCGATGAGCCGGAGTCTGGGCCGGATCCGGCGCACGACCGGGGACCAGATCCTGGTGCGCACCGGCCGCACCATGACCCCGACGCCCTACGCGATCGCCGTCCGGGAACAGGTGCACGAGCTGTTGCACCAGGTGCGGGGCGTACTGGCACCGAGCCGCGAACTCGATCCGGCGAGCCTGGAACGCACCTTCACACTCCGCTGGCACGACTCCCTGGTCACCCTCTACGGCCCCGCGCTGCTCGCGGCGGTACGCGAACAGGCCCCGGGCGTACGACTGCGCTTCGTCGCGGAGTCGAGCACCGACACCCCTGAACTACGGCGCGGTGAGGTCGACCTGGAGGCGAACGCCAATCGCCCGAGCGCACCGGACATCCGCGCCGAGCAGGTGGGCGAGACCCGTCTCGTCGCCGTCGTGAGGCAGGGACACCCCCTCACCCGGCTCCGAACCGTCACCGCGCAGGAGTACGCCGCCGCCGAACACGCCACCGTCTCGCGACGCGGAAGCCTCACCAATGCCATCGACGACGCCCTCGCCCGGCTCGGCCTCACCCGCCGGGTGGTGGCGGCCGTCCCCACGGAGGCGGCCGCGCTCGAGTTCGCGCGCGGCACCGACCTGGTGATCAGCGTCCCCGAGATCACCACACGTACCGCTGCCGCCGATCTGGGTCTGGCCGTACTCCCCCTGCCGCTCGAACTCCTCACGGCACAGGTGTACTTGTCATGGCACCAGCGCTACGACACGGACCACGCCCACACCTGGCTGCGCGACCTGGCGCGAACCGCACTGGCCCCATGCAGAGCGTCGTAGCCGACGCGGCACGGCCGCTTCACCGGAGCGGGCGTCCCCGTTGCGGCGAGGCCACCGAAACGCTCCGGAGGAACGTCAGGTTGGCCACCACCGACCAACTACCTGGCCCGTCGTCCGAAGCCGAACTCTGCATACGACGGAAGGAGGTCACCGCGGAGTTGCGCCAGCGCCGGGCCTCGCGAAGAGAGCCATCAAGGCCTCCACGGTGCGGAACAGGGGACCATTCTCGCGCAGGTGGAGGCGATCCGGGCCCAGGCCAGTCCGACGCAGGGAAGCCCGGCTCCGCCCCCTACCCCTCGACATCCCCCGGAGCGGCGCCGCAATGGACGGGAACACCGTCCCGGGACGCTGCACGGGACGGTTCCCCGCCTACTCGTGCCGAGCAGGGAACTCGAAGCGTCGCGAACGGCCCGCCGGTCGGCTGGGACTTCTCCGGGACGCCCGGGACACCGCAAGGCACCTCAACCCGCCCTAGTGTCACGGCTGTTACGGGGCCTTCGACCGAACCCGACCGGTACCGGCTCCACCTTCGTAGACCAAGGAAGGCAGGTGTGTCATGCCCAGGGCGGTCGTTCCCCGTCACGCCGTCCTCGTCGCGGTAGCCGCCCCGTAGATCGGCCAGGGGCCGGCCGGACGAACAACTCGGCCTCTCCGTCATCGAGTGGACGAGGCTTTCCGCTTCTTCCAGAAGTCGTTCGTCTCCAACGAAGTCGACAGTGTCGTCGGCCCGGAGACCGCTGACGCGCCCCGGTGGGAAGGCGCCCCGAACCACGGCAATGGCGACAACGCTGCCAGCGCCGTCCCCCGCGAACCTCACATCCCCAGCATCATCCGATCCCCCTCCATCCACCGTCGGAACCCTTCCCGGAGACATCGATGAAGCACACCCTGACCTCGCTCGGAGCCGCCGTCGTCCTCGCCGTCGGCCTGCTGGCCACCGGCACGACATCCGCGTCGGCCGCCATGCCTACCTGTACCGGCGCCAACACCTATGTGGACGGCGTCGGTTACACCATGCGGATGCCCACCGACTACGAAGACGGCTCAAACTTCTGCGTGATGGGACGCGGAGCCACAGGCAACGGCGTCGAGGCTCTGCAGTGGACCATGCACTTCTGCTACGGCCAGATCAACCTGGCCAAGGACGGCATCTTCGGACCGGGCACCGAGGCCGCCCTGAAGAAGGTCCAGGCAGCCGAAGGCCTCGTCGCGGACGGCGTGTACGGCCCGAACACCCGTGACCGCATCAAGCACCACTGGGAGATCTGGGACCAGGGCATCTACCGCTGCCTGCGCATGTCCCAGGCCCCGGGTCCGATCCGGGACTGACGCCGAGCGGAGAGGCTCATGTAGAGCTCAGCGACCCACCCGGCGGTCCCAGCACGGACGCCGGAGAACAAGCGCTCGGAGAGCGTCGACCGGAACCACCCGTCCTGCTTCCGGTCGACGTCGACCGGGTCACCGCGTCAGGGGCCCGAACGACGCAACCGACGTCGAGGGACCCGACCGAAGGTTCACCGATGCGCCGGCGACGTCGTACGCGCCAGGGTTGAGTGGTGCAGTCATCCGGGCTGCGGCGGCGAGCGCGGGCGCCGCCGCGCCCGCCAGGAGCGCTCCGCCGACACCACGGCCGCTGCAGTACTGAAGATCGTGCGGACCGAACGCGTTTCCTCCTCGTGGTGTTCTACGCCTCGGCCCCACCGGCGGGCTTGGCTGCTTCGTGTGCGGCACGGATGAGTTCCTGGTGGTCGTCGTCGAGGCTTCGGGGTGCGCGTCCAGCCTTGAGGGTCTGGAAGAAGACGACGGGACCGTTCACGATGCCGTAGCCGCCGCCAACGAGCTCGATCATGCGGGTCGCCACGGGGTTCGGCTGATGAGTCTCGTGGTCGACGAAGGTGGGGACCAGAGCGTCGAGGGTGGCGGTTCCGTCCAGAGGGAGGCCTTCCGTCATGCCGCCGGTGTCGTCGTGCATCTGACGCTCAGTGGCCGTCTGGATGGTGAGGTCGCCCGAGGGCGCGACGGAGGCATACGTCACGACGGGAGTGTCGTCCGGTTCCGGCGTGCCCTCGGCGAGGTTCTGCAGCCACTCATGGGTGTCGAACGTCTTCCATCCGTCGTCGAGCGTGTCTTCGACGTCGCGGTCCAGTTGTTCCAGGTCTGCTCTGCTGTTGATGCGCTGCTGGACGGCGGCGAAGCGCGCGAGAGCGGCCTGAGCGGCCTCCTGACCGGCGAGGAAGCGGACTGCGGTGCCGTGCATGGCGGGGCGGGGCACAGAGTTGGGCAGGTCGTAGTGGCGCACGGGACGGTCCTTGGCGAACCCGATGCCGCGCCCGAGGTTGGTGACGGAGGCGGATGAGACGGCACCTGGCTTCAGGCCGGGGGTGCGCTGTCCCCAGGCGACGGAGGCGGCGGCAGCGCTCCAGGCCAGGGAAAGCACCTGCTCGAGGGCGTAGCCGTTCTGGAGGGCCTCGAGGGCGAGGTCGTATGCGTCGGGCAGACGGTGATCGGGGATGGGGAGCTCGTTGTACCGGCTGGTGAGGAGGCCGTCGAGGTAGTCGACAGCCATGCCGGCCTCCAGCTCCTGAACGATCTCGGTGACGGCGTCGGTGTGGTCGGCAAGGTCCCTGCGCAGGTGGTCGACAGCCGCAGAGGCGGCCCCACGGGCCGTGGAGCCGAGCCAGCGAGGGAACGTCCACGAGACGGCATCCACGTACATGCCGGTGGCCTGGTCGTCCTCGTCGTACGTGAAACAGTCGACCGTGGCGGGCGTGGTGGCGGCGATCCAGCGGGCCAGGAACATCTCGCGGAACAGCGCCGTGTCGCTGGCCGCAGAGGCGGTGACCGTGTAGCCGATGCCGTCGAGGGGCCCGAACGACTCCGCGCCACTGCTGAGAAGGATCTCGGCGAGGGCGAGCAGCCCGACCGCCTGGCGAGGGGTGGGACAGGCCGTCGGCTCGTCCGCGTGCAGACTGCGCCCGAGCCAGGCGGAGGCGCTCTCCACCCTCCGCTCATTCGCGGCGGCGGCGCGCTCCTCATCAAGAGCCTTCTCGGCGGCGACCTGGGCCTGCGCTGCCGCCCGGCAGTCCTGGCATGGCGCGCGGGCGGCAACGGGTTCGAGCGGGAAGTCGTCGTTCCAGAGCCGGGTGGCGGTCATCTCGGAGCGGCTGGTCACCGTGATGGGCATGGTGCAACCGGGACAGAGCACCGTCAGCAGGGACGCCGTGCAGGACGTACGCACGGTCTGGGAGACGAACGTCGACTGCCCGATCTGCGCCACGTTCCGGGCCCACGCCCCGGGCTGGGTGAACTCCCAGTAGGCCCGGCACAGGTCCTTCGCGTCGTCGGTGATGCCGTCGTGGAAGTGCAACTCGAGGAGCGGTGCGTCTGGGGTAGGGAGCAGGACCCGCTCGGGAGCCGGCGGCTCGCCTGCAGGCGCCTGCCGATTCAGGGCTGGCGCCTGCTTGCCCTGCTGCCGCTTCCGGCGCCGGTCCCGCTTCCCCATGGCGTCCCCTTCTTCTGATGGGACGTCAGGAGATCGGGACGACGCACCACCAGGAGGAAGATCGTGCGTCACTCGAATGGCTGAACGCGGCGAAGAACTCATCAGGCAGACACGAGCGTTCGTGCAGAGGCTTGCGTACCGCATGGACGAGTTGGCGGGCCTGGCCGTACGGCAGCATGGCGACCCCTCCGACTCCCAGCAGCCGAGCCGCTTCCATCACACATGTCAGGAATGAACACGGTTCCTTGCCGCTGTGCTCGTCTTCAGTCACGGCAGCATGCTGGACTGACCGTGCCTGCAGGCACAGCACCCGGTGGCCGCCGCCCCGCACGGAAGGGCCGGCCGTGGCGTCATGCGCGGGAGAAGAGTCGTGGACGGCACCCTCTGGATGCCGCACAGTCGGCGGCGGACCGCATCACGCCGCCGGCCACCACCCCTCGGCCGCGGAGAGGCCTCCGCTCGCACCCGCCACCGCGGCATCACTCAAGCAGGCGTCCGACCGCGTCGCGGCCCGCTTCCAGGGCCGCACGGAGGCTCTTGCCATCCCTCGTGAGTCGTCCGACCTGAGGCGAGTCGAGCGCAGGACGTACCGAGAGCACGGAAGCGTCCTGGCGCGCGAGAAAGGCGTCGTCCTCCAGTAGACGGCGGGGACGGGCGAAGTAGGTCTCGTGCAGGGCCTTGGGGTAGCCGCGCAGGGCGGTCGCCGCTACGAGGCGCGCACCGTACGACGGACGCACCACACCATCACCGGCGGGCGCACCGGCACTCGGCGCCGTGCGGGAGCGCAGGACCAGGACATGGGTCGCCCCCTGGGCGAGCGCCGTGCGGTAGGGAATGGACTCGGCGAGGCCTGCGTCGTAGAAGCGTCTTCCGCCCAGTTCGACCGGCGGGCCCGCGAGGAAGGGCAGCGCCGCGCTCGCACGCAGGGCGAGGCGCAGTTCGACCGGACCCGTCAGCAGAGGGCGCAGATCGGTGGAGGTGCCGGTGTGGGCGTCGGTGGCGAGCGGGTGGTACTCGACGGGGTGGGCCAGAACGGCGTCGAAGTCCATGGGGGCCACCTCGCAGTAGAGGTGCTCGACCAGGTTGCGGACGTCCACAACAGGGCGTCCGCGCCAGAAGTTGGCGGGGCGGATCATCGCCTTCGCATAGGCGGGTTCAGCCCAGCCGGTCAGCTTCTCCGGGGTGCCGCTGAGCAGCCAGGCTCCTGTGATCGCTCCCGCCGAGGCACCGTACACGGCGTCGAACGCGTCAGCGACGCCCGCCTCGTGCAGGGCGAGGGCCATACCAGCGGAGATGGTCCCGCGCATGCCGCCACCTTCGATGACCAGGGCCACCCGCAGGGCGTCGCTGCGTTCGCCGGGACGGCTGCCGTCACGCGTGCGCTCGGTGATGACGCGCAGCACCTCGTGCCGGTCTTCGGTGACGGGGTTCTCTCGGCGCATTCGCCCTTCCTCTGTCTGTCTCTTCTTCTACGGCGGCGCCTACTCGTGGCTGAGGGGCCGCCCTTGGCCACGGTGGGCCCGAACTGTCACACCTGTGGCGTGGTGGTGACCCTGTGCACCACCACGCGGTCGCTCAGGCACACGTGCTGATGTGGGAAGTCACTCAAAGAACGGACGAAGTCGCCTCCGGAGGGACCCACGGGTCCGGGAGCGGTCCGGTCCGCAGCTTGCCCGTGCCGGCGGTGTGCGCACCGATGGGCTGCGACGGTGCGCTCCCTCCCGGCTCCAAGCACAGCGGGAGCGTGCGCATGTACCTGGAGTCGCACGTCGCGTCCGGAGGCGGCGGGCCGGAACGCCAAACATCGACAGTCCGGAGCGACGGGCGAGGTCACCGAGCAACATGACTCGCTCGCGCCGCAGGCGTCGTCCGTTTCGGGCCACGGGCTCGTTCTCGCGGGCCAGGCAGTCACTTCTGATGTGCATCCCGTCCCTGTTGGCGAACATCCAGCGGTCGCACCATCCTGTCATCTAAATCATTCCGAACGGTGTGCTGAAAGTGCCGCCGGATCTCGGGTTCTGGCTCACTTTCCGTGACGGGCCACGTGGGTGTTGGGTCGGAGGGCTCGCTCTGACAGCCGAGCACTGCGGTTCTCTGGCTTCACCAGCTGCGCCCGGGCGGCGGACCGCTGTACGATTTTGAGCGCGTTCAAATAGGGCTGAGATTCGTATGATGGGGACAGCTGCCCGGGCATGCGGAAAGGTGTTGGCGTGGGGCAACAGTTGTGGCGCTCGAACGCCTTGGTTGCAGCTGTGGTAGCGCTGACGGTGTCCTGCGGCGGGGCTGCAGCGGTCCATGCCGCAAAGATCTCAGCGGATCAGGTGGAGGGGCGATGGACCAGCGAGGAGGGCACCTCCCTGGTATTTCAGGAGGACCACACGTTCGCCGCCGAGCACTTCGACTGGTTGCCTGTCGCATCAGACTGCAAGGAGCCTTCGGTGTTGTCGTCTGGCCGATGGGCGTTCTTTGCCCCCACTGAATCGAGCCAGTTCAATGCCGCTGACGAAAGCGCCACACGCGGCACCGTGGTGTCGCTGATCTTCTCCGCCGGCGACTGCGAGGTGGACGTCTACCTCTTCGGCGACGAAGAGGATCCTGTGCTGTGTCCGACTGGAGACCCCGATGTCGGGTGCCCCAGCGACAGCTACCTTGAACGGAGCCAGGCCGCGGCTTCGGGCTCCTAGAGCAGCCGCAGTCTGCCAATCGGCTCAGGCCAGCAGCACCCGCTTCCGCAGCGGCGGGAGACCTGCCCGGCCGAACATTTGGCGCTTGCGCATCTTGATCCGGTTGACGCGGCCTTCGACGACCCCGGGGTTCCAGGCCAGGGTCAGGCCGGCGACGACTGCATCGCGGCCAGGGTCGATGCCTGCGGCGCGAGTACGGCGGTCGGGGAGGTTGTCTGGCCTGACGGCATCGAGCCGCTGCGGCAGCCGTTCGTCCTGGCGCTCGGTGAGCACCAGCCCGAAGGAGCGGACGTGGCCGGTGAGGGCGTCCAGTTCAGGGCAGTGGACCAGGACGGCCTTGCGCCGAAGGTGCTCCGCCTCGGCGAGGGTCTCCGGCCGTGGAGGATCCATCCGGCGATGACCCGGGGTGACGGTGGCCGAGCCGTGACGGAGCCTGACGAGAGCCGCTTCTCCCGGAAATAGGCGCGAACCCGCTGGTATCTGCCCTGATAGCCGATCGGCGGCATGGTCTTGCAGGCGTCGTAGGTGGCGTATGGTTGTACCTACCGACGCGGGGTGGAGCAGCTCGGTAGCTCGCTGGGCTCATAACCCAGAGGTCGCAGGTTCAAATCCTGTCCCCGCTACTGAAATGGCATGAGGCCCGGATCCTGTGGATCCGGGCCTCATGCGTGCTGCTCCTGGCGAGCGCCTTTCCTCCGCGACTGTGCCTGAGCAGCACGCTCGGTTCTGACCTCTCCTCCGTGACATTGGGTCCGTGGGCGGGAAGCCGGGGAGAGACTTCAGCGAGCTGCGGAAGCAGAGGTCCGGCGGACGACTCGGCGCCGACGGCGGTCAGGACCGCGGGCACATAACCGGTTGGCGCGGTTCGGCCGGCCCGCACGGAAACGTGCAGGCGATCCACTCGAAGCCTGCCCCGTGCCCGGACACACCACGGGCGGGGAGAGGTAGACGCTCCTCCGGAGTGTTCTCGCGGTTCGGTGCAGATCTGGGCCGGCGGGGCTGAACAGGCCCGGCGCGGCCCGGTGGAATTCCCTGACGCCCGAGTTGGGTCCGGGGGCGTGGAGGCCCGCCGGTCAGAGCACGCAGGCATGCTGGGAGGTGGGCAGTCGAGTCGGTGCGGCGTAACAGCGGGTGGCGGGTCGCGGGATTCGGAGTCCGGTCCAGGGTGAGGAGCGTCCTCCCCTCGCGGGCGGTCAGGTGCGGCGGTAGGCCCGGACGGCGAGGTCGCGTCCTTCATAACGGGCTCCGGGGTCGGCCGCGAGCCGGACACCGAGGCGGGCACCTCGGTGAACAGCACTTCCGGACGGTCGGCGACGGCGCAGCGGTCGGCAGGGGCGGCCGACCTCGCAGGAGGAGCGCGGTCTGACACGGCCTTCGCCAGAGGCCGGGGTGGACGTCGGGGCAGGCGGGCTCGCCGCCGAGGTGGGTCAGCGGGCCCGCGCGAACGAGGTGACCGATGGCGGCCCGGGTGACGCACGGGCGAACCGCTGCGGCTCCCCCAGCCCTTGGCCGCACCTTTTACTTGACCTCAAGGTCAAAAATGGTGCTACGGTGGCGCGATGGGCAGACCGAAGCAGTTCGATCCGGACGTGGCGGTGGAGCGCGCGATGGGCGTGTTCTGGCGCAAGGGGTACGCGGCGACGACACCGCAGGATCTCGTGGACGAGATCGGCATCGGCAAAGGGAGCCTGTACAACGCCTTCGGAAGCAAGCACGCATTGTTCGAACGGGCGCTTGCGCGCTATCGCGACTCGCAGGCCGCTTGGCTGGAGGCGCTTCTCGACCATCCCGGCTCGGCAAAGGATCGACTGCGGGGGGCACTGGAGGCGTTGGTCGAGCTTGACTTGAACGACCCCGACCGGCGCGGCTGCATGGCGGTCAACACCGCTGCCGAATTGGCCACCTCGGACCCCGGAACGGCCGACACGGTTCGCAAGATGTTCGCGCGCACCGAGGGCGCGTTCCGGGCGGCCATCGAGGACGGGCAGCGTACCGGCGAGATCTCCGGTGAGCGTGACGCGGCTGCCGTGGCCTCCTGGTTGCTCGCGACGGTGATCGGCATGCGCGTACTGGCGAAGACCGCGGAGGATGCGTCGCAGTTGAGGCGGATCGTGGACGCGGCGATGGTGTCGTTGTAGTTCGGCATCACGAATGGGTGCCGCGCCTTTTCGCGGCCTAATTTTGTACCTGTAATTCCAATACCTTCAAGGAGTCTGCCATGGAGCTCGGCATCGCCGGGAAGACCGCAGTCGTCACCGGAGCCAGCCGAGGCGTGGGCCTCGCGATCACACGGCAGCTGGTCGCCGAGGGAGTGCGCGTGGTCGGCGCGGCCCGTACGATCACGGCTGAGTTGACGGAGGCCGGCGCCCACCCGGTCTCGGTCGATCTGAGCACGGCGGAAGGCGCCGAGGAACTGGGGACGCGGGCGCTCGCGGAACTGGGCGGAGTGGACATCCTGGTCAACAATCTGGGCGGCGGTGACGCGTTCAACCTCAACGGATTCCTCGCGACCGACGATGCACTGTGGGCGCAGAGCTTCGAGGTCAACCTGTTCGGCACGGTCCGGGTCACTCGCCGGCTGCTGCCCAGCCTCCTGGAGCGACGCGGTTCCGTGGTGAACATCTCGTCGATGAGCGCCCGCCTGCCCGGCACGGGCCCGATCGAGTACGGCGTCGCGAAGGCTGGTCTCAACGCGTTCTCCAAGGCGCTGTCCGAGGAGTTCGGCCCTCAGGGCGTGCGCGTGAACACCGTCTCTCCCGGGCCGACGCGGACGGGTATGTGGGAGGACGCGGACGGCTTCGGCGCGCGCCTGGCGCAGGCGAACGGCGTCGGGCACCGCGACTTCGTGGCCGCTGTGCCCGCGTCGATGGGCATGACCACCGGCCGCATGGTCGAAGCCGACGAGGTCGCCGCCATCGTCGCATTTCTCGCCTCAGACCGTGCGGCAAGCGTGACCGGCGCCGACTACTTCGTCGAAGGCGGCGGCATCAAGACGGTCTGACGAGAAGGGCCTTGGCCAAGGCGAGTGAAGGTTGAGTGCCTCCGGACGGTAGGTGAAGTCGCCCGACGATGAACGGTGGTCCGTGCCGCTGGGCCGGCGGCGGTTGATCGACGGCATACGGTTCCGGGTCCGGACCGGTGTTACATGACGGGACGTTCCCGCGGAGTAACACCGGACCGTGGGAACGGGTCTCGAAAGAACTGTTCCGCCGATCGCAGCGAAACGGCACCTGGCACCGGAAACTCACCGCGGCATCTTCAGCGAGCCCCGTGATCACGGGCTGGGACGGTCGCGAGGCGGCCTCACCACCAGGCTCCACCTGGCAGTGGGGCAGGGTCAGAAGGCTATGTCGATCGTGGTCACGGCCGGGCAGCGCGGGTAGTCGCCGCAGTTCGAACCTGTGCGGGCAGCGGTCCACGTGCCCCGCCTCGGGCCGGGCCGGTGACGCGCCCGCCCCTATCGGGTGCGGGCCGACATAGCGTACGCCTCCTGCAAGAACCGCTCCTACCTGCGCCGCCGCACGATCCCCTGCACCATCCCGGACAAGGCCGACCCAGCGCGGAACCGCCGAAGACTCGGCACCCGCGGCAGTCGCCGCCGTATGTCGACACGGTCGACTACGGTGAGCGCCGTACGGTCGAGTGCGGGATCACCGGCTCAAGAGGCACAGGTCGGTCGCCACCCGATTCGACAAACCCGCCGTCCGCTTCGAATCCACCGCCCTCGTCGCCACGATCGGAGGATGGCTGTGATCAGTGCCAATCATCAGGGCTGCGGCGACTAGGGCCTGTTGTGGGAGTTCTGGTCACAGATCGCCTAGCAGTCATGGGCGCCATCGTGTCAGTGGCGTCATACATGATCGGCGCGTCAGTTCATCTGAAGGGATGGGGGTAGGGGCCGTGCCGATCACGAACCTGCAGGTGGCAGAGCACGCGTTTCTGCGCGAGATGTACGAGGACTCGTACTTCCCCGATCACGTTGTAGATCAGGGCAAGGCGATTCTGCTGCGACTGTGCGAGCAGATCGAGGCCGAGCAGCCGTCGGATCTGCAGGCCCTGTATGCGCTCACCCGGGCCGCAACGGAGGAGTTCAACCTGCTGGAAGCCGAGTTCGAGGCTGCTGGAAGTGAGATCGAGACGGTCGCGCGTGAGTGGATCGGCGATGAGTTCTGGTTCGTCGCGTCGGTATACGGGTTCACGAACGTAGACGGAGAGGCGCTCATCGCCGGCCGGAACTGGTGAGCGGGACTGGCAGGCACTGCGTCGGTCAGAACCACTCGTTGATGGCTGCGACCAGCACGGTGGCCTCGTAGCACACGGCCAGCTTGTCGTATCTCGTGGCCACCGCCCGGCGCCGTTTCAGGCGGTTGCTCCCGCACTCCACTGTGTGGCGCTCCTTGTAGTCCTCTTTGTCGAAGGCTGGTGGACGGCCGCCCCGAGAGCCGAGCTTCTTGCCGTTGCGGACCTGGCCGGCCTTCTCCGGGCTGGTGCACTCGATCCTGCGTCTGCGCAGGTAGGAGCGGTTGGCGCGGGAGCCGTAGGCCGTGTCGGCCCGGACTTTGTCCGGTTTGGTCCGTGGCCGTCCCGGCCCGGTGCGCGGGACGCGTATGCGTTCGAGGACGGGTTGGAACTCCGGGCTGTCGTGCCGCTGGCCGGCTGCGACGAGCAGGGACAGCGGCTCCTGTCCCTGCTCGACCGCCAGGTCCAGTTTGGTGGTCAGTCCGCCACGCGAACGCCCGACGCCGTGGTCGCCGGGCTCGGTGTCGACGCCTCCGGGAGGCTTCCTCTGGAGGTCCCCCCTTTTACGCGCGCCAGCGGCGTGCTGGTGCGCGTGAGCAATCGTCGAGTCCACGCTCACATCCCATGTGGTCAGGCCCTCTGCGTCGGCCTGGACCTGCAACTGTTCCAGGATCCGCTTCCAGGCGCCATCGCGCTGCCAGCGTCGAAACAGGTCGTAGGCTCGATCCCACGGGCCATAGCGCTCCGGGAGGTCTCGCCACGGCGCACCGGTCCGGGTCCGCCACCGTACGCCGTCGATCAACTGCCGACGGGACCAGGTGCGCGGACGGCCCGGCTTCTTGCCGGCAGGGTCTGTTGTGGAAGTGCACTGCTGGGCAGTGGAGTCCTGTGAGTCGGTACAGTCGCGTGCATGCTGAAGCCAGTGCTGCGTGTAGTTGAAGCGGGCGGTCGTACCGTGGACGATCCGACCCAGGAGGCTCTGCACGACCTGCTCTCCGAGATGAACCTGTCGCACCGGTTTGTGATCCTGCATAGACGCGATCTGGAGCCCGTGGATCAGCACTACATTCAGGTGTACCTGAACGACGACCTCAGCTACCAGGTCGAGTACCGCGAAGGCAGTGCGGACAAGCACTACCAGGCCCACGTTCCAAGGCTCCATGAAGTGTTCGGCCCGGAAGAGTCGACCGCCAAGGTGATGATGGACTGGGCTCACGATCGACAGGGGTGGCGGGAGGCGTTGCCATGGACCCCAATGTCTTTGCAGTGAAGGACTACAGCCACTCGCTGATCGCCGCGACCAGGACACTCACCTCCTAGCGGACGGCGTACTTGTCGTAGGGCGTGGCGACGGCGTGGTTCCTCTTGAGGCGGTTGACCCCGCACTCGACCGCATGGCGCTCGCAGTAGTCGGCCGGATCGGCCACCGCGGGATCCGAGCCTTCGGCGGTTTGCGCGCCTGGTCGGCCTTGTTAGGGATGGTGTAGCGAATCCCGCGGCCGACACAGGTATGCGCGGTTCCTGCGGGAGGCGTACGCCTTGTCCGCACGGGCCCGGTCCGGGCGGACCCATAGCCGGCCCGGCCCGATGCGGGGCACACGCACTTTCTCCCGTACGGGTTCGAACTGCGGCGAGTCGCCGCGTTGCCCGGCCGTGATGACGATCGACAGAGGCATCGGCTTCTGGCCTGCTCGCGGGCCCGGCCGCGTGCTGATGGGCACGGCAGACCGTAGGGTCGACGCTCAGGTCCCACGTGATGGCACCTTCCGCGTCGGCCAGGGACTGCAGCCGGGTGAGTGTCCGGTGCCAGGTGCCGTTCCGCTGCCCTCGGCGGAACAGGTCGTAGATCCGGCCCCACGGTCCGTACGCGACAGGCACGTCCCGCCACGGCGCACCGGCCCGGACCCTCAACCGTATGGCGGCGAACAACCGCCGCCGGGGCCAGACCGGTGACCGACCTGCCCTCGCACCATTCGGCAGCAGTGGTTCCAGCATCGCCCACTGCTCGTCCGTTGCTCGTCCGTGAACTCTCCCTGCCCATGGACCGTGATCATCCACAACCCAAGATCCACTTTCGACACACGACCCAGGACCCCCGATCCCGCGCGACGAACATGAAGGACGGCAGCGAGACGCATCATCCGCAAACAGCGGACATGAGGGACCAGCTGTAGGAAGGTCAAGGTAGTCGAAGGTCCCCGGGAGCACTGGCCCCGTCACGGGTTCGCCTCCACTGGGCGATGATGTGGCGGAAGGTCACTGAGCGGCGCCGCTGGGACTTCTTCGGTCAGTCCCGCGACCTGATCCCTCATGGCTCCCGTAATCGGGCGCCGCCAGATCCGAACTCAGGACGGCACTGCGCCCGCCCGGTGCAACGTGCGACGGCTTCCCGGGCGGGCCCTTCTCTCATCGTGTACCCGTACAGCCGCGAGCGCGCGGCGGGTGATGGATCGATTCGTCCGGTGAATCCGCTCCCCCGGACGACTGACGACGCGTCTGATCCCGGGGGAACTCCGCGCCGGGGCCGATATGCCTATGCCCGTGATCGAGAACGAGCTGCGCGGTGCTGCCACCGGCCTTCTCGCTCGCCTAAACCGCAGCCTCTGCAAGGAGAGTCCCATGCTCAAGTTTCCCAAGGCCCTGGCAGCCGCAGCCTTCAGTTGCGTCCTCGCCGCCGGTCTCGTCGTCGCCACCGGCGCGACAGCGAATGCGGACCGTTGTCCCTCCAGCCGCTCTCCCCGGATCAACGGCGCCCACGCCCAATGGACGCTCGCCTGCGACATGGGCGACGTGAAGGTCTACGGCTGGGTCGACGACACCAGCATGGACGGCAAGTGCGCCGTGGTCCGTATCGACCCGGCCGCGGGCCGGACCCGGGAGTTCGAGGCCTGCGGATCCGGTACACGGGAGACGTTCAGTGTCACCTTCGACGACCAGAACGTCGCCGAAGTGACCCTGCGCCTGCGCTGACGCCCTCCACACGAGCTCCCCGCGGGCGCCGTTGACGCCGCCGCTGACCGCTCTCCGCTCGGAGTGACACCCTGCCGGTCCCGCGTTCATCGCCGGGACCGGCCCGTCTGCCCTTCCACGCGCCTGCCGCATGGGGACCTCGCCGCCCATGACCCCACAGCGCTGCCTGTCCGCGCTCGCCTGCGCGACGCCGACCGGTCTCACCCCTGTGACCGCTTCCTTCGCCGCCTCGTGTACCAGCCCGGCAGCCGGGCGGGCCGCGTCGTGCGTACGCGGAGAAGCGGAAGGCCGCAGCTAGTCGGCGGCCGACGACAGCGAGATCCGGCCCTCGGCGAGAGCAAGCTCGGCTTCCAGCAGTCCGTCGCCGCGCATCAGATCGGGGACGCACTCGGGTTCTGCCACAACGCCGACAGCATCTTGTCCCTCACGTGGGAGAGCGTCGCCAACCCGCCGGTCACGGGCCCGACCGACGTCCTTCACCACCCTGGCCGCCGCCACGCGCCTCAGCACTGCCGGTGCCGTCAGGTACACGACCCTCCACACACATGTGACCAGCAGCGCTCCCGCCAGCCACCCGTTGAACACGTGGAGCCGCAGGAATGTTCGTCGACAGGCTGGTCAGTCCACCTCTACGTACGCGACGAGGATGATCGTGCCGACCACCGTGGGGATGTACAGGATCCGGAGGCGGTCCGCCCGGTACTCCCATTCGAGCCTGCCTTCCGCTCGGGTGCCAATCCGGTGATCGAGGGAAAGGCGGACGATCGCCTTGTCGAGGACCTCACGGTCCTCGTCGTTCATCGCCTCGATCTGCCGTTCGGCGACGTCGTGCAGGACGACGTGGGCGCGCCAGGGGCCGTGCTTCGGTGCCATCTCAGGCGGCGCCGGCCGCATGGGCGGCGTCGGTGTCGCCGAGACCGTGGCGGGCCTGGATGTCCTCGTACGGAGTGGCCTTCGACAGGTCGATGCCTTCTGCGGCGAGCCGCTCGAGAACGTACGCGATCATGCCCTCGCCGGCCGCCGCGTGGTCACGGGCCGAGTCGCGCAGCTGCTGCACCTCGTCCTCGTCAAAGATCAGGTGCGCCACGGCGGTCCCCCTCGCTGGTCGGGTATGTACCCGAGGCTAGCGCAGGGGCACGTTCCCTGACGCCGGGTCTTCGTGGAACCTGCTGAGGGACGCCGAAGCGACAGACTCGATCTCGGCGTCCCGGACCTCCACCTCCGCCTGTAGCTCCGCCACCTCGGCCTCAAGCTCGTCGAGCCGCGCCGCCAGAGACCTCAGCGCGGCGGACGGCACGGAGTCGGTTGCCGCGAGACCCTCGAAGTACACGCGACGCTTCGCTGCCTCGGTTTCGGTCTGGTCGAGGCGGGCCAGCAGTGTGCTCCTCGCGCACTCCATGGCCAGGATGGCGATGTTCTCTTCGTGGATGAGCTCCGCCCACGTGAGGCGGCGGGCGAGCAGGGCCAGCGCCTTCTCGACGGCCTCTCTCCCGCCTCGGGCGTAGAACATCGCGTAGTCGAATCCCTGGGACATGCTGTGCTCCTTCGTCACCGCGCGGGCGCTGCGGTGTAGGTGCGGGGGCGTTCGGTGGACAACACGGCCCACACCCGTCGCCCTTCGTCAGACGTGTCGGTGCCGCAGGCTGCCGTGCCCGGCACGGCAGCCAGGTCGGACAGGACCGTGTCGTCGGCTCCGGTGCGGGTGTGGCTGAGGACGACGACGAGGAGCATGCCGTCCTGGTCGGCGAGGTGGACGCTGATCCGCCGCCCTTCGTCGACGGTGGCCGCGTCGACGAGGAGACACACGGTCTGCGCGAGTACGTCACCCTCCGGGTGGGCGTATCCCCACGAGCGGACGGTCTCAGTGACTCTCCGGACGGCGTGGGCCGCAGTCCACGGGTAGGTGGTGAGGGCCCAGTTGGCGGCACGCCGGTCCTTGATGGCCATCCGCGGCCGACGGACCTCCAGGCAGGCCTGTTGGGGGCCCGGGAGCGGCAGCGAGCTGGTGACGAGGGTGGTGGACGGCTTCGGCCTGGGCGCCTCGGCGGGCTTCTTCTGGGGCGGCGGGGTGCGGGGCGGGTAGGTCGGCGGCACCTTGGGGCCCTTGTCGTCCATGGCCGGCGGATCGGTCACGACAGCCTCCTTGCGCTCTCGACCATCCTGCCAGCGGCGCCCGGTCTGTCGTGGCTGATTGCACGGGCTCCGGACCGTCACCGGGTGGATTCTCCGCCGTGCGGAGGCATCACCGAGACCGAGCAACTCCAGCTCGACGCCGTCCGGCAGGGCGCACTGCCCCGCCTCCACAGCCTCGCCGCGGGCGTCGACCGGGACCGCGACGCCTTCACCGCCAGCCCTACTCTGCCCGGGAGTTCAGGCGTCATGGAAGAACACGTCAACCGGATCAAGATGTTCAAACGCCAGATGTTCGGCCGGGCAGGTCTCGTCCGCCTGGGGAAGCGCGTCCTCATGTCCTGATCACCGACGGGAGGAACTCGATGGCAGCGGCGTCGGCGGATGTGTCAACCTTCCCCTCCCGGATGCCGACGGAGAAGACTTCGATGACCAGCGACGACGCCCTCGATCAGCTCAGACACATCGCGCGTGAGAGGGCATTCGGCAGGCATGTCGGGTCGGACCGGCTCATTCAGGCAGGCCTGGACGCACTGATGGCGGGGGTCGAGAGCCCGTCCCTCGCCATGCTGGCCGGACTCCTCCGGAGCGAAGAGCCCGAAGCGCCAGAGCTCTTCGACCACGTACTCGAGGAACTCGGACTGCTCTTCCACCCGCCCGCGGACCCCCGGGCCGCCAAGTGGGCCATGGCCTACTGGATCGCCGGCCAGATCGCCGACGGAACCCTGGATCCCGCCGCCGGCACTCACCTCATCTGGGCAGACATCGCCTATGACCTCGGCTGTCCCGAAGCGCTGGAACCCCTTGTGCAGTGCGCGCACCACCTGGACAGCTGGGAAGAGAGCTGGGGAGTCTCCGTCGAGGAACTCAACGGGGAAGCGGTTGCGGCAGCGAAGCAGTTCCTCAGCACGAGGTCTGCAGCCGAGGCGGGGGGCTGATCCAGGGCGCGTTCTCGCCATCGGGATCGGTCAACCGCTGGCTGATCCTCCCACTCGGCGTGGCCGCGCCACAGCACCTGGGCCAGAACGTGAGAACGGACTGCAGACGTTCACCGCTTGGAGAGGCACCGCTGTCCTCCGCTGTTCGATCGGTGCTGATCTCCCTGTCCGCCCGCCAGAGAAGGCCGGTGCGCATCTTCTACGTCAGCCTCTCGGCGATCTCGCGTAGCCACGGCGTGCGGACGGCCGGCAGCCTGATCAGGGTTCGGCGGAAGACGTCCGTGTCGAACAGGAACACGTCATGGACGCTCGGCGTGGGCGGTTCGTCGCGAAGGACGCCGTCGGGTAGCGGTCCCGATGCGGGGACGGGCACCTCAGGCTCGGGGAAGACCAGCCGGAGCCACACCCCGAACGGCAACGGGACCAAGGACGCCGGAGCGGCCGGGGTCCATGCCTTTCCGGTCTGCGGGTGGGACGGTACGAGGAGGATGTCTGCGTCAGCGTTGCGGGCCGGCTGTCCGGGTCCGGCCAGGACGGCGCGCCGCGTCGGCCGGCCGGCCGGCAGCCAGGTGTCGAGGGCGCGTTGGAACATCGTGGCGGTCAAACCCTCCTGAACGGCTACCGCCTGCCCCTGCGAGGCCACCAGGAGGTGGGCGAGCGCCTGCCCGGCTGCCGCCACCCACTGGGGGCTCCAGTGCCACCGGTCGTTCGCCCGGAACGGCTCTCCCCACGGGGCGATCGGCTCGGACGGGGGCACGCCCGCCCCCTCGGCGAGCAGGTCAGCCCAGGACGACAGGCCGGCGTCGGCGCCTTCGACGGGAAGGCGGCGCACGGAGCCGGGGGCGAGCCACACGGCCTGCCAGAGCGAGCAGTCGTCGATCCTGGTCGCCACGGGAAGACCGCATGCGGCGCAGGCCATGTTGGGGCCGTCTCCGTGGGCGAAGCCACAGCAGGCACGGCCGCGCCTCTCCGGGATCAGCACTGTGCCCCGGGTGTCTCCCGGTGCGATGACGACCGCGCCGGGCGCGCCTTCGGACAGGGCGTGGACCGGTGCGTAGATGCCGCGGGCAGCCGCCTCGTCCGCGTCGATCTCCTCCCACCTTCGCCACGGCGGGCCCCAGGGCTCATGTTCCACGGCGAACGTCCCCGATGCCATGAGCACGGGGAGCTGCAGCCCGTTCCCGTACTGCTGATGAGCGTGGGCCGGCAGGACGACCTGGGACAACGGGGCGGTCAGCTCGGCGCCGCACCGCACGCACACGAAAACGAACAAACGTCCTCCGCTCGGGAATCAGGGGGCATCGTCGCAGCTCTGTGGCAGTCCGGCCAACGTGTTTTCAAGCACCGTGGGGCCACAGGACAGCCACGACGCCCAGCGTCACCGTTCGCCTCCTCGGCAGAGCAGAGGCAGAGGCACGAGGCGGAGCCGTCGGTGGTCGCATCGCCATCGACCAGGTCGAGGAACGACTTGACCCGCCGTCACCGGCGCCGCCGCACACTGATGCCCCAGGTCACCGTCGCTCACCGGGCCGTCCGCAGCCGCGAGTTGGTCCGTCGGACCGTTGCCCGACTCGCCGCACCGAGCCGCCTAGGCTGAGGCCATGGGGGATCTGATCGCGAAGTGGCTGGTCGTCGTGGCAGGCATCGGCGGGTGCGCGTTCGGCATCGTGGGGATACGGGACCAGATCGGCCTGATGCGCCGGGGTCTACGCGTCGACGCGAAAGTCGTCGGCGTGCGGGAGCACGAGGACGGCGACGGGGACATGCACTTCTACCCGATCGTCACCTTCACCCCGCCCGGCGGCGCCGAGGTGCAAGGCGAGTCGTACGCCCGTATCAACGCGTACACGCCCCCGGACACGATCACCGTGGTCTACGACCCGCGCCGTCCGGAAGAGTTCTGCGAGCATCCCGGCGCCCTCGGCTTCGTCCTCATGGTGGTCTGCTCCGTCGGCATGGTTCTCCTCGGCGGCTGGGGGCTCCTCACCTGACCCCGGCCGCCTCCGCGGACCCGCCGCCCCGCTGCCGGGGCGCGTATCGAGTCTTGATCGAGAGGGCGTCCGGGTCGTCCCGGTTCAGTTCTGCGCCTCGAATCCCGCCAGGAGTGCCCGGGGGTCGAAGGTGACCCGGATCCGGGTCACCTTTCCGTCCTCCACGTGCATCCAGTTCACTGTCGGGGTGGGCGGCGCGACGCTCGTGCACAGGTCGAACCAGGTGATGACGTCACCGCCTTCCGCCACCCGCACCTTCACGTCGATCTTCTCCAGAACGCGGCCGAGCCCCTTCAGCCCAGCGAGCGCCTCGTCCACCCCTGATGCCGTGCCCAGCGCTCCGACGAAGTCGACGTTCTCGGCCAGTACCTCCCGCAGGGCATCCATGTCGCCCGCCTCCCAGGCGGTGAAGTAGGTCTCGGCAAGTTCTCGCGCGGTCCTCGTTGTCATGACTCCATCCTTCAAGCATCTGGCCCATCCGTCCAACAGATGGATCAGATGGGATCTATCATCCTCGGATATGGAGATGCACCAGCTGCGCTACTTCGCCTCGATCGTGGACGAGGGCACCTTCACCGCTGCCGCCCACCGCCTGCACGTCAGTCAGTCCGGCATCAGCACCCAGGTGGCCAAGCTGGAACTGGAACTGGGGCAGCAGCTGATCGACCGCTCCGGCCGTCAGATCCGCCTCACCCCGGCCGGTGAGGCCGTTCTGCCCCTCGTGAAGAACGCCCTCGCCACGCTCGAGGCCATCAAGCACACCGCCGCCGAGTTCGCCGACGCGGTCCGCGGCCGGGTCCGCCTCGGCATGATCATGGGCTGCTCGATCCCGGCCTTCCTCGACACCATCGCCGATCTCGGCCACACCCACCCGGGCATCGACGTCAGCCTCCACGAGGGCTACTCCGACCACCTCCAGATCCAGGTCCTCGCCGGCTCTCTCGACCTCGCCCTGATCGGCTACGCGGGCGGCATCGCCACGGGCCTGGAGGCCGACGTCGTCGTCGACGAACCGATCACCGCAGCCGTCCCCGCCGGCCACCCCCTCGACCGGCCTGACCTGCACCTCGCCGACCTGCGGGACGAGAGGATTCTCTGCCTCTCCCCAGGCACCGGCATCCGCGCCGCCTACGAGGACTCCTGCCACAGGATCGGCCTCGAGCCGCGCGTGGACATCGACGCGAGTTCTCCGGCCGCCCTGCTCCGCCTTGCCGAGCGCGGCGCGGGCGTCGCCGTCCTCAGCGCTTCCTCCGCACAAGGCGCCGGCCTGCGGACGGTCTCGCTCACCGACGCCGCCACGCACGCCCGGCTCGGACTCATCACCCGCCGAGGCCAGCACTCCCCCGCCGCGCAGCTCCTGCGCACCAGGCTCCTGGCCGCGCTGCAAGCCGGATAGGTACGCGGGTCGCACCGGACCTTGTCCCAGAGGCCGAGGACGGGGGGCTTGCCTGCCCTCGAGGGCGCACGATCTCCGTGAGCGTGCGGTGCACGTCGAGCGTGGCCGGCTCTGCCACCAGTCGACCTCGGTGGTGATCCGGGCGAGCGGATTGCGCAGCTCGTGGGACAACTCGCGGGTGAGCTGGCGTTCGTTGCGCAGGCCGGCCCGGATGCGGTCCAGCAGGGTGTCGAGCGAGCGACCGAGCCGCGCGAGTTCCTCGGGCCGCGGGGCATGGCCGAAGCAGTCGTCGGAGGCGAGCGCGCTCCAGGCGGCGGCCCGGTCCGTCATGGCGCCGACGGGCCGCAGCGCGCGGCCCACCGCGAGCCGGGTCAGGACGTAGGTGCAGGCGAGCATGGCCGCGTCCAGGGCGAGCGAGGCGTACACGATCGTGTCGGCGGAGCTGCGGTACGGGGCGAGGCCGAGGGCCACGACCACGGTGGCCGGCGCCCTGCCGGGGGCGCCGACCGGCAGGGCGCACATCCGGACGGGTTCGCCGGCCAGGACCGTGGCGCATTGTCGGCCTCCGGCTGCCGCGAGGGCGTCAGCCGCGTGGGCCAGGGGGCCGGCAGCACCGTTCGGTACTTCGATCCGGACCCGTCCGGCGTAGATCCAGACGTCGGTGTCGAGCGCGGCGTCGTCGGGAACCTCGACGGCGCGTGCCACGGGACCGGTGGTGTCCACGGTCGCGGCGACGGCGGCCCGCGTTCTCAAAAGGTCGTCCGCCTGCTGCTGGAGCCGATGCCTCACGACGGAGTTGAAGGCGACGGTGAGCACGGCGACGAGCAGCACCGCGGCCACGAGTGCGACCAGGGACAGACGGCCGCGCAGGGTGCGGGGAACCGGGCTCCGTGGCGAACCGGTCGTGACAGGCGGTGCCCCATTCCTCGGCTTGTGGCGAGGGTCTGCGCGCAGCCCGCCTCGCGGAGCTTGCGACGCAGCCGGCTGAGGTACTGGTCCAGGGTGTTGTCGCTGACGTGTGCACCCTCCGGCCAGCCGGACCGGACCAGCGCCCGCCGGGTGACCCCAGGCCGCCCGCGGCGGCGATGAGGACCGCCACGAGCCGGAACTCGGTCGGGGTGAGGGCCACCGGTGTTCCCGGGACGTTGCAGGTGTGGCGGACCGGGTCGAGGAGCAGATCCCCGGCCTCGGCGGGTGGCGAGGGCCCGCCCGTCTGAGCGCGGCGCGCAGGCGGGCCGCGAGCTCGGCGAGGTGGAAGGGCTTGGCGAGGTAGTCGTCGCCGCCGCAGGGGGCAGCCCCGAGCCCCGGGCCTCAGCCGGCTCGTCCCGGTCCGACACCGGTCAGCCCGAGCTCCCAGGTCAGTGACGGGCCAGGGCCCGCACGCGCTCGATCATCGGCCGCCGCCCGGCCCGCACCTGTGGTGGTTCCGACCGTGCCGCCCGCGGAGCCGGGGCGTCGTCGTCGCTGTCGGTGTGCCGGCAGGCCGGATCCGGCCATCTCCCGCGGCGTGAGGGGCGCTGTCGACGGGTCATAACGCGGGTCTTATGCCCGCAGGGATGCCTCCTGCTTGCCATGCACACATCCATACTCGGCGGCGATGAAACCCGACCCCCCACGATCGGAGTGGACGTTGAAACCCACCAGATGGACGGCGGCCGTGACAGCGGTGGCGCTGTCCGCGAGCCTCGTCGGTGCCGTCGCCGGAACGGCGTCGGCGGCGCAGCCGGCGCCGGCCCGGAAGGACAGTCCCGTCACCCGCGCGGTCGCGGCCGCCGACCTCGCGGTCGACAGCGGTCTCGACACCCTCGTCAACTCGGCCCAGGAACAGTACGAGAGACGCCTCGTCACCCCCTGGGTGAAGGAGCTCTATTCGGTGTCGTACGAGCGCAGCTACCGCGGCCTGCCGGTCGTCGGTGGTGACGCCGTGGTCCTCGCCGACGGGTCCGGCAAGATCCGCGCCGTCCAGTCCGCCTCCTCCGTACGCATCGACGTGGCGACCCGGCCGTCGGTCACCGCGAAGCGGGCCGAGGCGGCCTCGCGGAAGAAGCTGGCCTCCGTCGATCAGGTCGAGAGCAGCCGGCTGGTCGTCCGCCTCAAGGACGACAAGCCGGTGCTGGCCTGGGAGACCGTGCTGCGCGGCCGTACCCAGAGCGCTCCCAGCAGGTTGCACGTCTTCGTCGACGCCCGGACCGGCGCCGTCGTCGACAGCTACGACGACGTGGTGGCGGGCACCGGCAACAGCAAGTGGAACGGGCCCGGACCGGTCACCATCGACACCACCGCCTCGGGCTCCACCTACTCCCTCCGCGACCCGAACCGGACCGGCCTGAGCTGCGCCGACTACACCACCAACGCGGTCTTCTCGAAGTCCTCCGACTCCTGGGGCACGGGCAACCCCACGAGCAAGGAGACCGGCTGCGTCGACCTGATGTTCGCCGCGCAGAAGCAGTGGGACATGCTCGGCCAGTGGCTGGGCCGCAACGGCGTCAACGGCAACGGCCGCAGCTTCCCCGCCAAGGTCGGGCTCAGCGACCTCAACGCCTACTGGGACGGCAGCTCGGTGACCATCGGGCGCAACAGCGCCAACGAGTGGATCGCGGGCGTGGACGTGGTGGCCCACGAGTACGGGCACGCCATCGACTCCAACACCCCCGGCGGCACCAGCGGTCAGGAGGCCGGGCTCGGCGAGGGCACCGGTGACATCTTCGGCGCGCTGACCGAGGCGTACATCAACCAGCCGGCCCCCTACGACGTCCCCGACTACACGGTGGGCGAGGTCATCAACCTCCAGGGGCGCGGTCCGATCCGCAACATGTACAACCCGCCCGCCGTCAACAACGACCCGGCCTGCTACAGCTCGGCGATCCCCGGCACCGAGGTGCACGCCGCCGCGGGCCCGCTGAACCACTGGTTCTACCTGCTGGCCGAGGGCACCAACCCCGGCGGTGGCAAGCCCAGCAGCACCACCTGTAACCAGAGCACCCTGACGGGCGTGGGGATACAGACGGCCGGCAAGATCTTCTACGGTGGCATGCTGCTCAAGACCAGCAGCATGGGCTACAAGAAGTACCGTACGGCGACGCTCAGTTCCGCCAAGTCGCTCGACGCGACCTGCGGCCTCTTCACCGCGACGAAGGCGGCGTGGGACGCGATCACCGTGCCCGCCCAGGCGGCGGACCCGACCTGCACCCCGAGCGGTCAGAACAACGACTTCTCGATGTCGCTCAATCCCTCGTCCGGCACGGTCCAGCAGGGCGGCTCGGTGACCACCACGGTCGGCACCGCCACCACGACCGGCACCGCGCAGTCGGTGACGCTGACCGCCACCGGCCTGCCCGCCGGGGTGACCGCCTCCTTCAACCCCGCGACGGTGCAGTCCGGCCAGTCCTCGGTGCTGACCCTGACCGCCACCTCCAACGCGGCACCCGGCACGTCCACGGTCGTCGTCAAGGGCCAGGGCACCACGCTGTCGCACACCACCGACTACACGCTCAACGTCGGCGGAGCCCAGCCCGGCAACGACCCGCCGGACATCGACGTCGCCAACGTGCAGGCACACCTGGCCCAGTTCAGCACCATCGCCGGCCAGAACGGCGGCAACCGCCGTGCGGGCAGCGCCGGCCACACCCAGTCGCTGGCCTACGTGAAGGGCAAGCTGCAGGCCGCCGGATACACGGTGACCGAGCAGAACTGCACCTCCTGCACGTACCCGTCGAACAACCTGATCGCCGACTGGCCGGGCGGCCCCGCCGACCAGGTCGTCATGTTCGGCGCTCACCTGGACGGCGTCTCGGCGGGCCCCGGCATCAACGACAACGGCTCGGGCTCGGCGGCCCTGCTGGAGAACGCCCTCGCCCTCGCCCAGAAGAACCCGACGATGACCAAGCACGTGCGCTTCGCCTGGTGGACCGACGAGGAGCAGGGCCTCAACGGCTCCGCGTTCTACGTCAACCGGCTCACCGCGGCACAGCGCGCGACCGTCAAGGCCTACTACAACTTCGACATGGTCGGCTCCACCAACGGCGGCTACTTCATCAACAACCTCAACTCGGCCGCCGCCGCGCCCCTCAAGGCGTACTGGACCTCCCTGAACCTGGCGCCCGAGGAGAACACCGAGGGCCAGGGCCGCAGCGACGACTACTCCTTCCAGCAGGGCGGCATACCGACCTCCGGATACGCGGCCGGCGCGAGCGCCCGCAAGACCGCGGCGCAGGCGCAGAAGTGGGGCGGCTCCGCCAACACCGCCTACGACTCCTGCTACCACAGCGCCTGTGACACCACGAGCAACATCAACGCGACGGTGCTGAACCGCAGCTCCGACGGGATCGCCTACACCCTCTGGAAGCAGGCCGTCGGCGGCACCACCCCGGCGCAGGACTTCTCCGTCGGCGTGAGCCCGTCCGCGGGCAGCACGGCCCCCGGCGGGTCCGTCTCGGCGACGGTGAACACCGCCACCGTGAGCGGCGCCGCCCAGACCGTGGGCCTCTCCGTCTCCGGCGCGCCGGCCGGCGTGACCGCCACGCTCAGCCCGACGTCCGTCCAGTCCGGCAGCTCCTCGGCGCTGTCCGTCCAGGTCGGCGCGAGCACCACGCCCGGCACCTACACCCTGACGGTCACCGGCTCGGGCACCGTCAGCCACTCCACCACCTACACGCTGACCGTCACGGGCGGCGGCGGCTCCTGCACGCCGCGGCAACTCGTGGTCAACGGCGGCTTCGAGTCCGGCAGCAGCCCGTGGAGCGCGAGCGCGGGCGTGATCACCAACGACTCGCGGCAGGCCGCGCACGGAGGCAGCTACAAGGCGTGGCTGGGCGGAAGGGGTTCCAGCTACACCGAGAACGCCGCGCAGTCCGTGTCCATCCCCTCGGGCTGCGCCTCGTACCGGCTCTCGTTCTTCGTCCACATCGACACGGACGAGACCGAGAGCGTCGCCTATGACGTGGCCAAGGTCAGCGTGGGCGGCCGGCAGCTGGCGTCCTACTCCAACCTGGACGCGGCCGCGGGCTACGTCGAGAAGTCGTACGACCTCTCGTCCTTCGCCGGCCAGACCGTGACCCTCGACTTCACCTCGGTGGAGGACCAGTCCCTGCAGACCTCGTTCGTCCTGGACGACGTCTCGCTCCAGGTGAGCTGAGCCCCGGCGCCCGTCCGAACCGATGAGCCCGGCCCCCGGTGTCCGGGGGCCGGGCTTCCTGCGGTCGTCCCGGTGCGGTCAGACCTCCCGCCACTTCGCCTGGCCGAACGAGAAGAGTCCGAAGAGCACCAGGGCGACGGCCACCGCCAGCAGGAGCCAGGGGCCGGCCGGAGTCTGCGCGAAGGAGCGGATCGCGTCGTCCATGCCCTTGGCCTCGCTCGGATCGAACGCCGCCGCGGCCCTGACCCCGGAGACCCCGACCGCGCCGAGGACGAGGCCGCGTCCGACGCCGCCGGCGACGCCCGTCACGTCCATGAAGCGGCGCTGGTGGGCGTTCATGCGCCCCCACGTGAGACGGTCGCGGTACTTCCGCAGCACCGCGCGGCCGGCGATCCAGAGCCCGGCCGCCACAACGCCCACGGCCACCGCGCCGACCCACCAGCGCCCGCCGGGCAGGTCCAGGAGGCGGCTGGTGACGTCCCGGCTCTGGCGGTCGGTCGAGCCCTCGCCGCTGCCCCGCTCCCCCGCCGCGAAGGAGAGGACGAGGAAGGCGGAGCCGGCGTAGAAGACGCAGCGGACGGCGGACAGCGCCCGCTTGTGCGCCTTGTCCCCCTTGGGTCCGGCCGCGCCGAAGACGGCCTCCGACAGCCTCCACAGCGCCATCCCCGCCAGGCCGACACCGAGCGTCCAGAGCAGGACGGCGCCGAACGGCGTGGCGGCGATCTGGGCGAGGGCCCCTCCCCGGTCGGCCTGGTCGCCCGATCCGGTCAGGCCGATGCGTACGGCCAGGGCTCCGATGAGCAGGTACAGCAGGCCCCGCGCCGCGAAACCGGCCCGGGCGCCCGCCCGGACGGCCTCGCCGGGGGCCGCACTCCTCGTTCCGGCCACGTGGGCCCGTGTGGTGGTCACGTCGACTCGCTCCTCTCGGTCGACCCTCCGGATGCCCCGTCCGCGCCGGACCATTCCCCCGGGTTTCGGGGCCGGACGAGCGGTCAGGCGGACAGGAGACGAATCCCGACACACGTACCAGGAGGCTCACATGGACGGCTGGCGGACGGCCGCGGCTTGTCAGGAGTTCGACCCCGACCTGTTCTTCCCGGTGGGCATCGGTCCCGCCGCGCTCGCCCAGGCCGAGGAGGCCAAGGAGGTCTGCGGGATCTGCCCGGTGCGGGAGGAGTGCCTGCGCTGGGCCATGGAGGAGTCCCAGCCTCCGTCGGGCGTGTGGGGCGGCCTCACCGAGACCGAGCGGACCGCGCTGCGGCGCCGGTCGCGCCGCGCGGCGGCCCAGCGGCCGTGACGGCGCGCCCGGACCCGTGCCGCGCCGTCGGCCGGCGGCCCCCGGTGTCAGCGGTCGCGCCGGCCCGTCCGGTCGGCGTGCTCCGGCACCAGAGAGAGGCAGGCCCGGACCCGCTTCCCGTCCGGGTCCGGCTCCACGCTGAGGCTCTCGCAGACGGCGACGACGATCTCCACGCCGTGCTGCCCGATGCGGCGGGGGTCGTGTCCGCGCGGCACGGGGGCGGCCGTCTCGCGGTCGAAGACCGAGATCTCCAGAACGTCGCGGCGCAGTTCGAGCAGCACCCGGCAGGGCCCGGAGGCGTGCCGCACCGCGTTGGTCACCAGCTCACTGACCACCAGCTGCGCCAGCTCGACGCGCTCACGGGCGACGGGGGCGTCGCGTACGGGCGGGGCGGCGGCGAGGAAGTCGGCCGTGAAGGCGCGGGCGGAGGCGATCGCGCCGCCGTCGGCGGCGTTGTCGTAGACGACGCTCGCGGACAGCAGGGTCTCCGATGCCGCACGCTCCGCGGTGATCGCGTCGGTCATGGCGCTGGTTATCCCTTCTTCCGGTCGGGCGGGTGCTGCGGGGCACCTCCGTACACCGCCTTTCCCCCGTTCATGGTTCCCACACCGCCCACAACGGACATCACACCTCAGGCGCGTCCGGCACGGGCGGAGCGGGTTGCCGGCCCGACGCCGCGCCCGGTGATCCGGTTCCGTGGCCGTGCCAGTCGAGACACACTACGAGGACGGCGTCCTGCGCGCCACGGGATGACGCGCGGAGGGCCTTCACGACGGCCCGTGGAGCGTCCGCGCCGTTCGCCCCCCGGACATGGTCCAGGGCCCGGGCGACCGGGCCGTCCGGCGTCTCGCACTCCTCCTCCGTGCCGGTTCCGCCGGTGCCGTGGGCGACGAAGACCAGCCGGTCGCCGGGCAGGAGGCGCAGTCTCTGGGTGGCGTAGACGGTGTCCTCGAACATGCCGAGGGGCAGCTGCCGGTCGAGTTCGATGCGTTCCCCCGCGGCATCGCGGATCCGCCAGAGCGTCGGCGACCCGGCGTCGACCACCTCGACCGCGCCGGTGCCCAGATCGAGACGGAGCAACAGGGCGGCGAGCGGACTCCGTCCCCTGTACTGCCCGTAGAGCGCCTGGTCGGTGAGGCTGGCCTGTCCCACCAGGTCGAGTCCGGCCCGGCGAGCGTTGCGCACGGCCGTCAGGGCGAGTGCGCTCACCAGGGCGGCCGGGGTGCCGGGGCCGGTTCCGTCCGCGACGACCAGCAGGAGTTGGTCCTCGGTCACGCTCCAGTCCAGGAGGTGTCCTCCCGAGGTGTAGGCGGGTTCCCAGTGGGCGTGGAGGTCGAACGCGGGCCCCGCGCAGGCCCGGCCCGGCAGGGTGTCCCACTGCATCTCGCCGCCGACGGTGAGGGCGTGGGTCCTCCGGGCGCTGTGGTAGCGGTCGGTGTGGCGGTCGGCGACGCGCAGGGCGTGTCCGAGCGTCTCGGCGACCCGGCCGAGGCGCGCGGTCGTGTCCGGGGCGCAGCGGTCCGCGGGCAGGCCGACCACGAGGACGCCGAAGCGGTCACCGCGGACCGTGACGGGCAGGTAAACGGTCGCCGTGGGCCCGCCATCACGGAAAAGATATGGTTGCTGGGTGCGGAGGACCCGACCCGCGGGGCCGGCGTCCACGGGCACCTGCCGCACTCCGGTAGGGGCCTGTACGGGCTCCACGGGGCTGAGGGACGTGAATCCGTAGTCGATGAGCAACAGGTCGGCGGAGGTCGCGTCGTACGACCGCGCGAGACTGGTACGGAGGGAGTCCAGGAGGAGGTGTGGTGCCGCCCCGCGCAGTGCGCTTTCCACTGTCACGTGTCGATCCACCGGATGAGTACCGCCTTCTGGAGAGTTGTGGAGATGACCGGTCCGTCGCAAGGCCGACGTCCTCGGTCCCGGACGCCCGAGGAGTGTCGGCAGTCATGAGCACCGAGCCCGCCCCGCCGCCGGGGGAACCGCAGCAGACGGCCGAGGCCGCCAGGGAGCTCATCGAGCTGCTGGAGGTGCTGTGGGAGCGCGGCCGGGACATGGTGTCGGCGACACCGGTCTCGGCGAGTCAGCTGCGCGTGCTGTACAGCCTGGACCGCGAGGAGGGCATCAGCCTGCGCACCCTCGGCGACCTGCTCGGGTCCGCGCCGCCCTCGGTGAGCCGCATGTGCGACCGGCTGGAGGCGCTGGGGTTCGTCCGGCGGCTGCCCAGCCCCGTCAGCCGGAGGCAGGTGGAGCTGCACCTGACGGCCCACGGCAAGGCGTACCTGCGGGATCTGCGGGTCCAGCGCGAGGAGGCTCTGCTCGGGGTGATCGCCGACATGTCGGCGACGAGCCGCAAGGCCCTGCTGCGGGGGCTGACCGGCTTCCAGGAGGCCCTGGGGGACAGCGGTCCGACCGCCTCGTCACGCCCTCGCACGCCGCTGAAGGACGTCAGCTCGGCCTGATGCCGGAGCGACGCCGGCGTCCGTCACGGCGTCGGGGCCCGATACGGCTCCGGTGCCGGCTGGGGCTCGGCAGTCAGCTCCGGCTCGGGCTCGGGCTCGGCAGTCAGCTCCGGTGCCGGCCCGGGCTCGGGCTCCACAGCCGGCTCCGGTGCCGGCTCGGGCTCCGCATCCGGCACCGGCACCGGAACAGGCCCGGCGAACCCCCCATGTCCCCATCGCCACCTCTGGTCGTCCTTGATGCGGTCCGTCGACGCACGCCGAATGTTGCCCCAAGGATACAGTTGCCACACGGCAATTGTTTACACGGCGCCGTTCCAGTCGAGACAGACCACGAGGGCGTCGTCGTCCAGCGGGCTGCCGCCGTGGTGGAGGGACAGCTCCCGGAGCATCGCCTGCGGCACCTGCGTGGGCGGCAGCAGACGCGTCCCCCTGAGCGCGCGGGCCAGTGCCCTGTCCCCGTAGCTCTCCCCCGCGGGCGACACCGCGGAGTACACGCCGTCGCTGCCGAACAGCAGACGGTCCCCCGGCAGCACGCTGAACCGCTCGGGCACGTAGGCGGTCTCCTCGAACATGCCGAGGGGCAACTGCGCCTCGAATCCGATCGACTCGACGGACTGGCCGCGCAGCCGCCAGAGACGGGGTGAGCCGGCGTCCACGGCCTCGACCTCGCCCGTGGCCAGGTCGAAGGAGAGCAGGAGGACCGCGATGAAGGCCTCGCCCCGGTACTGCGCGTACACGGCCTGGTCGGCGAGGGCGGCCTGGTCCGCGAGTCCCAGACCGGCCCGACGGGCGTTGCGGAGCGCGTTGATCGCGAGGTTCGTCAGCAGGGCGGCCTCGATGCCCTCGCCCATGCCGTTGGTGACGGTGAGGGTCAGACGGCCGTCGGACACCGACCAGTCGTAGTTGTCGCCGAATATGGCGTAGGCGGGCTCCAGATGGGCGGCCAGGGCGAACTCGGGGCGAGCGCACGAACGGCCGGGCAGCAGCTGCCACTGCATCTCCGCCGCGAGCGTGAGCCGCGTCGCCCGCCGTGCCAGGACGTAGAGGTCCGTGTCCCGCTCCGCCACCAGGATCTCGTGCCCCAGGGCCTCGCAGAGCTGGACCAGGCCGGGGAGCAGCGGACGCAGGTCGGCGTGCTGGGGCAGTTCGACGGTCAGGACGCCCAGTCGGTCGCCCCGGACGGTCACGGGAAGATGGACCAGGTCGGAGGCGGTCCCCCGGACGACGTACGGCTCCTGGGCGCCGAAGGCGCGCCCCTGCGGGCTGTTCCCGATCGGGACCGAAGGGTCCTCTCCGGGGGTGCGCTCGACGAGCTGGAGCGTCCGCAGTCCGTAGTCGGCGAGGCGCAGCCGCACCCGCAGAGCGCCGCAGCGCTTCCGCAGAGCTTCCTCGACGACGCTCACGAGACGGTCGGGAGCCGTCCGGCGGAGCGCATGCTCGACGTCGGCGATCTCGTCCACAGTCGTGCTCTTCCTTCTCTCCTGGGCCCGGCCCCCTGCCCGGGGACCGCGCCGCCCTTCCGTTATCTCTCGCCGCCCGCCGCGGCGAGCGCCTCCGCCACGCCGTCGTGCGGCGGGATCGTCATCGTCACTCCGGTGATCTCCAGGATGCGTCGCACCGCCGACGTCGGCGCGGCGAGGTACAGGTCCCCGCCGTGCTCCCGCGCCCGGTGGACCGACCTGATCAGGACGTTGAGGCCCGACGAGTCCATGAAGCCGAGGGCGGACAGGTCGAGGACCAGATGGTGCCGCCCCTGCCCGAACTGCTCGCTCAGGTGGTGGTCGAGCCGGCCCGCCGTCTCCATGTCCAGCTCACCCCCGATGGCCAGGACGGCCGTGCGGGCGTCGCGGACCTCGACGTCGACATCCAGATTCTGTTCCTGGTCGGGCATGTTCCCTGCTTTCGGTGTGGGGGAAGGTCGGGGGGAGGACGCAGGCGATCACGACACCTGGACGCCGACCACACAGGTGTCGTCGTCCGTGTCCGACTTGCTGCGCGCCAGCAGCTCGTCCAGCCGTCGTTCCAGGCTGTCGGACGGCTGCCGGGCGACGGTGAGCAGCTGGGCGACGGAATCGTGGACGGCGGTGTCCCGCCGCTCGACGAGCCCGTCGGTGTACATCAGGACGACGTCGTCGGGTTCGAGCCGGACCTCCGCCTCCTCGTACTCGGCCTCGGCGAGCGCCCCCAGCAGGATGCCGCGCAGCAGGGGCAGGTCGGCCGCGTCGTCGCCGCGTACCAGTACGGGCGGCAGGTGCCCCGCCCTGGCCCAGCGCAGCGTCCGGGTGTCGGGGTCGTAGATGCCGCAGACCGCCGTGGCCGTGACGTGCGCCGTGAGGTGGTGGGCGACGCTGTTCAGCCAGGACAGCAGCTGGCCCGGCCCCGCGCCCGTGACCGCGAGGCCGCGGAGGGCGTTGCGCAGGACCACCATCCCGGTGGCCGCCTCCACCCCGTGGCCCGCGACGTCCCCGACGCACAGGAGCACCTTCTTGGACGGCAGCACGACGGTGTCGTACCAGTCACCGCCGACCAGCGAGTCGGACTCGGCGGGACGGTAGCGCACGGCGATGCTCAAGGTCGGCGCGTCGAGCGGCGGCCTGGCCGGCGGCATGATGGCGTGCTGGAGCTGGAGGGTGAGCCGGTTGCGCTCCTCGGCCGCCTCCTCCGTGGCGGCGAGCCGGTCGCGGGTGGCGGAGAGGGCGACCTCGGTCCAGTGCTGCGCCGAGATGTCCTGGTAGGCGCCCCGGACCGCCTGGAGCCCGCCGTCGACGCCCAGGGCGGGTTCGGCGGTCACCCGGATGTGCCGCGTGACCCCGTCGTGCCGCAGCATGCGGAAGGCCGCGGTGCCCACCTGCCGCTGGTGCAGTACCGACTGGAGGAAGCGCCGGATGGTCACGGCGTCGTCGGGGTGGGCGTGGGCGGCCAGGTCGCGCAGGGCGACCGGCGGCTCCGTCGGGCGGCGGCCGAAGAGCTCGAAGAGCTGTCCGTGCCAGGTGATCTCGCCGGTGAGGACGTCCTCCTCGAACGCCCCGACCCGGCCCAGGCGCTGGGCGTGCTGGAGCAGGCTGGCGAGGCGCGCCGACTCGTCCTCGACGCGCCAGATGAGGAGGACGCCCGCTCCGTACCGGCTGATGCTGATGTCCGCGAGCGAGGTGAGCGGCACCTGGTCCACCAGGGCGGTGAGCCGGGCCCGGCGGGCGCGGAACGGCTCGCCCGTGGCGTAGACCCGCTCGATGCGTTCGAAGAGCTCGCTCCCGCCGGCCGTCGCGGGGTACGCCTCCAGGAGCAGCGCCCCGTCGACGGCGGCGCGGGGCCGGCCGGCCGGATCCTGGAAGTGTGCGTTGGCGTGCCGGATGCGGAAGTCGACGAGCCCGCCCGCCTCGTCGAGATGAGGGGTCAGGACGAGCGCGGGGTCGTAGAGCCCGTCGGAGAGCTCGGCCAGCTCCCGCGCCCCGTCCACGGCCGGGACGAGGCGTCCCGCCGGACCCTCCTGGTCGGGAAGGGCCTCCAGGGTGTGTGCGCAGAGCTCCGCGAGGGCCTCGATCTGGCGGTCCACGGCCTGCGGCTGGGGTTCCAGAGGGCGGGGCCAGCAGATCTCCAGGACGCCGTGGATGCGTCCGCCGGTCCCGGCGGGGACGACCACGCGGCCGCCGTCGGGGTGCCGCGTGCGGCCGATCGACGGGATGCCCGCCGCCGCGAGGGAGGGATACCGGACGGTGTTGCGGCCGGACAGTGCCTGCCGGGCCGCCGTGGTCACGCCGGGGGGTACGTAGTGCCAGCGGTCGGCCTCCTCGGCGCCGAACCCGGCGTGACCCCGCAGGCTCAGCGAGCCGTCCGGGCCGGTGGTCCAGATGGCCACGGCGACGGCGCCCAGGGGTTCGAGGGCGTGCGCGAGCAGCGACTCGGCGACGGCCTGGGTGTCGCCCGCGCCGAGCGCCGCGCTCTCCGCCGTGCGGAGCCGCACGGCGACCGAGGCGGCGGGCCCGGCCGTTCCGGGCTCGCCTATGGCGGTGCGCACGAACTCCCCGGTCACCTCGGCGACCTGGTCCCGGGCGGCCTGGTTGATGATGTCCGCGGCCAGTTCGAGGCGGGAGAGCCCGGCCCGGTCGGCGAGCTCGGCGAGCTGCCGGGCCGCCTGCGCCGGACCGCAGCCGAGACGCTCGACGATCACTCCCTTGGCGAGCTCGATCAGGGCGCGTCCCTCGGCCGCGGCGTGTGCGGCGCGCACCTCGCCCCGCAGCCGTTCCACCGTGGCCGCCAGCCGGCCGTCGGCGTCGTCGCGGGCCGCCTGGCGCGCGTCCTCCGCGGAGGGCGGGCCCGGTTCGGCCGTGAGCAGCCGCGGCTCGTCCTCGCCGGAGGGCGGGGCGGGTACGACGGGGGACGGTGCGTCCCGGACACCGGCGGGAGGCGGAATCCGCACGGCGGTGGAGGCCGGGACCGGGACACCGGTCGGCGGCACGGGCGTCGTACCGACGTCCCCGGCGATGTCGGCGGACGGGGCGTCGTCCTGGGGGCGGGGGTCACTCACGTCGGCGACTCCTCGGTCAGGACGGCCTCGGGGCCGCCGTACGGACGGGGACGGGGGTCACCGTATCGGCGCGGGGTCCGGCGCGGGGCGCGCGCCGGTCCGGGGGTGGGGGTCACGGGTCTACCGGCCGTTCAGCCAGCGGCCGACGCACGCGATCAGCTCGTCGGCGTCGACGGGCTTGGTCACGTAGTCGCTGGCGCCCGAGGCGAGACTCTTCTCGCGGTCGCCCGGCATGGCCTTCGCAGTGACCGCGATCACCGGCAGCTCCGCGTACTCGGGCAGCTCCCTGATCCGCGCCGTCGCCGTGTAGCCGTCCATCTCCGGCATCATCACGTCCATCAGGACGAGGGAGACGGACGGGTTCGCCTGGAGCGCCTCGATGCCCTTCCGGCCGTTCTCCGCGTGCAGCACGGTGATGCCGTGCAGCTCCAGGATGCCGCTGAGGGCGTAGAGGTTGCGCGCGTCGTCGTCGACCACGAGGACGGTCCGGCCGTGCAGCGTGGTGTCGATGGCCTGGGGCGCCGGGGCCCGGTGGTCCCCGCGGACCAGGGGCACGACGTCGCCGGGCTGCTCGGCGGACAGGTGCAGGGCGATCCGCTCGCGCAGTTCGTCGAGGCTGGAGAGGAGCTCCAGCGGGCGGCGGTGGGCGAGCTCCTGCAGGGCCCCCTCCTCGTCGACGGGGAGGCGGCGGTTGTTGTGGGCGAGGACCGGGACGGTGCGCAGGGCCTCGTCGCCGTCCATGGCGTCGAGGAAGCGCAGGGCGTCGCCGTCCGGCATGTCGACGTCCAGCACGACGCAGTGGAACGGCTGGGTGGCCAGCGCGGTGGCCGCCTCCTGCGGGCCGACGACCGCGATCAGTTCGATGTCGGCCCGCTCGGCGTGCCCGCCGTCGGCGGCGAGCTGCGTGACGGCGTTCTCCGCGACGACGGTGAGGAGTCCGCGGGGGCGGTCCTCGATCACGAGGAGGCGCCGTGGCGACCGGGCGGTCGACACGCCGGGTCCGGTGGGGCCGGCGGGCAGGGCGGGCGTGGCGCCCTGGGGCGGCGCCGGGAGCGCGACGGCCTCACCCTCCGGGTCGGCGGACGGCTTCTCCCTGAAGTCGGTGCGGGTGACGGGCAGGTAGAGGGTGAAGGTGCTGCCCTCGCCGGGGATGCTGGTGACCGTGAGGGCACCGCCGAGCAGGTACGCGATCTCGCGGCTGATGGACAGGCCGAGTCCGGTGCCGCCGTACTTCCGGTTGGTCGTCCCGTCGGCCTGCTGGAAGGCGCCGAAGATGGCCTCCAGGTTCTCGGCGGCGATGCCGATGCCGGTGTCCTTCACGCGGAAGGCGACGACGGGGCCGCCGCGGTGGACCGACACGGGGAGCTCGTCGTCGGACGCCGGTTCGATGCGGAGCTCGACGTCGCCGTGCTCGGTGAACTTGACGGCGTTCGACAGCAGGTTGCGCAGCACCTGCCGGAGCCGGGTGTCGTCGGTGACGAGGTCGACGGGGACGCCGGCGGCCGTGGAGACCGAGAAGGCGAGGCTCTTCTGGGAGGTGAGCGGGCGGAAGGTGGCCTCGACGTAGTCGAGGAGCCTGCGCAGGAGCACGCGCTCCGGGTTGAGGTCCATCTTCCCGGCCTCGACCTTGGACAGGTCGAGGATGTCGTTGATCAGCTGCAGCAGGTCGGACCCGGCGGAGTGGATGATGCCGGCGTACTCGACCTGCTTGGCCGTGAGGTTGCGGGTCGGGTTCTGGGCCAGCAGCTGGGCCAGAATCAGGAGGCTGTTGAGCGGGGTGCGCAGTTCGTGGCTCATGTTCGCCAGGAACTCGGACTTGTACGTCGAGGCCAGCGCGAGCTGCTGGGCGCGGTCCTCCAGCTCCTGCCGGGCCTGCTCGATCTGGAGGTTCTTGGCCTCGATGTCGCGGTTCTGCGTGACGAGCAGGGCCGCCTTCTCCTCCAGTTCCGCGTTGGAGCGCTGCAGCTCCTCCTGCTGCACCTGGAGTTCCTCGGTGCGCGAGCGCAGTTCGCCGGCGAGGCGCTGGGACTCGTCGAGCAGTTCGTCGGTGCGGGCGTTGGCGACGATGGTGCTGAGGTTGACGCCGACCGTCTCCATGAGCTGCGCCAGGAAGTCCCGGTGCACCGAGGTGAAGGGGCTGAAGGACATGAGCTCGATGACGCCGAGCACCTGGTCCTCGACGACGATCGGCAGGACCACGATGCTGCCCCGGGCCGTGCTGCCGAGCCCCGAGGAGATGGTGACGTAGTCGGCGGGGACGTTCTCGGCCGCGATGGTGCGGCGGCTGCGGGCAGCCTGGCCCACGAGCGACTCGCCGAGCCGGAAGCGGTCCCGGCCCTCCCCCGCCGGCCGGCCGTAGGAGCCGACGAGGCCGAGCTCGACGCCGTCCGCTCCGTCCTCCGCCAGGTAGAACGCGCCGTACTGGGCGGCGACGAGGGGCGTCAGCTCGTCCATGACGAGCTCGGCGACGACGTCCATCCCGCGGTGGCCCTGCATCAGCGCGGAGATGCGGGCGAGGCTGGACTTCAGCCAGTCCTGCTCCTGGTTGGCCCGCGTCGTCTCGCGCAGGGAGCCGACCATCGCGTTGATGTTGTCCTTGAGTTCGGCCACCTCGCCCGAGGCCTCGACGGTGATCGAGCGGGTCAGGTCGCCCTCGGCGACCGCGCTCGCGACCTCGGCGATGGCGCGAACCTGGCGGGTGAGGTTCCCGGCCAGCTCGTTGACGTTCTCGGTCAGGCGCTTCCAGGTCCCGGAGACACCCTCGACCTCCGCCTGTCCGCCGAGCCGGCCCGCGCTGCCGACCTCGCGGGCCACGCGGGTCACCTCGGCGGCGAACGAGGACAGCTGGTCGACCATCGTGTTGATGGTCGTCTTCAGCTCCAGGATCTCGCCCCGGGCGTCCACGTCGATCTTCTTGGAGAGGTCGCCGTTGGCGACGGCGGTGGTGACCTGCGCGATGTTCCGGACCTGACCGGTCAGGTTGTTCGCCATGGAGTTGACGTTGTCGGTGAGGTCCTTCCAGGTGCCGGCCACGTTCGGCACCCGGGCCTGGCCGCCGAGCCGGCCCTCGGTGCCGACCTCACGGGCGACGCGGGTCACCTCGTCGGCGAAGGCGGACAGGGTGTCCACCATGGTGTTGATGGTGTCGGCGAGGGCCGCGACCTCGCCCTTCGCCTCCACGGTGATCCGGCGCGAGAGGTCGCCCCGGGCCACGGCGGTGGCGACCTGGGCGATCGACCGCACCTGCCCGGTGAGGTTGGACGCCATCACGTTGACGTTGTCCGTCAGGTCCTTCCACGTGCCCGAGGCGCCCCGGACCGTGGCCTGGCCGCCGAGGTTGCCCTCCGTACCGACCTCGCGGGCCACGCGGGTCACCTCGGCGGCGAACGCCGAGAGCTGGTCCACCATCGTGTTGATGGTCGTCTTCAGCTCCAGGATCTCGCCCCGGGCGTCCACGTCGACCTTCTTGGACAGGTCACCGGTGGCGACCGCGGTGGCGACATGGGCGATCGCCCGCACCTGGGCGGTGAGGTTCCCCGCCATGGAGTTCACCGAGTCGGTCAGGTCGCGCCAGGTGCCGGAGACGCCCTTCACGTCGGCCTGTCCGCCGAGGATGCCCTCCGTGCCCACGTCACGGGCCATGCGCGTGACCTCGTCGGCGAAGGAGGAGAGCTGGTCGACCATCGTGTTGATGGTGTTCTTCAGCTCCAGGATCTCGCCGCGGGCGTCCACGTCGATCTTCTGCGACAGGTCGCCCTTGGCGACCGCGGTGGCCACCTGGGCGATGTCACGGACCTGGGTGGTGAGGTTGCCGGCCATCGCGTTCACCGAGTCGGTGAGGTCGGCCCACGTCCCGGAGACACCGGGCACCTCGGCCTGCCCGCCCAGGGTGCCTTCCGTGCCGACCTCACGGGCCACCCGCGTCACCTCGGAGGTGAAGAGGGAGAGCTGGTCGACCATCCCGTTGAACACCTGGGAGATCTCGCCCATCAGGCCGTCCGCCTCGTCGGGCAGCCTGGTGCCGAAGTCACCGTCCCGCACCGCCGTGAGCCCGGCCAGGAGCTGCCGGAGCTCCGGCTCGCCCACCGCGGCCGGACCCGGCCGGACCCGGGTCGAGGACTCCTCGGTCGTCGTCTCAGACATGCCCCATCCTCGTTCCCAAAAAGCAATCCGCTTACGGACCGTTCGCGTGCGGTCACGAGCCGGGCCGGCACCCTCCCCCAGGGTGCCTCCGACCGCGATCGTTGCCGTACGGCAATGATGACGACACTACCGCTCCGTGATCTAGAGGAGGAGGGCGGTGCCAGGTCATACGGCCGGAACCCGCCGTCGGCCCTTGTTTCAGGGGGTACGAGACGCTCGGCACCTCCGTGTGGGCACACGGACGAGCCCGGCACCCTCCGGTCGGAGGGTGCCGGGCTCCATCGCACCCCGCGAGGGGAGTACGGGGGGCGGGGCGGGACGGCCTACCAGCGGTACCAGCGACCCGACCCGCCCTTCGGACGGGCCACGAAGCCCAGCAGCCACAGGACGAGCAGGATCACGGCGATCCACCAGAGCGCCTTGACCGCGAAGCCCACACCGAAGAGCAGCAGGATCAGAAGAAGAACGACGAGCAGGGGAAGCATGTGCCTCGACCTCCGGACGGGACGGGTACGAAAGGAAAGGGATGAGCGGGACGCTCAGAAGTGGCGTTCGAGAAACAGGGCCATCGGTCCGAGTCCGCGCCGGGCCGACCGACGTCCCGCCCGGCGGCCGAGCGCGTACGCGAGGACGAGGGCCGCGGGCGCCCCCGCCGGGGCCCCCCCCCCCCCCGCCCCGGGGGGGCCGCCCGGGGGCCCCGGCCCCCCCCACCCGGGCGCGGCCGGAGCGGGGGAGGGGGCCC
>NZ_JBHWFF010000003.1:11177-14785 GCF_042733785.1 Streptomyces sp. NPDC059695 | reverse complement strand
TCAGATGTGGCTTGCGACAAACAGCGCCATCGGCCCGAGGCCGCCCCGGCCCGACCCCCGCCCCGCCCGGCGCCCCAGCGCGAACGCGAGGACGCGGCCCGCGGCCGCACCGGCGGCGACGCCGCCCGCCGCGGCCCGGTGTGCCCGTACGGTGCCCCGGGCCACCTCCACTGCGGCCAGGGCCTTCTCGGCGTAGGGCGCCGGAAGGACATGCACGTCCGCCAGATCGGGGTGGTCCGGCACCGCGTACGGCCCGGTCCAGGTGTACGAGTTCCGTCCGCTGTTCTCCGAAGCACTCATGGCACCCGTCTGGCCGGAACTCCCCGGCGTAAACCTGACGACTTGCATATGCCGATCCGTCGGACGGCGGGCCGCCTCAGAGCAGGCCGTGACGGTCGTGGGTGGTCGTCGGTGCCACCGGCGGGACCACGATCCGGCGACGGCGGAGCACGCTCGTGTAGACGGCGGTTCCGAGGAATCCGACGGCCATCAGGATCAGACCGACGAGATCGAGATCGACTGCTTCGAGCTCCCAGTCGGTCGCGAAGGTGAGGACGGCACCGGCCGCGATCATCATGATGAACAGTCCCAGACGCATGGTTGCTCCCTACCGAGCGGGTTGGACCGTCCGCGTACCCGGGGCGCGAGGGATCATGCGGAGCCCGCCTCGCGCCGGAGAGCGGCACCCGGCGGACGGGCGTCGGACCGCGCAGGTGTGGGACGCCCGAGACGGGCAACACGGAGTGACAGAGCACGACGCCCGGTGGCACGACTCACCCCCGAGGAACGACGTTCCGTCCCTTCGACCGAAGGAGCATCCCATGACCGCACTGCTCGCCCGTATCAAGCGATTCGCCCGCAGCCCCCAGGGCCGCAACGCGGCGGAGTCCGTTCGCCGGGCCGCCGCCGATCCCCGCCGGCGCAGCCAGGCACAGCGCCTCCTCGGCAGGCTCCGCGGCAACCACCGCTGACGGCCGCTCGACAGTCCTGGCACACCGGTACGGCGCGCCCCCCCCCCCGCGTACGCGGCGGGGCGCGCCCCCCGGGGGGGGCCCGGGGCGCCCCCCCCGCGCGGGCACGCACGGGCCCCCCCGCCCGCGGCCCCCCCCCACAGCCCGCCGCCGCGCGACCCCCCCCCCCCCCCCCGCGCGGCCCCCCCCCCCGGGGGGGGGGGGGGCGGGGGCCCCCCGCCGCGTGCGGGCCACGAGGCCGGCCGCCCGGGCAGGGACGTCACGGGCGACCGGTCGCGGGCCCGCACCACCGCTCCGGCGGTGCGGGTCGTCGCGGGCGTCAGGTGGACAGGAGGCGCTGGAACAGCGCGCGGTACTGACAGAGCGCGCGCCGCAGGCTCTCCGTGTCGGCCTCCAGCCCCTGGCTCCACTGCCCCTCCAGGGCGTTGCGGTGCTGGGCGAACGTGTCCGCCAGCGTCCGCATCACATCCCCGACGAGCACGTCCGCCGCGTGGACCGCCTGGCGGGGGTCGTCGACGAACTGGCCCTGGACCTGGTGCCAGCGCTCACGGAACAGCTGCTCCTCGGCCGCGCCGAGCAGGTCCGGGATCTCCTCGGCGCCCGCTCCGGCATCGGGCCGCGTGGGACGGGCGTGCTCCGGGCGGTGTGCCGCGGCGCCGGGCGGGGGCGGTGCGGGCGCCGTCGAGGCAGGCGCGGCGTGACGGCCGTGACCTCCCTGTCCGCCGGGCACCTCGGTGTCCGGGCCGGGCGGTGCGTACGGGGCAGGCGGCTCGGTGGGCACGGGCGGGCCCGGGGGCGCGGCCTGCGAGTCCGTCGTGTGCGGGGGCACGGCCCGCTGCGCTGGCACGGGGGGCTGCTGCGGTGCCACCGGCCGGGCATCGGCCGGGCCCTGCCGGGGGATCCGGGGCGCGTCGGGACCGGGCCGCGGGTCCCTCGGTTCGAGGGGGCGGGACCTGGCGTTCTGCGCCGGGATCGTCGTGCTCGGCGGGCTCTGTTCCGGCGGGCGTTCCGTGTCGGTTCCGTACGTCCCGGTCGTGTGGCGCGTGGGACCGGGCAGGCCGGGTTCGGCTCCCGTCTCGGGGCGGCCCGCCGTCGGGTCGGTGGGGCGCCGGGGGTTCGCGGCCCCCGGCACGTGCTCGGGCGTCTCGTGGTGTCGCATGTCTCCTGCCTCCGCGTCAGGACCGGCGGCTGCCGGTCGGCTCGCCGTCGGCGAGCAGGTCGTCGAAGAGGGTGCGGTAGTGCATCATCGCGCCCCTCATCTGTTCGGTCGTGGCAGACTTGGACGTACTCAGCGCATGCACCTCCATGGCCGCGCGGTAGTGGTCGAGCGTGCGCCCGTGCCGCACGGACAGGTCGCGCATCCGCTGCTCGTACCCCTCGTCGGGGTAACCGAGATCCCGTATCAGCTCCGCCACCAGAGCGTCGGCGTCCGCCACCGCGGCCTCGGGCACGTCCACGAACTCCTCCTGGACACGCATCCACCGCCGGCCGTACCGCTCCCGCACCTCGACGGACACGGGCGAGATGCGCAGGCCGTCCAAGCGCCGCGCCCGCGCCTCCAGCTCCCGCTCCGCCGCCCGCCTGCTGCCGGTCGCCTCCAGGATCCGCTCGAACTCCGGACCCGAGCGACCACGCAGGCCCGCGCGCCGCCGACGGTCCACCACCACACCGACGACGCACCCCACGACGACGACCGCCACGACGACCAGGACGATTCCGGTCTCCATCGGCTCTCATCCTTTCCCGTTGTTCGCACAGTCGTTCTTCTTCGTCCCGGCCCTTCGGGGTCTCCAGGACTCATGAAGGTCCGCGTGCCCCACGACCCGACACGCAAACCGGTCATCGCGGGCGCCCTCGTGTCGGCCCGGGCCGCGCGACGTCCTCAGCCGATCTGTTCCGCCAGGGCGAGGATGATGCCCGACGGGCCCCGGAGGTAGCAGAGCCGGTAGATGTCCTTGTACTGCGCCACCTCGCCGATCAGTTCGGCCCCGTGGGGGATCAGGCGGGCGAGGGTGTCGTCGAGGTCGTCGACGGCGAACATGACCCGGTGCAGGCCGAGGGTGTTCGGCTGCGGGGCGGGTGAACCGTCACGCACGGCCGCGGGCGCGTGGTACTGCGCGAGCTCCAGTTTGCTGTGGCCGTCCGGAGTCCGCATCATCGCCATGTCGCTGCGGACCCCGTCGAGTCCCACGGCGTGATCCGCGAAGAGTCCCTCGATCTGTGCCTTTCCCTCGACCTCCATGCCCAGTTCGGTGAAGAAGGCCACGGCGGCGTCCAGGTCCTCGACGACGATGCCGACGTTGTCCATCCGCTGAAGCGTCATGACGGATCTCCCTCTGCGTTGTCCGGCTGTACGAAGCCCCGGCGTGCCGGGGACGGAGCCGGCGGCCTCCTCTCGGCATCCACCACGGACCGCCTCCCGGAAGCCCCGTTCCGGCCCCGCCTCACCCTGCCCCAACGACAGGGCCGAAGCCCGGTCAGACACGGGATCGGCACGCTGTGGGCGTCTCGTGGCCGCGCTGTCACCCGGCGCGCAGGGGGAAGGGGCCCCCCCCCCCGGGGCCCCCCGGGGGGGGGGGGGGGGGGGGGCGGGGTGGGGGGGGGGGGCGCGGGGGGGGGGGGGGGGGGGCGGCGCGG